>CACOKG010000043.1 GCA_902627745.1 uncultured Pelagibacteraceae bacterium | reverse complement strand
AAGCCCCTTTTTAACTTTAATTTTGTTTTTTTTTAATATTGAATAACTCTTGCCCTTTACTTTTAAATCAATGTCATCAATTGAATAATAAACTTCTCCAATTTTATTCTTTATAATATTTTTGGTGCAGGGTGGAGTTTTCCCATAATGATTACATGGCTCTAAAGTAACATACATTTTTGAGTCTTCTAAATTTTCTGAACAATTTAAAATAGCATTATGTTCTGCATGAGGTCTGCCATTATAGCCTGTTTGTCCTATAGATATAATTCTATTATTCTTTACAATTACACATCCAACCGAAGGATTGTTTCCTGTTAAACCTCTTCGCGCATAAGCTAAATTTAAGGCTAATTTCATGAAATTTTTATCTTGAGCTGAGAATTTATCTTTTTTTGTAGACATCTAGCTTGTCCACAAATTGTACGAAATCTTGTTCTTCTCTAAAATTTCTATAAACAGAAGCAAATCTAACATAAGCAACTGGATCAAGTTCTTTCAAACCTTCCATGACCATTGTTCCTATTGTATTACTAGAAATTTCATTTTGACCAAGTTCCTCAAGAGATCTAGAGATACGACTTATAAATTTTTCAACAGTTTCAGTATCTAAAGGTCTTTTTTTAAGAGCAATATAAATTGATTTTGCAAGTTTATCTCTATCAAAAGCAGATTTTCTTCCATTTTTTTTTACTACCATTAATTCTCTAAATTGAACTCTTTCAAAGGTAGTAAATCTCGCACCACATACACACAATCTTCTTCTACGTATAGCGGTACCATCCTCTGTTGGACGTGAGTCTACAACTGAGGTCTCACCTTTCTTACATATTGAACAAATCATCTATTCAAATTTTTGTAGATTGGAAATGAAGAGCATAAATCAATTACTTCTTTCCTAACTTCTTCCTCTATTTGACTATTGTCCTCTGGATTTTTAGATAATCCTTTTATTACTTTAGTTATTAATTCGCCTACTTTTTCAAATTCTTTTAAACCAAATCCCCTGGTTGTAGCAGCTTGTGAACCTAGTCTTATACCAGAAGTTATCATTGGTTTTTCTGTATCAAAAGGAATCCCATTTTTATTACAAGTAATATTGGCTCTACATAGACTCTCAGAGGCTATATTTCCTTTTACACCAAAAGGTCTCAAGTCAACTAACATTAAATGTGTGTCTGTGCCACCTGAGTAAATTTTAAATCCATTATTTTTTAAAGTCTCCGCTAACATTTTAGCGTTTGCCAAAACATTCTTTATGTAAGTTTGGAACTCTGGTTTTAATGCTTCAAAAAAACCTGCAGCTTTGGCAGCGATGATATGCATTAAAGGACCACCTTGATAACCAGGAAAAACAGCTGTATCAAATTTTTTTCCTAGATCTAAATCATTCGATAAAATAATTCCACCACGTGCACTTCTAAATACTTTATGTGTTGTGGATGTTACGACATGTGCATAGTCACATGGATTTGGATATCCTTTGCCGGCAACTAAACCAGAAAAATGAGCCATATCTACCATAAGATATGCACCAACTTTATCAGCAATTTCTCTAAATCTTTTAAAATCAATTACTCTTGAATACGCACTACCACCAGCAATAATTAATTTTGGTTTATGTTCTAGAGCAAGTTTTTCAACATTATCATAATCGATTAATTCAGATTTTTTATCTACATCGTAACTTATTGCATTAAACCATTTACCCGACATTGAAATTTTCAATCCATGAGTTATGTGACCTCCTGAATTTAAGCTCATACCCATAAAAGTGTCGTTTGGTTTTAACAAAGCCAAAAATACAGCACCATTTGCTTGAGCACCTGAATGAGGTTGAACATTTGCATACTTACAATTGAAAAGTTTTTTTATTCTTTCAAGTGCCAGTTGTTCTGCTACATCAACATGTTCACAACCATTGTAATATCTTTTACCTGGATATCCTTCTGCATACTTATTTGTAAGAACTGAGCCTTGAGCTTCTAATACAGCTTGTGAAACTATATTTTCAGAAGCTATTAACTCAATGTGATTTTGTTGTCTGATTAACTCATCATTTATTGCCTTAAATAAATCTGGATCAGATTTTGAAAGACTTTTTTCAAAAAAATCTTGATAAGAAGAATTTATATATTTTGTTTCACTTGACATTTTTACCTTATATTTTTTTTACTCTTTTTTTATGTCTGCCGC
>CACOKG010000042.1 GCA_902627745.1 uncultured Pelagibacteraceae bacterium | reverse complement strand
CAGCTTTACAAGAAACTTTTCTTACCTATTTGAAAGTATCTTTTTTCACAGCTTTTTTTGTTACTTGTCCATTTATTTTAATGCAGATTTGGAAATTTATTGCTCCTGGTCTTTATAAACATGAAAAAATTGCAATTTTACCTTATTTAGTTTTAACCCCAATCTTATTCTTACTGGGAGGTATGTTGGTTTATTATTTAATAATGCCCCTAGCGATAAAATTCTTTTTATCTTTTGAAAGTTCTGGTCTTTCAACAAATTTACCAATTCAATTAGAAGCAAAAGTGAACGAATATCTTTCATTGGTAATGAAACTTATATTTGCGTTTGGCATAAGTTTTCAATTACCTGTTGTGTTGAGTTTATTAGCGAGGGTAGGGTTGGTTGACTCTGATTTTTTAAAGAAACGAAGAAAATATGTTGTGGTTATTATATTTGCAGCCGCAGCTTTACTCACACCCCCAGATCCCATAACACAAATTGGTTTAGCGATACCATTATTAATTCTATATGAATTATCAATATTTTCAGTAAAACTTATTGAGAATAAAAATTTAAAAAATTCTGATGCATAACATTAAAGAAATTAGAAAAGATTTTGATGCATTTTCAAAAGCATTAAAAAAAAGATCAATTGATATAGATCTCAATAAACTCAAAAAATTGGATATAGATAATAGAGATTTAATTCAAAAAAAAGAAACATTAGAAAAAGAAAAGAAAGATATTTCAAAAACAAAAGATAAGGCTTTATTTTCTAGGTCAAAAGAAATTACCCAATCTATTGATAAAATTACTGATCAACAATCAAAAATTAAATCAGACTTAGATGAAATTTTATCAAGTATCCCTAATATACCTCACGATGATGTGCCTGTTGGATCTAATGAAAATGAAAATGTTGAATTAACTAAATCGGGTCAGATTCCTAATTTTGAATTTACTCCGAAATCACACTACGAATTAGGTGAAAAACTTGGCATGTTAGATTTTGATCTTGCCACAAAAACCACCGGCTCAAGATTTGTTTTTGTTAAGAATAAATTAGCATTACTTGAGAGAGCAATTTCAAATTTTATGCTTGATATACATACTTCAAAAAACGGATATGAGGAAATTTCACCACCTTTATTAGCATCAGAAAATACAATGTTCGGAACTGGTCAACTACCTAAATTTGAAAACGATCAATTTGAAGTAAAATTAGAAGAGGGAAGTGGAAGAAAATTTTTAATTCCTACAGCAGAAGTTATTTTAACCAATATTGTAAAAGACAAAATTTTAGATCTTAAAACATTACCAATGAGATTTGTTGCATCAACTCCATGTTTTAGAAAAGAGGCTGGTAGTTATGGTAAAGATACTAAAGGGATGATTAGACAACATCAATTTTATAAAGTCGAATTAGTTAGTATTGTGGAACAAAATAATTGTCTTGAAGAATTAGAGAGAATGACAAATTGTGCCACAGGAATTTTAGATTTGTTGGAGTTACCATATAGAAAAATGATTTTATGTAGTGGAGATATGGGATTTAGTGCAGAAAAAACTTACGATATAGAAGTATGGCTACCTTCAGAAAACAAATATAGAGAAATATCTTCATGTTCATCATGTTCAACTTTTCAAGCTACAAGAATGAAAGCTAGATATAAAAATTCAAATAAAGAAACAGTATTTGTTGGTACACTTAATGGAAGTGGTTTAGCGGTGGGTAGAACTCTTATTGCTATATTAGAAAATTTTCAGCAAAAGGATGGGTCTATTAGTATTCCAAAAGTACTCAGACCTTATATGAATAATTTAGAAAAAATTAGCCTGAATTAAAGTTGTTTTAACTTAAGAGATAGTATAAAAATTCATTTTTAATTAAGGAGTTTTATGGAAAGTTCAGGAATAGGTCAATTTATACCACTAATACTAATTTTTGTTATTTTTTATTTTTTCTTGATAAGACCACAGCAAAAAAAAGTCAAAGAGCATAAAGCTATGGTCGAGGGTTTAAAAAAAGGTGATAAGATTGTAACTTCAGGCGGTATTACGGGAACCATAACTAGAGTTGTAGACAACGATAAAATTGAAGTTGAGGTTGCTGAAAACGTGACTGTTGAAGTTATCAGAGGCACAGGTGTACAAAGTCTGATGAACTCTCAAGAAGTTAAAAAGTAATTTTGTTAAAGTAAAGTGTTATATTTTTCAAAATTCAGAATAATTTCAGTAATATTAATTTCTCTATTTTT
>CACOKG010000041.1 GCA_902627745.1 uncultured Pelagibacteraceae bacterium | reverse complement strand
GCGGAACCTGTAAAAGGATAAGATTCTGTAGCTCCCAAACTATCTACTAGCTTAAATTGTGTGACCCCTTTTGAAAATAAAAAGTCTCTAGTTAAATTTGGGTATTTGGTTGCAACTCTTAACCTCTTTTTCTTTTTATCCATGCTGAAGTTATGTTTTCTGCTTTAGATGAAGAAATATTTAAAAAATTTTTCTTTTGATCAATAATCTTTTTCAAAATATTTTTCTCATGAAAAAAAATATAATTTTTTCTTTGCATTGAATGGGCAAAAAAAGTATCAAGTTGGATGTTCGATTTTGTATAATCAACTAAACAATCTATACCAATTCTCATTTTCCTTAGTTTTGGCGATGTACCTTCACCAAATTTATTATTTACCTCTACATATTTACGTTTTTTTAAAGTCAGAATTGATAGTAGTTTAGATGTTTGATTGCTAAAGTGATAAACACCTTGACCCTTAGTTTTTTGAGACTCCTTATCTTTCTTTGCTTCTCTCCAAATTATATCAGTTTCAAGTTCTGGAAAGTCTTTTTTTAAGAATTTTATTTTGTTATATTGCGATGAAGCTACACCATATAAACTTGTGGTAGTTAAACACATTAAATTTGCATCTCTAAAAACAGCTTTCCCTTTGTTACTTGAAGCAATAATTGAAGGGAATTTATATTTTTTACCATTATACCTAGATTTAAATAATGTTCTTACCTCAGTGCTACCCATTAATGCAGCAATTAGTTTACCTCCTATTAATTCATTATAAGGCGCAATTGAACCACAAACTCCTAGATCCATTATGTTTTCAGCAAGAGCTTTAGTTTTTATTTCCCTTAATGCAGCTGATATTAATTCATTACCTTTTTTATTAGAGGGATGAATGAGGGTAGCATAACCTCTTGCTGGATCCTTTATTATATTCACTTCATTAAAAGCTTTTCTTATCTCAAGAAATCTTGCTAATTTTATTGCTCTTTTCTTTTTAAATACCGCATCTTCAGAATGCTTAATCCAATCCTCTGGCTCTGTGTTGGAAGTTTTTGGAGGTTTTTTCTTTTCATTTTTTAAATCGCTTTTACGTCTTTCATACTCTTCCTCATAAATTTTTTTCAATTTTTTGATTATCTCTTCATTTGGTTCTTTCATAAGCTTTGAATTTAAAAAGTTAAAATCATCGCTTCTGATGTTATCAATTTGTTCATTAAGGCAATCAATCATTGCTTTAACTACGAAATCTACTTCAATTTCTTTTGCGTAAATCTTTTTTCTTATAGTTGCTTCATTGGTCCAACCTATAGCATCTTCCCTAGCTTCGTCAGCAAGGGCAGCACTTCTGAGCATCGCGATACCTATGATAGGTTTATTTGGTCTTGCAGCATTTCTAATTAAAATAGGAAAACTCTTTCCAGGAACTGATTTGTATTCAATTGACCAAGTTAATCTAAAATATTTCCAAATATCTCCTAATCTAAGGCCAGTGTAGGGACAATTATTTTGTTCCTCTTTGAATAAAGGATCTTCTGGATAGCAAATAACTATCTCAGGATTGATAATTTTTTTTAATAAAGAGATTTTTTTATCCTCATCAAGCTGTGAAATATCTTTAAAAATTTCAGCTAATTCTTTGCCATTATCAATTAAATTTAAAATAGACTTTTCTTCATTTCCGATATTTCTTGGCCTTTCCATTCTTTCAATAAACCTCTGTATCTCAACGCTTCTTAATTGTTTATCTCTATTTATCTTTTGAATTTTTCGCATTTTATCTTTGGTTTCCTTTAAGTTATCTCCTGTAAATGCTTCATCATAATTTGGTTTTGCAATCAGAAAACCCTCTAGACCAATGCTTATATTCCAGCCACCAGCTAATAAATCAGCTAAGAGAGAACAACAGGTCTGAAAAGAAATATTCTCTTTATTGAATTTCATGAAAAATGCCTCATGTTCATCTAATGAAATTTTATCGAACATTGTAACTTGGCTCTCAAGATCTTTGATTAGATCTTGAGAGTTGCTATTATCAAGAAAGATTTTTCTTATTAATCTTAAGCTATGTGGGCTTAAGTTTGGAACAAAAGTGCTATATTTTTCTACTGGCACAATTAATTTAGTGATGCATCAGCTTGTGAATCTGGTAGGTCATCATCAAAATCATCATCACTTGTCTCAGTATTTTTAGAGTTTTCTGCTCTTTGTCTTGCAACAGTTTTTAAATGAGCACTTAATTCATTCACAAAACTATTTATGAAATCTTGATGATCTTCAGTATGTTTGTA
>CACOKG010000040.1 GCA_902627745.1 uncultured Pelagibacteraceae bacterium | reverse complement strand
AATGGCAGCTTTTTGTGCTACCTCATTAACATTAAAAGGTGGCTTAATAACATTCAGCGCCTTAATAATTTTTTTTGAACCATATCCCCACCCTACTCTTAGAGAGGATAAACCGTATATTTTAGAAAACGTTCTTAAAATAAAGACATTTTGTTTATTTTTGAATAATTTTAATCCGCTTTTATAATCATTATTTTTCATATATTCTGCATATGCATCATCCACTACTAGCAAAATATTTTTTCTCAATTTTTTTCTTAGCTCTAAAAGTTCAGAACTTTTAAGGTATGTCCCAGTTGGATTATTAGGATTTGCTAAAAAAACAATTTTCGTTTTTTTTGAAACATTTTTAATAATTTCAGGAATTGATACTTTAAAATTATTTTCTTTAGCAAAAACAACTTTTGCGCCAACTATTTTGGCATATATCCTGTACATTAAAAAACTATACTGAGGAAGAATAACTTCATCCCTAGGATTCAAAAATAATTGACATAACATTTGAATAACCTCATCAGATCCAGCACCACAAATAATTCTATCTTCATCACATTGAAACTTTTTAGATATTTGTCTTCTTAGGGCATTAGACTTACCATCTGGGTACCTAAAAAAACTCAAATTTTTATTAGACAAAACCTTTTTGGCCTTTGAGCTGACACCCAAAGCCGACTCATTTGCAGATAACTTTACAACTTGATGAAATCTCTTAAGAGTGGATTTGCCAGGCTCATAGGTTTCAATATTCAATTTCTTAAATCTCATAGTTGCCGTCTTTTATAAATTTTATGCCCTTTATAAATAAAAAAACATTTTTTTATATAGTTTAAGTGTAATTATTTTTAAAATTGACATACTAAATAACTTCTAGTACAAAATTTATGCGCTGATTTACCTGAATTGCGAGCGCTTTAAAAAAACCGCTAAAAAAGTTTTTTTTCTCACAATTCAACTTTCAGCATTTATTATGAGTATAAAACAAAATATAAAAACGTTGATTGTTGAAAAACCACTAAAATTAGACTGTGGTCAGACTATTAATAATTTTCCTTTAGCGTATGAAACTTATGGTTCACTCAATAATGAAAAAGATAACGCAATTTTAGTATTTCATGCTTTAACAGGTGACCAATTTGTTACAGGTATAAATCCAGTGACCAAAAAGGATGGTTGGTGGTCTTACGCAGTAGGCTCTGGCAAGTCGATAGACACAGATAAATATTTTGTAATCTGTGCAAATGTAATAGGTGGGTGTATGGGGTCTTTTGGGCCTGGCCATGAAAATCCCAAGACAAAAAAAATTTATGGAACAGATTTCCCAGTTATCACAATTAATGACATGGTGAATGCCCAAATTAATTTGTTGGATTTTTTTGGAATAAAAAAACTTTTTTCAGTAGTAGGTGGTTCAATGGGTGGAATGCAAGTCCTTCAATTTATTAGTAATTATCCTGATAAAGCTAAAACAGCAATACCAATTGCTTGTACTTCAAGCCATTCTGCGCAAAATATTGCTTTTAATGAACTTGGCAGACAAGCCATTGCGGCTGATCATAATTGGTCTGATGGAGATTATAATTTAAAAAATATTGTACCCGATAAAGGATTAGCTGTAGCTAGAATGGCTGCACATATTACTTATCTATCAAAAAAAGGACTTCAAGAAAAATTTGGTAGAAAACTTCAAGAAAGAGATGATTTAAAATTTGGGTTTGATGCTGACTTTCAAATTGAAAGTTATCTTAGATACCAAGGTTCTGTATTTGTAGATCGGTTCGACGCGAATAGCTATTTATATATTACCAGAGCAATGGATTATTTTGATTTAGTAAAACAATTTAATGGTAATTTATCTGATGCTTTTAAAAATACTAAAGCAAAATTTTTTATAATATCCTTTACCTCAGATTGGCTTTATCCAACACAAGAAAATAAAGACATTGTAATTGCCTTAAACGCAGTTGGTGCAAATGTGGGTTTCGTCGAAATTGAGTCTGATAAGGGGCACGATTCTTTTTTGCTTAATGTTCCCGATTTCTTAAAAGCTCTAAAAAATTTTTTAGATAAATCTTATGCAGAAAAACATTCATGAAGCCAGAATATAAAATTATTTCAGATTTAATTGAGAAAGATGCAAAGGTTCTTGATGTAGGATGTGATGATGGAACTTTGATGGAATTTTTAAAGACAAACAAAAATGCTAATATCAGAGGAATTGAAATTTCAAAAGAAAAAGTGCAAACTTGTATTGCTAAAGGGCTGACTGTTATTGAGGGGAATGCAGAATTTGATTTAAAGCAATTTCCAAATGACTCTTTTGAGTATGTTGTTCTTGGACAAACTTTACAAGCTTTTATAAATCCTGAAACTGTAATTAAAGAGCTTTTACGAGTTGGTAACAAAGCTATAGTAACCATTCCAAATTTTGGGCATT
>CACOKG010000039.1 GCA_902627745.1 uncultured Pelagibacteraceae bacterium | reverse complement strand
ACTACTTAATGTTTTGATAACTAATGATTTTCCATTTGCGACCAAAACCTTCTGATTACTTAAATTATATTTACAATAAATTTTTTTTGGATACTCAATTATACAATTACCATTTTCAATCTTACCATTAATATTTTGTTCAAAATCAAATGATACATTTTTAATATCTGTAAATTTTTTAATTATATTTTCTTTTATCGATGCTGAGACATTGGAAATTATTGAAAAAAAAATTAGGATAATAAATAGTTTTTTCATTTAAGAACATCTCTTTTTCCAACATGATTTGCTTTACTCACTATTCCTTCAGTCTCCATCATATCAATTATTCTTGCAGCACGATTATATCCAATTTGAAGTTTTCTTTGTAAAAATGAAGTTGAAGCTTTTCCCTCTGTTTTAATTATTTCAACAGCAGTTTGATATAACTCATCTTTTTCTCCTTGATTTTTTGACTCATTAAACTCTTTTTCATCAGCAAAATTAAGTATTTCATCTACATAATCTGGTTCTGCCTGTGATCTTAAAAAGTTATTAATTTTTTCAATTTCAGTATCCGAGACAAAAGGAGCATGAATTCTTACAATTCTATTTGCAGATGACATGTATAACATGTCGCCTTTTCCTAATAATTGCTCAGCTCCTTGCTCACCTAAAATTGTTCTACTATCTATTTTAGAGGTGACTTGAAAAGAAATTCGAGTTGGAAAATTTGCTTTAATTGTACCTGTAATTACATCAACACTAGGTCTTTGGGTCGCCATAATAATATGAATACCAGCGGCTCTCGCCATTTGTGATAATTTTTGAATATAATTTTCAATTTCTTTTCCTGCTACCAGCATTAAATCAGACATTTCATCAACTACTACAACTATGTAGGGCATTGGTAATTTATGTTTTGAATTGTAGCTATCAATATTTCTGACACCCTCTTTAGTCATAAGTCTATATCTACTCTCCATTTCCTTAACTACCCAACCAAGGACTGAAGCAGCTTTTTTTGCTTCAGTAATAACTGGGCAAAGCAAGTGTGGGACGCCTTCATAAGTAGAAAGTTCTAACATCTTAGGATCAATTAAAATAAATTTACACCTCTCTGGAGTATGCTTGTAAAGAAGAGACAAAATAATTGTGTTAATACAAACTGATTTTCCAGATCCAGTAGTACCAGCAATGAGTAAATGAGGCATTGCTGATAAGTCACCGATTATTGGGACACCAGAAATATTTTTTCCTAAAGCAATAGGTAATTTGATTTCTTTTTTTTTAAAATTAGAGTTACTCAAGATTTCACTTAGATATACATTTTCTCTATCTGTGTTTGGAAGCTCTATACCTATAGTATTACTTCCAGGTATTGTAGCTATACGTGCTGATTCTGAGCTTGTATTTCTTGCTATGTCGTCAGATAGATTAATTATTTTTGAAACTTTAATACCTGCTGCAGGTTCAAATTCATTTAAAGTAACTACTGGGCCATGACTAACTTTTTTAATCTTTCCATTTACACCAAAATCTAAAAGAATTTTTTCTAAAAATTCTGGATTATTACTTTCATTTTTATTTAGACTTTCCCTTTCTCCCTTTGTTGGAGTTTTTAATAGATCAATTGATGGAAGAGAAAATTTGGTTTTTGAGGACTTATTATTTTCAGCCTTAATAAATGGTAAATCTTCTTGTATTATATCTTTAATTTCCTCTTGGGGAATAAATTCGTTTATAAGTTCATCCTTACTTGTATAGTTTTTGGAATTTTTTCTAAATATAAAATTTGATATTTTTTTAATACTTAAAATCAAAGCTTTTAAATTAAAATTAATACTTAATATGAAAAAGAGAAGAGTGAACACTATAAGTAAATAGTATGAAAAATCTTCATATCGTTTTAATAAATTAACAAAAAAGTTCTCTGATAGGTAGTTACCAACAAAACCACCACTACCATTAATATAAAGTGAAAAATTTTCAGAGTAAAATTTCGAGAAAAATAAAGAACCAAACAATGCGTAAATTATTACAAAAAAAGTATTTTCTATAACAACCAAAATTTCTTTCTTTCTAAAAATACTTAAACCTGTAAAGATATAAGTAATAGGTAAGAAGTATCCAATTAAGCCTATAGATTGAAAAATAAAGTCAGAAGTAACACTACCTTGATAACCTAAAATATTTTTAATAATAGTATTTTCCGGGAAAATAAAATTTGGGTCTTCTGGAGAGTATGAAATTAAGGCAATTAAAATTAAAACTCCCATTAAAAGAACACAAATACCAAAAATTTCTATTAATCTATTTGTTATGAATGTTAGGGCTGTATTTGAAAGTTTTTTTATATCCATATCAGATGAATCAAATTTACCACTTTGTATCATCTAATTTTTATTGTTAAAATTAAAAATTAATATGAAACTTTGTATTCTAGGTGGTGGATTAACTGGATTA
>CACOKG010000038.1 GCA_902627745.1 uncultured Pelagibacteraceae bacterium | reverse complement strand
AGAATTTCCACATATTCCTGGTATAGATTTTTCTGGGGTAGTTGAGGAGAGTAGTCATAAAAATTTCAAATCTGGTGATGAAATTATTTTAACAGGCTGGAGAGTTGGTGAAATTTATTTTGGAGGATATTCACAATACGCAAATGTAAATGGAGATTTTTTAGTCAAAAAACCAAAAAATCTTGATTTAAGACAATCAATGATTTTAGGAACAGCTGGACTTACTGCATTAATGTGTTCTTTTACAGCGAAAGCTACGAGAGAAGAACTTTTACTTGGAGAAAAAGTTGAAAATGTAATAGTAAGTGGTGCTTCAGGTGGTGTGGGCAGTATGGCGGTAATGATGTTAAGTAAACTCGGCTGCAATGTTACAGCTATAACCGGAAAAGATAGTAATATGGATTATTTAAAATCTTTAGGTGCAAAAAGTGTAATAAATACAAGCGAAATGACTAAAGATGCGAGACCTCTTGATAAAGGATTATGGGATGGTGCTGTTGATACAGTTGGTGGGAAAGTATTAGAAAATATTCTCGCCCAAACAAAAGATGGTGGTATTGTATCTGCTTGTGGAAATGCAGCAGATATTAAGATAAATACAACTGTAATGCCATTTATTATTAGAGGTGTTAAATTATGGGGTATAAATTCTGTTACTGCTTCAATTAAACGAAGACAATTTTTGTGGAATGAAGCAGGAAAACTTTTAGACTTTGAGATCATTGAAAAATCAATAAAAGAAATATCATTAGATGAAGTAATCGACATATATCCAAAAATGCTTAAGGGTGAAACTTCAGGGAGGTATCTGATTAACTTAAATAAATAATGGACTGGGACAAATTAAAAATATTTCATGCAGTTGCGGAAGCTGGAAGTTTTACTAGCGCCACAGTAAATTTAAATCTAAGTCAATCTGCTATTAGTAGACAAATACAATCTTTAGAACAAGATCTGAAAGTTCAATTATTTGAACGTCATGCAAGAGGTCTAACTCTTACAGAAAATGGTGAATATGTGTTTAAAACTGCACATGAAGTCATAAGTAAATTAAAAGAAGTTGAGACATCTTTAGGTGATCAAAAAAATAAACCCAGTGGAAAACTAACAATTACCACTGTAAGAAGTTTCGGTACCCACTGGTTAACACCTAGAATTCAAGAATTTATGAGACTAAACCCTGAGATTGAAATTGAACTTGTTTTTGATGATAAAGAATTAGATTTAAGCACAAGACAAGCTGATATTGGTATTTTTATGAGAAGACCTAAGCAATTAAATTATATTCAAAAAAAATTGGTCGATATAAAATATTATATTTATGGGTCTAATCGATATCTAGAAAAAAATGGTATGCCAAAAACAATAGGTGATTTAAATAAACATAAATTTATATCTTTTGGTAAAGGAGCTCCTTCACCAGTATACAATCCAGACTGGGCTTTAAAACTTGGTATGCATGATGGAAAAAAAAGGAAGTCTATAATGAAAGTTAATAGTGTAATGGGACTTCTTCTAGCCGTTGAGTCAGGAGTTGGTTTAGCAGCGTTACCAGAGTATTTAGTTTATAATTCAAACAATTTGATTAAAGTATTACCTAAATCTGAAGGGCCTATTACTGAGGCTCATTTCGTTTATCCCCAGTCTCTTAAAAATACTGCAAGAGTTCAGGCTTTCAGGAATTTTTTATTCAGTAAAATAGGTGATTGGAAATCCTAAAATTTAAAAAGAACAACAATTTCAATTATTTAAGATTACCTGCGACATAATTGAGATTGATAATCATTCTCAATGAGAATAGTTATCATTCACATTTAACAATAATACAACTAGGAGATAAATGAAAAAAATATCAATTTTTGCATTAATTGCGTCTCTATTTGTGTCAGCTTTTGCTGTTGCAGATGAGGTAAACGTTTTTAATGCACGACACTATAAAGCAGATGCTGAGCTTTATTCTAAGTTTACAAATATGACTGGTATTAAAGTTAATTTGATAAACGGAAAATCAGGTGCTTTAGAGAAAAGAATCATTAGCGAAGGTGCAGATTCTTCGGCTGATTTATACATCACAGCAGATGCAGGAAGATGTGGTGCAATGGATGCCAAAGGTACGCTTCAAGGTGGTTTAACATCTGCTGCTATTAAAGATGCTGTTCCAAAAAGCTTTAGAACAAATAAGTGGGTTGGAATCGCAAAAAGAGCAAGAATAATTTATTACTCACCAGAAAGAGTTACTGGTGCTGAATTATCTGGAATGACTTATGAAGGTCTAGCTGATCCTAAATGGAAAGGTAGATTAGTAATAAGAAAATCTAGCAACATTTATAATAAATCTCTTGTAGCGTCATTAATTAAAAATAATGGAAAAGCTGCAACAGCAGCATGGGCTGAAGGAGTTGTTGCAAACATGGCAAGAACACCAACAGGTAATGATAGAGCTCAAATAATGGCAGTAGCAGCTGGTGAAGCTGACATTGCTGTAGCTAATACTTACTATCTAGCTCTTATGTTATCTGGAAAAAAAGGTGCAGAGCAACAGGAAGCTGCAAAAAAAGTAAAAGCTTTCTTTCCTAATCAAAATGATAGAGGAACGCACATGAATGTTAGTTGTGCTGCTTTAGTAAAAGGTGCACCTAACAAAGCTAACGCTGTTAAACTTGTAGAGTTTTTATTAACTCCAGAGTCTCAAGAGCATTTTACAA
>CACOKG010000037.1 GCA_902627745.1 uncultured Pelagibacteraceae bacterium | reverse complement strand
AAAATAAACAACTATGATCGCAAGACCAATTGCAGCTTCAGCTGCAGCAACAGTTAGTATAAAGAGGGTAAACACTTGACCAGAAAGATCTCCTAAATAAATTGAAAAAGATACTAAATTAATATTTACAGCTAATAAGATAAGTTCAATACTCATCAAGATTACAATAATATTTTTTCTATTAAGAAATATACCAATTATTCCAATACTAAAAATAACAGCACCTAAGGTTAAATAGTGACCTAAACCTATGTCAATCATCTATTTTTACTCCTTTATTAGACGCAACTTCAAGCACCTCTACACCTTCAGTCCTTTCTCTAGATATTTGTTTTAAATAGCTTTGTTTTTTAACACCCTCTCTTTGTCTAAAAGTAAGGACTATTGCACCTATCATAGCAATCAAAAGTATCATCCCACTAATTTGAAACACATGTATATAATCAGTGTATAAAACCTGACCCAGTGAATGGGTGTTACTAACCCCATTTTCTATCGATGATTTTGTAAAATTAAATAAATCAGGTTTATATTTCCAGCCGCCTACTACAATTATCAATTCAAAAAAAATTATTATACTGATTAGTAATCCTATGGGAATATGTCTTGAGCTATCTTTTGAAACAAACCACTGATTTTTTTGTTGAGCAACATTAAGCATCATTACGACAAACAAAAATAGCACTGCAACTGCCCCAACATAAACTATCAACATAATCATCCCCAAAAATTCGGCACCAATCATTATGAAGAGGCAAGATATACTTATAAAATCAAGAATTAAAAAAAAAACTGAATGAACTGTGTTTTTAGAAGCAGTTACCATTATGGCAGAAACGACTGCAATGATAGAAAAGACATAAAAAAATATTGCATGTGCAATCATAAATTATCTGTAAGGATTGTCTGATTTAATATTTGCCGCTAAAACATTTTCCCATCTATCTCCATTATCTAGAAGTTTTTCTTTTGTATAATAAAGTTCTTCACGAGTTTCAGTTGAAAATTCAAAATTTGGTCCTTGGACAATTGCATCTACAGGACAAGACTCTTCACACAATCCACAATAAATACATTTCATCATATCAATATCATAGCGAGTAGTTTTTCTGCTTCCATCAGCTCTTTCGGAAGATTCAATTGTAATTGCTTGAGCAGGACAGACAGCTTCGCACAATTTACAAGCTATACATCTTTCTTCTCCATTAGGATATCTTCTCAATGCGTGCTCACCTCTATATCTTGGACTAATTTTGCCTTTTTCAAATGGATAATTTATTGTTTTTTTTGGTTTGAAAAGTTCCTTAATAGCAATAAAAAGTCCACTGATAAAATCGGCCATTAATATTGTTTTAAAAAATCTTGATATTTTCATTTATATTGTAGGTAAAAGATTAAAGTAAAAAAGATAACTTGCTGTCAAAACAACATAAGTCAAAGATAATGGTAAAAATATTTTCCAACCTAATCTCATTAGTTGATCATATCTATATCTTGGCACAATCGCTTTGACCAACGCAAAAAGAATAAATAAAAATAAAATTTTGAAAATTAACCAAAGAGCACCTGGAATTAAATTAAAAGGATAAAGATCGATTGGAGATAACCAGCCTCCTAAAAATAAAATTGACCCAAGTGCACACATTAACAAAATATTTGCATACTCTCCCAACCAAAACATTGCATACATCATCCCAGAATATTCTGTTTGATAACCTGCAACTAATTCAGCCTCTGCTTCTGGTAAATCAAAAGGTGGTCTATTCGTTTCAGCTAAAGCAGATATAAAAAAAATTACAAACATTGGAAATAATGGTATTACAAACCACATTTCTTTTTGAGCAACTACAATATCATTCAAGTTTAGAGATCCAACGCATAATAAGACATTAATTATAATGATACCAATCGATACTTCATAAGATACCATTTGTGCAGCAGATCTAATTGCTCCTAAAAAAGGATATTTTGAATTCGATGACCATCCACCCATTATTATCCCATACACACCCAATGATGAGACAGCAAAAATATATAAAATTCCAACATTTATATCTGCTAATACTTGTTCAAGTCCAAAAGGAATTACAGCCCATGCTATTAAAGCTAGAGTCATTGTTATTATTGGAGCAAGAATAAAAATTACTTTGTTTGAACTAGCGGGTATTATAATTTCCTTGAAAATATATTTTAGAGCGTCTGCCAGGGATTGTAATAAACCAAATGGACCAACAACATTTGGACCTTGTCTTTTTTGAACAAAAGCCCAAACTCTTCGATCTAACCATACAATCATAGCAACTGAAACTAAAACGGGCACTAATAAAAATAAAATTTTGTAACTCTCTTGCAAAATAATGTCTAAGTACTCCATGAACTAACCTTCTGTCCCTGTTTTTTTTAAGTCAATTTTTGCGTTATTACATTCAATCATAGTTTTTGATGAACGTGCAATTACATTAGAAAAATAGTAGTCTTTATAATCAACTTTTAAAAATTCATTAGCAAAATCACTTTCATTTAATTTATCATCTAATTCTGTAGTTTGCTGATCTTTATTCATCTTTAAATAGTTAAACATACTACTTTCGAGTTCATCTTTATCATTAAAAAGTTTTCTATTATTCATAACCTCAGCGAGATCATTTATAATTTGCCAGTCCTCTTTTGCATCACCTGGAGGGTAAGATGCTTTATAAGCTTTTTGTAATTTACCTTCCAAATTAGTGTAATGTCCAGATTGCTCAGTATAAGCAGCACCTGGTAAAATTATATCTGCAATTTCTGCACCTTTATCTCCATGACTTCCTTGATAGATAATAAATTCATCTTTCTTTTTAAAATCTAAATTATCTTGGCCAAGTAAAAAAATAATTTCAAATTTATTTTCATGAAGTTCATCTAGAATT
>CACOKG010000036.1 GCA_902627745.1 uncultured Pelagibacteraceae bacterium | reverse complement strand
AAAAAAAATTATATGGAAATGATTGGATTAAAGGAAACAGGATTGAATAAATTAATTAAGAAAGGTTACGAAATTCTTGACCTAGATACATACTTTACATCTGGGCCCGAAGAAACTAGAGCATGGACAATTGAAAAAAATTGCACTGCTCCAAAAGCTGCAGGTGAAATTCATACTGATTTTGAAAAAGGATTTATTCGGGCTGAGACTATTTCTTACAATGATTTCATATCCAATGATGGTTGGGTAAATTCGAAAAATAACGGAAAAATGAGATTAGAAGGGAAGGATTATATAGTTAAAGATGGAGACGTCCTAAACTTCCGTTTCAATACGTGACCATATTCTTTTCATACTAAAATAAACTAGGATTGTTAAAATAATTAAATACACGATAGCTTTAAAACCCATTCTATGTCTTGACTCTAAATGAGGTTCAGCTGACCACATCAAGAATGTTGTGACATCTTTTGACATTTGTTCAACAGAGGCTCTTGTACCATCCGAGTATTCTACTAATCCATCTGATAACTGATTAGCCATTTTTATTTTATTCCCATACATGTATTTATTATAATAAACACCATCATCTAAAGTAACTCCAGCTGGTGGGTCCTTTTGGTTTTCCTATACCTATTCTAACTCTTGAATAATCTTTTCCAATAAATTTATCAATAGAAGATATTCCATTGTGGCCAGCACTTGATCCACCAAATTTCGTTTTTATTTTTCCAAATTCAACATCAAGATCATCATGAAAAACAATTACATTTTCTGGTTCAATTTTAAAATATTCGATTAGTTCTCTAATACATATTCCAGAGTTATTCATAAAAGTTAAGGGCTTGATAGCATAAACTTTTTTACTATCAATATTACCAGTTGTTAACAAACCTTTGAATTTTGGTTTTTGTTTTGTAAGCCCAAACTTTTTATTGATGGAATCTATAATTTTAAAACCAACATTATGTCTATTATTTTCACTATCTGGTGTTGGATTACCTAAACCTACAAATAAAAGCATAAACTATTAAAATTAGTATTTCAAATTTAGTGGATTATTTTTTTTCTTCTGGAGCTTTTTTGTCTACAGGTTTTTTATCGTCACCCTCTTTTTTATCGCCCTCCGCAGCTGGTTTATCTCCTTCAGCCGCAGCTGCTTCTGCTCCTTCAGCACCTTCTTCACCCTCCGCTGTCTCTGCTTCTGCCGGTTTTTCTGGCTCTTTCATTACTGTCGGTGCTGCTAAGGTTGCAATTACGAAATCTCTTCCTTGAATAGTTGGTGTTACTTCTGCATCTAGTTTAACTGAAGAAATTTTAAAACTTGACCCGATATCTATTCCATCTAAATCTAAAGTTATACTTTCGGGTATTTTTTCACTCGGGCATTTTAATTCAACTTTTCTTCTTACAATGTTAAGCACTCCACCTCTTTTTAAACCTGGAGATTTTTCATGATTAATAAAGTTAACTGGAACTTCAATCTTAATTTTTACTCCAGGAAGAACTCTTAGAAAATCTACATGACTAGGTTCATCACTTATAATGTGATATTTTACTTCTCTAGGTAATACATTTTGAGATTTTCCATCTACATTTAATGTAATAATGTTTGATAAAAAGTTTTCTTTCTCAATCAAGGTTTTTAATAATTTCTTTGATATAGAAACTTTTTGATTTTGGTCTTTACCTCCGTAGATAATCCCTGGAACACCGCCATCATTCCTGATGGTATTAAGTTGACCTTTAGTTTTGTTATCTCTGATCTTTGCTTCTAAAGAATTCATAAAACAGAGGTTTTTAACCCATGTTCATAAATAATCAAGGTAATTATTTGAATAAATCTGAAACTGATGTCGAATTAGAAATTCTTTTTATAGCTTCTCCCATAAGGGCAGAAATTGGTAAAACTTCTATGTTTTTAACATTTTTTGTTTTTTCGCTGTTATCTATCGTGTCTGTAATAACTAAATTTTTAATAACCGAATTTTTAATTTTTTTAACTGCGTCTCCACTTAGCACTCCATGAGTAATATAAACATAAACATCTTTTGCACCTCTTTGTTTTAAGGCCCTAGCGGCATTGACAATAGTACCACCAGAATCAATTATATCGTCAACCAAGATACATGTTTTGCCTTTTACATCCCCAATAACATTCATTACTTGTGATTGACCAGGTTTTGGTCTTCTCTTATCAACAATAGCCAAACCAATGTTCAAAATTTTACCAAGTGCTCTCGCTCTTTCTGTGCCACCAACATCTGGTGCAACACAGATTAAATTTTTATTTTTGATCTTTTTTTTAACGTGTCGTGCAAAGATTGGAGTAGAAAAAAGGTTATCGACAGGAATATCAAAAAAACCTTGAATTTGACCAGCGTGCAGATCAACTGTCACAACTCTATCTGCTCCTGCTTTAGTTATTAAATTTGAGACAAGCTTTGCTGATATAGATGTTCTTGGTACAACTTTTCTATCTTGTCTTGCGTAACCAAAATAAGGAATTACAGCAGTTATATTTTTTGCTGATGACCTTTTTAAAGCATCAATACATAGTAATAATTCCATTAAATTGTCATTAGCTGGTGAAGAAATAGATTGAATTATAAAAATGCTATTCCCTCTTATATTTTCATTTATTTCAATGTAAATTTCACCATCTGCAAATTTTCTTATACTAGAATTGACAAGTTTAGATTTTAAATATTTAGCGATATTCTTACTTAGTATTTTATTACTATTTCCTGTTAATAATTTCATGAAAAGTTTAATTAATCATAATTATTGAAATATTTCTACCATAATCATTAAAATTTAATTTTAATGATCTTCTTGCACTAAAAAAATTATTTTTTTTATCGAATGTATCAATATTAATCATATCAATTCTATTGATTTTTTGTGATTTAAGTTGAGATTTGACATAATTTGGTAAATCAAAAAAAATTAACTCTTTTTTATTTTTAAAGAAAATTTTGTTTTTTTTGTGTTTTTTAATAAATTTCTTTTTAAAGTCAGCTTTAACTTCGTAGTTTTTTTGAGTAATTGATGGACCAATTGCTCCTATAATATTTTTTGGATTACACCCCT
>CACOKG010000035.1 GCA_902627745.1 uncultured Pelagibacteraceae bacterium | reverse complement strand
ATATCTATGGCAATCAATCCATAATTGGTGGTGTAAATATTAATTACTCTAATGATAAATATTTTCTTTTAGAAGATAAAACAAGAAAAATTGATCCTTTAGAGCATGTGAATTATCTTGAAAAAATAGGGGTAGCAGAAATAAAAATTACTTATGTACATTTAGAGGGAACGAAAAATGGAATTGATATAGACTATTCAAAAAAAATTAAAGAAACGACATCTTTGCCATGTATATTTGAAGGTGGTATTGGTAATCTTAAGCACTTGGAAAATTTTTTTTCATCTGGGCTTCAATCAATAGCGCTCGGCACAATTTTAAATTTTAGCGATCATAACATAATAAAGATTAAGAAAAATTTAATCGAAAAAAATTTTTCTATAAGAATTTAATTATCAATGAAGATTTTTTATTTTATAAATCCTCAAAAAAAAGTATTGAGTATCGTTCCTCACTTTCTTAAAAAAATATATATAAAAAAAGGATATTATTTACTTCCTAATAATAAGTTTTTTAGAGAAATAATTATTTTTTTTTATATAAAAATTTTAAGAAAAATTTTAATAACAATAGAATTGTTATTTAAAGTCAAATTTATATGGAAAAATCCCAAGCATTTTAAATATATTATTTTCGATGATCAATCTTTGGGGATAATTGATAAAATTTTACCTCCTGAGGAATTTTTTGTATTAACAACAAGAATAGTAAGTTTCAAAGAGCTATACATCACTAAAGACATAATTGTGTATATCCTTAAAAATTTGTTCAAAAATAAATTAAAGATTAATTATATTTGCTGTCTTATAAAATTGATTAAACCAAAGAAAATAATAACTATTATAGATAATTCAGTCGATTTTCACATGATCTACAAATTGTTTAATAAAAGTAATATTTCTTTTTATGCTATTCAGAATGCAGTTAGAGATCAAAATTATTTAAAAAGTATTTTATCTATATCAAATTATTCAGGAAATTATTTTTGTTTTGGAAACTATGAATTAGATTCTATAAATTTTAATATACCTAAAAAATCATCGTTAAGGTTAAAACCTGTTGGATCTTTAAAAATAGAACTTGCTAAGGAATATCTATTTAGAGAAAACAAAAAAGATTTAAGGGAAATATACGATATTTGTCTTATTTCCGAAGCAGGAAGCGAAATAGATACATCTGGAAGTTTAAGCATGACCCAATGGAAAGATGACCAAAAAGTAGCAGCACGTATTCTAAGTTATACTTTATCGTTTTGTAAAAAACATAATAAAAAATTACTATTTCTTGGAAAACATAATTTAGAAAATAATGATAATGAATTAGTTAAAGAGGAAGAGTGCTTATTTTATAAGTATGAAAATGATGTTGAAAATTTTGATTTACAATTTTTTGACAAATCAAAATATGACAACATAAAAAATCTTTTGAAAAGTAAGGTTGTTATAGGTCAAACATCAACTTTGTTAAGAGAGTCTTTTGGATTAAAAAAAAAAATTCTTGTATGTGATTGGGGAAGTAGGAAAATTAAAAAAAGTTTTAATACTGCTGCTTTTCCTGAAAATAGTATTATGAAACTTAAATCAGACAAATACCCTGATTTTGAGAAAAGATTGATGGAAATTTTAAACATGAACTACAACAAATACTTGTCTCAAACTATTAACCCAAAATTAATTTATAATTTAGACTTCAAAACTTTAGAGTTTTTGAGAGGAGAAATGAAAAAATAGACAACGTATAAAAATTTAAATATAGAATAATATTTAAGATATTTTTTAATAAGAGATGATTATTTACTTCTTTATTTGTATTAAAAATATGATTATTTTATAGATCGATGAATTAAAATCATAATGAAAGACTCTGAACTAATTCAATTATATAAGCCTTATGAAAGCACGAAAGCTTTTTATAATCAGATACAAAAATCTAAATTATTAAATAGAAATACCAAAAGTATAATCGATATTGGAACTGGGATTGGGTCTAATTTACAATACTTTTCAAAAAAGAATAAGACCATTAAATTTTTAGGTTTAGATTATCAATCAGATAGAATTAAGTTTGGGAGAAAAATAAATAAAAATTCAAATATATCGTTAAAAAGATTTAATATTTTAAAGTCAGTGAAAAATTTTTCTGGAAAGTTTGATGGCTTAATTTGTATTCACACACTTTGCTGCTTTAAAAAAATTGATTTAGTAATTAAAAATTTTTGTTTAATAAAACCAAAATGGATTGCAATTAATTCTCTTTTTTTTGAGGGTCCTTTAGATGTTTTAATACACATAAGAGACCATGACAATCCTAAATTGAAAGATAATAATCCAAATTCTGACTTCAATATTTTTTCATTATCTAATTTAGAAAAAATGTTTCAAAAATATGGATATAAAATAGTCATTAAAAAACCTTTTTTTCCGAAAAAGAAAATTAAAAAACCACCAAAAAACGTTAGGGGAAGCTACACAATAAAAACTGAAATGAATAAAAACACAACTTTTTCTGGTCCAGTTTTTTTACCTTGGTATTTTATAATTGCGAAAAAAAAGGAAATATGAGCGAAAAAAATTTTTATTTTAAATCTTTAAAAAATATTGTTTTTCTTGGAGCTACACCTCTTTTTTCAGACCTAATTAAAATAAATAAAAAATTTAAGATAAAATCCGAGGTAATAAGTTGTAGGGATCAAATAAAAGAATTCAAATTAAAAAAAAATGTAAAAACTTTCGATAAATTAGATAATAATTTCAAAAACTATATTATAAAAAAATATAACTTTAAAGAAACTCTTTTTATAAGTATGGGAGCAAGATGGATTTTTAAAAAAGAATTAATAAATAATTTTTTTAGAAACAATCTTATTAATTTCCATCACACAAGATTACCATTTGAGGCTGGAGGCGCAGGGGATAGCTGGAAGGTAATGAGAAATGATAGAATTGACACACAAATTGCTCATATAGTTGAAGAAGAGATAGACTCTGGACCAATATTAATGGATAAAAGTTTTCTAATTCCAACTAAATTAATCTTACCCTCTGAAATAGTTGATTTTAGGTCAAAGAATTTTTTAAATTTTTATGCCAACTTTATTACAAAAATAAGAAAAAATTATAAATTTAAACTCAAGTTTCAACCAAATTATATAGGGAGATACAACCCTAGACTTAATACCAAATTAAATGGATGGATTGATTGGTCTGTTGATCCTATGTCTTTACTAAACTTTATAAACGCTTTTGGAAACCCTTATGCTGGTGCATCTACTTTAATAAATAAAAAAAGAGTAAATATAAAAAATGTTCAACTTCATGGTGGTGAGATGATAAATCATCCTTTTAGCACTGG
>CACOKG010000034.1 GCA_902627745.1 uncultured Pelagibacteraceae bacterium | reverse complement strand
TCTCCAAATAAGCTCAGCCTCCATGCTCGATCCTCTAGATGAGATGGAAAGATTTCTAAATACTCACCTCGAGCTCTAAAGGTACCTCTATAAAAATTTTGATCATTCCGTTTATATTGTAATGCAACTAAAGACTTAATGATTTGTTCTCTGTTGTAATCATAATTTTTTTGAAGTGTTAAAGTCATTTTACTATAAGCTTCAACGGAACCCAGCCCATAAATACATGACACACTGGCTACAATTAAAACATCATCTCTCTCCAAAAGAGATCTTGTTGCGGAATGTCTCATCCTGTCTATCTGTTCATTTATTGATGCTTCTTTTTCAATGTACGTATCTGATCTGGGAACGTAAGCCTCTGGAGTATAGTAATCGTAATAAGATACAAAATATTCTACAGCATTATCAGGAAAAAAAGTTTTCATTTCACCATATAGCTGAGCAGCAAGTGTTTTATTAGGAGCTAAAATTAATGCTGGTCTGTTAGTGGCCTCAATTACTTTGGCCATTGTAAATGTTTTGCCTGAACCAGTCACACCGAGTAGTACTTGGTTAAATTCCTCTTTATTTGCACCATTAACTAATTTTTTAATCGCTTCTGGTTGATCACCTGCAGGTTTAAAATCAGATTTAATTTTAAATTTTTTACCACCTTCAAGTTTTCCACCAATTTTTGGGTTTTTACTCTGAATATCCGTAATTAGATCTTGATATGTATTTTCCATATATTAAAGATCGTAGTAGAATTAATTTATATTTCAATGAGCATAATATCAGACAGTTTAAAAAGAATTAAGCCATCTCCAACAATTGCTGTTACTCAGAAAGCAAGAGAATTAAGAGCAGCTGGAAAAGATGTAATAGGTCTTGGCGCAGGGGAGCCGGATTTTGATACTCCATTTAATATTAAAAATGCAGCGATCAAAGCTATCAAAAGAGGAGACACAAAATACACTGCTGTTGATGGCACGCCCGAACTCAAAAAAGCTATCATTAAAAAATTTAAAAGAGAAAATAAATTAAACTACACATTAGATCAAATAACTGTTGGCGCGGGTGGTAAACAAGTTCTTTATAATGCTTTTATGGCAACTCTAAATAGTGGTGACGAGGTAATAATACCGGCACCTTTTTGGGTATCATACCCCGACATGGTTTTATTAGCTGGCGGAAAACCAAAAATTGTAAAATGTACAGAGAAGGAAAGTTTCAAACTAACTCCAAAAAAATTAAAAAAAGCAATAACAAAAAAAACTAAATGGATAATTCTTAATTCTCCATCTAATCCAACAGGAGCAGGGTATTCAAAAAAAGAAATTTATGATTTAGCTAAGATTTTAATTCGAAATAAGAAAATTTTTATTTTAAGTGATGATATTTATGAACATGTTAGATATGACAACTTTAATTTTTTCACGATAGCTCAAATTTCAAAATTGAAAGATAGGACACTTACAATGAATGGAGTAAGTAAATCATACGCAATGACCGGATGGAGAATAGGTTATGCTGCTGGGCCCAAAGAAATAATTAAAGCAATTGGAAAAATTCAATCACAATCTACTTCAAATCCATCTTCAATAAGTCAAGCAGCAGCAGTTGAGGCATTAAATGGAAAGCAAGGTTTTATAAAAATGAGAGCAAAAGCATTTAAAGAGAGGAGAAACTTTGTTGTTAAAAGTCTTAATAATATAAAAGGAATTAATTGTTTAACTCCTAATGGTGCATTTTACGTGTTTCCTAGTTGTAAAAGATTATTAAATAAAAAAACAAAATTAAAAACAGATACTCATTTTGTTCAAAAATTACTTGAAAAAGAGAATGTTGCTGTTGTTCAAGGATCGGCTTTTGGCCTAGAGGGTTATTTTAGAATTTCATATGCTACGTCAATGAATAATTTAAAAAAGGCTATATCGAGAATTAAATCTTTCTGTGAAGGATTAAATAAATAATTATTTTTGATCTAAAATCTTTTTTGCTGGAATAGTTTTTTTTATCCAGGAATTTGGAATAGAACTTATCCCTTTTAATGCAGCGAAGTACGCTCCAGTGAAATTTGCTCTAGAACAATTGCAACCACCTGCCTTTATTGTTTTTAATATAGCTTCTTTATAATTTCTTGAATTAACTATTGTATATATTGAACTATTAAAAGTTCCTGGATAACTACATGCCATACCAAGCTTTTTAATCGTAAGAGGATGAAATTTTGAATTTAATCTTTTTATTTTTTTAATGTCATTAATAAGAATTTTAAATGAGGAGTTCTTTTTAAATCTTCTAATAAATTCATGAATTGGATCTTTGGCTCCTTTAAGAGCAAAATCAATTATATAAAATTTAGCTAATGCATATTTTAAACTAATTTTTGAGGCTGTCACAATTTTTATGATTTTTTCTAGACTTTTAAAATCATAACCATAAAGAAAGTATGGAAGTGCAGCACAAAATCCATCTGACTCATTAACTTTTACACCACCCGAAATTTTCTTATTTGATTTAATGTTGTTTACAGTTTCTATAACATTTTGGTGTATCCATGGTCCTTTGATCATACCACGCCAATCTTTTACTTTTTTATATTTTGATCTGAGACTTAAATTTTTCCAATATTTGCTTCCAGGACCAAAATTTTTTAGAATATTCTTTTTAAATTGTTTTTCTATATTTTCATTTTTTTCTAGAAGCGTTTGAAACATAACTTGTCCAATATCATTGTAACCTGAGACTTTACCAGTTTTTATATTGTAGAAAGGACTTTTATTTTTTTTTAAAAAAGTAAAATCTTTTTTACCTTTAATATAGAAATTAAGTTTTTTTTGATTGTATACCCAATGTAATGGTCTTGCAGCTGCATCAGCAACTGTTGCTCCTAAAAATACATGAAGATTATTTTTCACTTTAATGTGATAAAAACTTTTCAGCCTCTAGTGCTGCCATACAACCCATACCAGCAGCAGTCACTGCCTGTCTGAATGTTTTATCTTTTACATCTCCAGCCGCATAAACGCCTGGTACATTAGTCTCAGTTGAATCTGGTTTGGTTATCAAATAACCTTCTTTGTCCATGCTTAATTGATTTTTGAATAATTGTGTAGCCGGATCATGTCCAATTGCGATGAAGACACCATCTAATTTAATTTCGTCTATTTTATTTGTTTTAACATTCTTAATCTTAATTCCTTTAACATTTTTTGGATCTTTATCACCAATAACGTCTTCAACAACACTATCCCAAATAATTTCAATTTTTTTATTCTCCATAAGTTTTTTTTGAAGCATTTTTTCAGCTCTTAAATTATTTCTTCTGTGAATTAATTTTACTTTTGATGCAAATTTCGTAAGAAACATTGCTTCCTCAACAGCTGCATTGCCTCCTCCAACAACAGCAACTTCTTTGTCTTTAAAGAAAAAACCATCACATGTTGCACATGCGGATACTCCAAAACCTCTGAACTCTTGTTCTGATTTTAAATTTAACCATCTTGCCTGTGCACCTGTTGAAATTATTATGCTATCAGCAGTGTATTTTTGACCAGTGTCTC
>CACOKG010000033.1 GCA_902627745.1 uncultured Pelagibacteraceae bacterium | reverse complement strand
AGGATTAATGGTCATAAATTAGGAGTAGTAAATAGATTGAAATTGTTCAAAACAAATATTGACAATTTTAACACAGGCAAATATGATTTAATTATATCTAATCCTCCATACATAAATAAAAATGATTTAAAATGTTTGGAAAAAGATGTTAAATTTGAGCCAACAAAAGCATTAGACGGTGGTTTAGATGGTTTAGCAGAAATCAGAAAATTTATATGTAAATCATCTGAACTGATAAAAAAAAATGGTCATTTAATAATTGAAATAGGTTTTGATCAAAAAAATAGAGTAAAAAAAATATTACGTAATAAAGGATTTTATATAAAAAGAATTGTAAAAGATCTATCAAATCATGATCGCTGCATAGTTAGTATCAAAATATAATAAGATGGTTACATTTAGAAACAATAATGGACGACGAAATAACTTTAGACGAAATGAGAGAAATTTTAAGTCTAATGGTGAAAGAAATAAGTTTAATAATAATTTTGCTAATACAGAAAATTTTCAAAGAAAATCTCCAGGTAGAAATAATCACAATGCGTCTAAATTAATTGAAAAATACAACAACTTGGCTAGAGAAGCTCTATCAACTGGAGATAAAATTTTATCAGAAAATTATTTTCAGCATGCAGATCACTTCACAAGGATTTTAAATGAGAGAGAGATCCAAAAAAAAGTAGCTATTAAAGATAAGGATAAGGCCGAAAATAATCGTTTGACTGAAAATAAAGAAAAAAAAATTGATGCAACATCTGAAAATAAAGATAGCCTAAAAGATAAATATTCAGAGATTAATTAATTCCAACCAATAATTTTTTCAGACTTAAGCACGTCTAATTTGATTCTTTTTGTTTCAAATATTTTTCTTTCTTCACCTTTTAAAATTTTACCAGAAGGAAGTTTTAGAGTTTGTGAGTTTATTCTTTTCCCATTTACAATTACTTCGTAATGAAGATGAGGACCAGTAGATTTACCTGTGGAACCAACATATCCAATCGTTTGTCCCTGTTTTACTCTTGATCCTTTTCTGATTCCTTTAGCAAACTTTGACATATGTGCATAAACTGTTTGATAAGTAGAATTGTGTTTTATCACCACGCAATTTCCACCTCCTCCACACCATCCTGCTTTTTTAATTACACCATTACCAGATGCCATAATGGGTGTTCCCATTGGTGCTGCAAAGTCTGTCCCTCTGTGCATTTTATTAAATCCATCGATTGGATGTTTACGCATTCCAAAAGAGGAGGAAAGTCTTGCACCATTAATCGGTGTTTTCATCAGAGCTTTCTGAACACTTTTACCACTTTTATCATAATGTCCTTCACTATTTTTTGAGTCAAAATAATATAGTGAGTTATCTTCACCACTCAATTTTAAATTTGCATAAAGAATATTACCAGTTTCAATAATATTTTTTTTATCATCAGAAAATATTTCATACATAATTTGAAAACTATCTTTTTTTCTGATATCTCTTTGAAAATCAACTTGAAAACCATAAATTCTCGCAAATTCTATTACAATGCTAGTTGGAATTTTTTGATTTTTAGCTGATTTGTAAAGACTTTCTAAAATTATACTTTCACCATAAACAATATTTTTATTTAATTTAGTAACAACAATTCTTTGATCAAATTTTTTTGTCTCTTTTTTTCTAGTTAGATAGATCTTTTCTGTATTAGAAACTTGAAAAATAAATTCTTTGATTAAAGAATTAGTTTGATCTATTGTAAATTGAAATTTTTGATTAACATTTAATTTATTTAAATTAATTTTCTTTCCTAATTCTTGCTTTATTTCTATTATCTCTGATTTTTCTATTGGTAAACTTACCACTTCTATGGCTTTTTTTAACAACGATTGTACATCCATTTCTTATTGTGCTCTTCTCTAAAAGAAAAACAAATTGCATCATATGTGTTTTTATTCCTTTATAGGGTATCCAACTGTCGATATGTAGATCGAGTTTTTTTCCACTCGATCTTGCATTAAAGTAATTTATTATAAAGTTTGGTTTTTCTTTAGGTAAAAATCTATAGTGTTCGTCGTTCAAGAAATGTTTAGCAATCTTAATAATTTTTTTGTTATTTAATGTTTTGATGAATAAATAATCTTTGTTTTGGAGGTTATATAAAATTTTATCTTCAGAGTCTCTTGAGGGTACCCCTTTATATTTGAGTTTTTTATTTTTTTTATAATAATGATGAACTTTTGCCAACAACATAGAGACTTGCTTATCGCTTAAAAAATTCTTTATTCTACAAAATCCATTACTCTCAATTTCTTTAATTTTATTTTTCATTAATTCATCCTCTTAAAATGGCTTAATAGCAATGATTTGTTTGCCTCTTTTTCTAAATTCTGTTTTGAAATAATTGAAAGTTTGTGAAAAATTTTATCCAGCTTACGAAAATAATATTTTAATATTTCGTCTGTGTGAGATATTGAAACGTAAATTATATTGGAAGCTAATATCCCCTCTTTTAACATTTCGTTGATAATAAATTTTTTTTTTATCTCGTGATTTGTTTTGAATAGAAATATAGGTATTGAGTCCATACTTATAATATCCAAATCAATTTTATATTTTATTGATAATTCTTTCCATTTATTTTTTATCTTTTTTCCTTGAGTAATAATTTTTTTGAAAGTTTTATTTTTTTCCATATATTTTATTGTTGATAAAGCTGCTACGCTCCCAACTCTCTCTGTCCAGAATGTGCTACTTATAAAAGTTTTCTCTGCGTTTTTCATATATTTTCTTTTACCGATAATCGCATTAATCGCATAGCCATTACCCATTGCTTTTCCAAACATTGCAAGATCAGGATTTACTTTAAATTTTAGATGTTTGCCGCCCAAGTTTTCTCTAAAGCCAGATGTACACTCGTCAAAAATTAGGATAATATTTTTTTTATTACATAATGCTCTTATTTTTTTTAAAAAATCGTTCTGAGGGTTATAATTCCTAGTAACCTCCATGATGATAATTCCTATATTATGTTTATTAATCAACTTCTTTAAATTGTGTAATTCATTGTAGTTGAACGGAAAGCAGGAATCTTTAAGATTTTTCATAACTCCTTGAGATTTTAAATTAGACATTAAATGATTATCTAAATTTTTTTTATTATTTAAATTTGAGGATAAATACCAATCGTGCCAACCATGATATCCACAGAATGCAATGTTTTGTTTTTTTGTTGAAGCTCTGGCAATTCTTATCAAGGTTGCATTTGCTTCTCCACCACCTCTTGTAAATCTTGCCTGATCCGCCCAAGGATGTAATCTTAGTATTTTTTTTGCCAGTTGGACTTCTTCAGGTGCACTTAAACTTGACATATTACTTTTTTTTATAAATTTGATCACTTGATTATCAACATGCTTATTTGAATATCCCAAAGTATTTGTACCAACTAAAAATAACATATCTAAAAATTTTTTATCATTGAGGTCCCACACGTAACAACCTTTTGCTTTTTTATAATAAGCTGGCCAATTCTCTGATGAATAAAGCTCTGGTTTTTTAGAAAAGAGCATTGTTCCACCTGGAATTATTTTTTTAGCTTTTTTATATAATTTAATACCTTTATTATTGTACTTCA
>CACOKG010000032.1 GCA_902627745.1 uncultured Pelagibacteraceae bacterium | reverse complement strand
GCTAAAACATTATTTATACCTTGTGAAAAAAGAAAAAAGATTAATGCTAAGGTAACACCTGGAAAAATTCTCTTTATATATAAAAATTTTGAAGACACTATATTTAAGAGCAATGAGGCTTAAGCACTTCTATAAAGCTTTGTCATTACAAATTCTTTATGACCCAAAGCTTCAGCGCAGGTTAATCTTCCATTAGCCACTCTTAGTGTTGTCTCAATGAGCTTATCTCCCGCCTCTGATAAATTCATTTCTCTTGAAAGGATTTTAGATACATCACAATCTACATGTTCGCTCATACTTTTTGCTGTCAATGGATTTGCAGTTAACTTAACAACTGGTTCAATTGGGTTTCCAACAATATTTCCTTGTCCAGTTGGAAATAGATGAATATTAAATCCACCTGCCGCCTGGAGTGTAATACATTCAGCTGCTGCTGAAGATGTATCCATAAAATATAATCCTGGACCTTTCTCTGGTTGCTCAGCAGGTTCAAGAACATCTATAAATTTTAAATTTCCAATTTTTTGAAAATTTCCAAATGCTTTTTCCTCAATCGTAGTTAAACCACCTGCTATATTTCCAGCAGTTGGTTGACTTTCTGAAAGATCATCAGTTGCCTCTTTCAAAATAAAATCATTATAATCATTCCAAGTTTTCATAAACTTTTCAGATGCTTCTTTAGTAGCACCTCTAGTTGCACAAACTTGTTCTGCACCAGTAAGTTCAGAAGTTTCACCAAAACATAAATGAACACCCATCGGTTCTAATTTTTCCATTAGATTTCCAACAGTTGGATTTGATGCTAATCCAGATGTAGTATCTGACTCTCCACACTTAACTGAAATCCATAAGTCACTCATTGGACATTCTTCTCTTTGTTTCTCAGAAGCCCATTGAGAAAACTCTTGTGCTTTTTTTGAGGCTTTCATTACTGTTCCAATATCACCAGTACGCTCAATATGAAAACCTTCTACAGGTTTTCCTGTTTTAGCAATTCCATCTACAATTCTTTTTGTCCACTTAGGCTCGATTCCAATTACAATAACAGCAGCAACATTTGGGTTACTACCTGTTCCAATCATAGTTCTAAAATGTAATTCTAAATCTGCTCCAAATTGTAGTCGCCCATAAGAATGTGGTAATGCAATTGTACCTTTTATATTATTGGCAACTGCTTCTGCACAAGCATTTGAAATATCGTCTACTGGTAAAATAATCACGTGATTTCTAGTTCCAGCTCTGCCGTTTTCTCTTTTATATCCTAAAAAGCTTTTTGGAATTTCCATTTAATTACCATTTCTTTGTTTTTACATTGTGAACATGAACATGCTCACCTTTTTTAATTGATTTTACTACTTTTCCAATATCATGACCATATTTTAAGATTGTATCTCCCTCTTTTAAATCGACCATTGCAATTTTGTGTCCTAAGGGTATTTCATCCATTGATTGAATGTCTGTTGAGCTGTCGTCCTCCATAATCCAGCATTTACAATCCTGTTTTGGGGTTATTTTTTCGATCACAACCACCCCGACATTATCCTTTTTATCATGAATTATGATGTCAGTAGCCATAAATATAGTGTCAATTGTTTGTTTGAATTTTGAGAAATCTTATATATTAATCGCGTCAATTAACAAATAGTTTTATAAATAATTATAAATTTACTCGTTTAGAAAGGCTCTATTAATGACAAAAATGACAACAGAAGAAGCTTTTGTAAAAGTTTTACAAATGCACGGCATTGAACATGCTTTTGGTATTATTGGTTCAGCGTTTATGCCGATCTCTGATATTTTTCCTGATGCAGGAATAACTTTTTGGGATGTTGCTCACGAGACTAATGGTGGATTAATTGCTGATGGTTACACAAGATCTACTGGAAAAATGTCTATGGTCATTGCACAAAATGGACCTGGTATAACTGGATTAGTAACTCCAATTAAAACTGCATATTGGAACCACACACCTTTACTATTAGTAACCCCACAAGCTGCAAATAAAACTATGGGGCAAGGTGGTTTTCAGGAAGTAGAACAAATGAACTTATTTAAAGATATGGTTTGTTATCAAGAGGAAGTTAGAGATCCATCAAGAATGGCCGAGGTTTTAAATAGAGTTATAGAAAAAGCAATAAGAGGTTCCGCACCTGCACAAATAAATGTACCGAGAGATTATTGGACTCAAGTTATAGATATAGAATTACCACCAATAGTTAGACTAGAAAGACAAGGTGGTGGAGCTGAAGCAATAGATAAAGCTGCAAAACTTTTATCAACTGCAAAATTTCCCGTAATTTTATCTGGAGCGGGAGTTGTTATCGGTGGAGCAATTGAAGAAACAAAAAAACTCGCAGAAAAATTAGATTCACCAGTTTGCTCTGGTTACCAACATAATGATAGCTTTCCAGGGAGTCATCCGTTGGCTGTGGGACCTTTAGGGTACAATGGATCTAAAGCTGCAATGGAACTTATTTCAAAAGCAGATGTGGTTTTAGCTTTAGGAACAAGACTAAATCCTTTTTCAACACTGCCGGGATATGGAATTGATTATTGGCCTAAGAATGCAAGTATAATTCAAGTAGATATGAATCCTGATAGAATTGGTTTAACAAAAAAAGTTACAGTTGGAATTAGTGGTGATGCAAAATTAGTGGCAACACAGATTTTAGAAAAATTATCTCCAAACGCTGGAGATACCGATAGACAAAAAAGAAAAGATTTAATTCACCAAACAAAATCTGCATGGTTACAAAAATTATCAAGTTTAGATCATGAAGATGACGATGAAGGAACAGTTTGGAACAAAGAGGCAAGAGAAAGAGATAAAGATAGAATGTCACCTAGACAAGCGTGGAGAGCAATTCAAGCTGGAATGCCTGAAGATGTAATTATTTCAAGTGACATTGGAAATAACTGTGCAATTGGAAATGCTTATCCTACTTTTGAAAAACCAAGAAAGTATTTAGCTCCAGGTTTATTTGGTCCTTGTGGTTATGGTTTCCCATCGATCTTGGGTGCAAAGATAGGTTGCCCTGATACACCAGTCATTGGTTTTGCAGGAGATGGAGCATTTGGAATTAGTATGAATGAGATGAGTTCTTGCGCAAGGGAGGAATGGCCGGCAATTACAATGGTGATCTTTAGAAACTACCAATGGGGTGCAGAAAAAAGAAATACAACTCTTTGGTTTGATAATAATTTCGTTGGAACAGAGTTAGACCCAGAACTAAGTTATGCAAAAGTTGCTGATGCCTGTGGTTTAAAAGGTGTTACTGTTAAAACTATGGAAGAGACCACGGCTGCAATTAAACAATCTTGTGAAGATCAAAAAAAAGGTATCACTACATTTATAGAAGTAATTTTAAATCAAGAGCTTGGTGAACCATTTAGAAGAGATGCTATGAAAAAGCCAGTAAGAGTAGCTGGTATTAAAAAAGAAGATATGAAGAAGCAACCTTCTTTGATTTCTTAAGATCTTTTAATTAACAAACAATTATCGTAATCTTTCTTTATGGAAGTTATCAATGATAATTGCTGCAGTTGGGTTAATGATTTAAATCCAAGAACAAATATCCAAATACTTTCGTCTGATTTGAATTGTGATTGGTTAGTAGTAGGTGCGGGTTATACAGGATTGTCGGCTGCAAGAAAATTAGGC
>CACOKG010000031.1 GCA_902627745.1 uncultured Pelagibacteraceae bacterium | reverse complement strand
GAGTTAGATGGTGAAGTTGTAGAAAAAGCTGATCCTCACATTGGTTTATTGCATCGAGGTACAGAAAAATTAATTGAAAATAAAACTTACATGCAAGCTGTCCCATATTTTGATCGACTAGATTATGTTGCTCCTATGAACCAGGAACACGCCTTTGCCTTAGCTATAGAGAAAATTCTAGATATCGATGTTCCAATAAGAGCGCAATATATAAGAGTTATTTTTTGTGAAATTGGAAGAATATTAAGTCATATATTAAATGTTACTACTCAAGCTTTAGATGTAGGAGCTCTAACTCCATCATTATGGGGATTTGAGGAAAGGGAGACATTAATGACTTTTTACGAAAGAGCATCTGGATCAAGATTACATGCAAATTACTTCAGAGCTGGTGGTGTTCATCAAGACTTACCAGCTGGTTTAGAAAACGATATAGCAAAATTTTGTGAAACTTTTCCAAAAATAATAAATGATCTTGAAAACCTTTTAACTGATAACAGAATATTTAAACAGAGAAATGTTGATATTGGTGTGGTAACTAAAGATGATGCACTAGATTACTCTTTTAGTGGAGTGATGATTAGAGGATCAGGGATCCCATGGGATTTAAGAAAATCTCAACCTTACGATTGTTATGATCAATTGGAATTTAAAATTCCAATAGGTAAAAATGGTGATTGTTATGATCGATATTTATGTAGGATTGAAGAAATGAAAGAAAGTGTATCGATTATAAAACAATGTTTATCGAGAATGGAAAAAGGTCCAATTAAAACTTTTGACAATAAAATATCTCCACCATCTAAAAAAGAAATAAAACAATCTATGGAAGCGTTGATACATCACTTTAAATTATTTACTGAGGGATATCGTGTGCCAAAAGATGAAATTTACACTTCTGTAGAAGCACCCAAGGGTGAATTTGGAGTTTATTTAATCTCAGATGGATCAAGTAAACCATACAAGTGTAAGATTAGAGCTCCCGGATTTTCACATTTACAATCCATGGACTATTTAATTAAGGGTCACATGTTAGCAGATGTACCTGCTGTTCTTGGTTCACTTGATATAGTTTTCGGGGAGGTCGATAGATGAGTTTAAGAAGACCTGCAAAAAATCAACCTGAAAATTTTGAATTTAACTCTTCTTCATTAGAGGCAGCAAAAAGTATAGTTGCCAAATATCCAGAAGGTAAACAACAAAGTGCTGTGATGGCATTATTATACATTGCTCAAAAACAAAATGACAACTGGATACCTTTAGCTGCAATGAAATACATCGCAAAATTTTTAGATATGCCATATATAAAAGTATATGAAGTTGCCACCTTCTATAGCATGTATAATTTATCACCTGTAGGAAAATATTTTGTTCAAGTATGCACTACAACTCCTTGTATGATAAGGGGAGCAAACAAGTTAGTCGAGGCATGTAAAGAAAAAATTTCAGAAGATGAGTCTGTGCTTTCAAATGATAAAAGTTGTTCATGGATGGAAGTTGAATGTTTGGGGGCATGTGTCAATGCTCCGATGATGCAAATTAATGATGATTACTATGAAGATCTTGATAAAGAAAAAACTTTAAAGATCTTAGATAAAATTTTAAATGGAGATAAACCAACTCCAGGCTCTTATAGAGGAAGAATAAATAATGAACCAGAAAATAATAGAAAAACACTTATGGATTTAAAAAATGCTTAAGGATCAGGACAGAATTTTTCAAAATTTATACAACGATTTAGGACCTGATCTAACTTCGTCTCAAAAAAGAGGAGATTGGGTAAATACTAAAGAAATAACAGACAAGGGCAGGGACTGGATTATAAATGAAATTAAAGATTCTCAACTTAGAGGAAGAGGTGGTGCTGGTTTTCCAACAGGTTTAAAATGGTCCTTTGCGCCTAAGGAAGTTGGTTCTAGGCCTCATTATTTAGTGATTAATGGAGATGAGTCTGAACCAGGTACTTGCAAAGATAGAGATATTTTAAGATTTGAACCTCATAAATTAATCGAAGGTTGTTTGATTGCATCTTACGCAATTCAAGCGCATGTTTGCTATATTTATATTAGGGGTGAATATTTTGTAGATGGACAAAAACTACAAGCAGCAATTGATGAAGCTTACGAAAAAAAACTATTAGGTAAAAACGCTGCAGGTACAGGCTGGGATCTGGATATTTATATCCATTATGGAGCTGGAGCCTATATTTGTGGAGAAGAAACTGCATTACTTGAGAGTATCGAAGGAAAAAAAGGCCAACCAAGATTAAAGCCTCCTTTTCCAGCATTAATTGGTCTTTATGGTTGCCCAACAATAATTAATAATGTGGAAACTATAGCTGTTATACCAACAATATTAAGAAGAGGTGGTAAATGGTTTGCATCTTTGGGAAGAGAAAAAAATACCGGAACAAAAATTTTTTGCATATCTGGTAATGTAAATAATCCTTGTAATGTTGAAGAAGAGATGAACATTCCATTAAAAGATCTAATCGAAGTACATGCAGGGGGTGTAATAGGAGGATGGGATAATTTACAAGCTGTAATTCCCGGTGGATCGTCAATGCCATTAATACCAAAAGATAAATGTGAAACTTTGACTATGGACTTTGACTCCTTAGTTGCTGAAAAAAGCGGATTAGGAACTGCTGGTGTAGTTGTTATTAATAAAGATCAAGACATCATACAATGTATGGCCAGAATTGCGAGATTTTACAAACATGAAAGCTGTGGCCAATGCACACCATGTAGAGAAGGTTCAGGCTGGATGTGGAGAATGCTTGATAGAATGGCAAAAGGAGAAGCATCTAAAGATGAGATAGACATGTTGGGTGATGTTACGAAGCAAATAGAAGGTCATACGATTTGTGCATTTGGTGAGGGTTCCTCCTGGCCAGTTCAAGGTTTGTTAAGACATTTTAAAGATGAAATTAAAAAAAGAAATAAATTTGATCCAATAATAAAAGAAAAAAAGAATATTCCTTATTTAGTAGATCAACATTTATTGGATAAAAATGCTTAAATTAAAAGTAAACGATATTGATGTAGAGGTAGAGGAAGGGTTGACTGTTCTTCAGGCTTGTGAAAAAGCAGGCGCAGAAATACCGAGATTTTGTTATCACGAAAAATTATCAATAGCTGGTAACTGTAGAATGTGTTTAGTCGAAATGGAAAAATCTCCAAAACCAATAGCCTCATGTGCAATGCCCGCAGCAGACGGAATGGTTATAAAAACTAACACTCCAAAAATAGAGAAATCAAGAAAAGGTGTGATGGAGTTTTTATTAGCTAATCATCCATTGGATTGTCCAGTTTGTGATCAGGGTGGGGAATGTGATCTTCAAGATCAATCGATGTTTTATGGAATTGATAAGTCAAGATTTAAAGAAAATAAAAGATGGGTTCCTGAAAAAAAATATGGGTCCACTAATAAAAACTCAAATGACAAGATGTATTCATTGTACAAGGTGTGTGAGATTTGCAACTGAGATAGCTGGAGTTCCTGAGTTAGGTGCAATTGGGAGAGGTGAGGATATGCAAATTACTACATATTTAGAGCAGTCAGTTCAATCAGAAATGTCAGGAAACGTAATCGATCTTTGTCCAGTAGGAGCTTTAACATCTAAGCCTTATGTTTTTGAAGCAAGACCATGGGAATTAAAGAAAACGCAGACGATTGATGTAATGGATGCGGTTGGTTCAAATATTCGAGTTGATACCTATGATTGGGAAGTAAAAAGAGTTTTGCCTGTTATAAATGAAGATAT
>CACOKG010000030.1 GCA_902627745.1 uncultured Pelagibacteraceae bacterium | reverse complement strand
ATACTTCGAGAAGCTTGAATGAATATGAAAATAAAAAACAAAAAATACATAAAACAAATATTTTTATAGAGGAAATTTTTGAAAATTTGTTCAAAAAAAAGAATATCCCTAATAACAAAATATACGATTTAGCAAAAAATTTAGATATTGGTATAGTTTTAACAGCTCATCCAACCGAAGTAAAAAGAAGAACCCTGATACAGAAATATCACAGCATTATTGAGATTCTTGAGGAGAGAGAGTTATTTAAAAATAATTCTTTGCAATTAAAAAATCTTGATAAAAAACTTTATAATGAATTGACAATTATTTGGAACACTGATGATTTAAAAAGATTTAAACCTTCACCTTATGATGAAGCGCGATGGGGACTTGCGATAATTGAAGATAGTTTGTGGGATACTATTCCAAAAGTTTATAGAAAGTTAAACTCGATATTTGTAAAAAATATGGGTAAGCGTTTGCCAAAAAATTTTAACCCAATTGTGTTTGGGTCATGGATGGGAGGTGATCGTGATGGAAACCCTAATGTTACTGCAAAAGTTACTAGAGAAGTAATTTTATTATCTAGATGGGAAGCGGCAAAATTATATGAAAAGGCGCTTACTAAAATAATAAGATCCTATTCTATGAAAAAGTGTTCGAAAAAAATTTTGAAAAAAGTTGGTAAATCTTTTGAACCTTATAGAGTTTTTTTGAGACCCTTAAGAGACAAAATGAGGATTACTCATCGATTAATAGAACAACATTTGGTTCATAAAAAGCCATTAGACCAAAATCAATTATTAAGCTCCAGAGAAGAAATATTAAAACCCCTTAGAGTTGTTAGAGAATCCTTAGAACAAAATCAAAATGAAAATATAGCAAGCGGAGATTTATTAGATTTAATGAGAAGGGCTAAATGTTTTGGAATTAACCTTGCAAGATTAGACATTAGACAAGAGTCTTCAAGACATAGCCAATTAATAGCTGAATTTGTTAGAGGTAAGTTTAATAAAGATTATGTAAAATTTAGCGAAAAGCAAAAATTAAATTTTTTGAAATTACAAATTAAATCTAAGACAAATAGAATAAAGAATTTTCAATTTAAAAATAGAGAAAATAAAGAAGTCTGGTCAACTTTTAAAGTTTTGTCTCAAGAGCCATCAGAATGTTTAGGTGCTTATGTAATTTCTATGACAACATCTGCTTCAGATATTTTATCCATCTCATTTTTGCAAAAAGAGGCCAATATAAAAAACAAGCTTAGAGTAGTTCCATTGTTTGAGACATTAGATGATCTTATTAATGCAAAATCTATAATGGAAACTTTATTTTCACAAAGTTGGTATAGAAAATTAATAAATTTTGAACAAGAAGTTATGATTGGATACTCAGACTCAAGTAAAGATGCTGGAAAAATTTGTGCTAGTTGGCATCAGTATAAAGCTCAAGAAGAAATTATAAAATTAGCAAAAAAATATAAAATAAAAATAACTTTTTTCCATGGCAGAGGTGGATCAGCTGGTAGAGGTGGAGGACCAATACAAGCCACATTAAGATCTCAACCTCCAAATTCAGTAAATGGCAAAATTAGAATTACTGATCAAGGTGAGGTAATTCAACAAAAGTATGGTTATGAACCTTTAGCTAATTATAACTTATGCAGTTATATTGGTGCAGTCACTGAAGCAACATTAAATCCTCCACCTATTCCAAAAAATAATTGGAGAAGTTTAATTGAAAAAATGTCTGATATTTCAAAAAATTCTTATCGAAAAAATATTAATCAAAGTTCAGATTTTATAAAGTATTTTAAAACTGTTACGCCCCATAAGGCACTTGGTAAACTATCAATTGGTTCAAGACCCTCAAAAAGAAAAAATGTTGATAACATTAAAAGTTTAAGAGCAATCCCTTGGGTTTTTGCATGGACACAAATAAGACTAATGCTTCCTGCCTGGTTAGGAAGTGCAGAAGCTTTAAGATACTCTTACATTAAGAAATTTAGAAAAACTCTATACGACATGGAAAAAAATTGGCCTTTTTTTAATTCTATGCTTGATATGCTCGACATGGTAATTTCAAAAGCTGATCCCAAGATATCAATAATTTACGAAGAATTTCTTGCTGATAAAAAACTTCAAAGAGTGGGAAAAAAATTAAGGTTTCAATTTGAAACAATTCAAAGATTAAATAAAAAAATAACACCTAAAGAAATTCTCAAAATAAGAAAAGAATTTAGGTCTTCAGTTTTAGTAAGAAATATTTATTCAGAAGTATTAAATATTATACAGCCAATAGTAATTTACAAACTTAAAAAAAATAAAAATAAAAAGGATGCAGAATATTTAAATGACGCTTTATTGACTTCTATAGCTGGAATTTCTGCAGCAATGAAAAATACAGGGTAATTATAAATTATGAGAGAAATTTTATTAAGTTTATTTTTGATAGTTTTTATTCTTGGAAGTTTTGATTTATCAAAAGAAGTTAATGCAAAAGAAATTACCAACCTTCAATGGAAAAAAAGTGTAGCTACAGGTAAGAAGCTATCTAAATTTAGAGAAACTGTTACCTCTCCAGCTTTAGGTGAAAAAGCCTGGAAGATAACTTTATTACCGAGAGATTGTGGTAGGGATCAGGATGGTGACTATTCTGATTGTACGAATAATGGCAAAGATGCTGTAGTTGGACATGGAGGAGGAGATCGAGCTAGGAGCGAGTATTCTGCAAAACCAAGATATACTGGTGAGAAATGGATTTCGGTAAGTATTTTTATTCCAAAAGATTTTAAAACAGTCGAACCTGTCAGTACATCTCTTTTTCAAATATATGAATGGGGAAACACTAATCAACAAAGACATCCTAGAATGATGCTTAGAGTAAAAAGAGGTAATTTAGAACCGAGATATTTTGCTGTGAATGGAATGGACTCTCAAGGACTGATATATAAACATCTTAAAATCGATGACATGAGAGATAAGTGGACTACAATTATATTTCATACCAAAATGTCTAAAGATCCGAGCAAAGGGTTTATTAAGATGTATGTCAATGATGTTCTTTATAACGACTACAAAGGAAGAACTGGTTATGGTGGAAAATTTTTTAACAAATTTGGGATTTATCATAGTTGGATTAGTAGATGGAAAAATGAAGTCCATGGCGAATATCCAATACAAGTTGTTTACTATGACAATCTTTTTAGGACTAGCAGTAAAGAAAAACTTTTAAAATTAATTCAAAATTAATTGTTAAGCTCTTATCTTTGGTAGACAATAAAAATCAGCTGTATCTATTTTAGAAGAATATTGTCTTCGCATATTCCATTTTTTGTGAACCCCAGCACTTGCGAGACTTAAAGTGGATCTGCCATATCTATAATTAGTATTATCTATTGATTGCATTAAATTTTTTATTTTTTCATCTTTTTCAGATGAAAATAAATTTTTTCTACCATCGTCATTACGCAGTCCTGTCAGCATCACCCCTGCTTTTTGATAACGATAACCATTTTTGAATATGTTTTCTAGTATTACAATTGCGGTCTTAACAGTTTCAATACTATTATTTGTTGCGATAGGAAAATCAACTGTTTTAGCATTTGAGTAATAACCATAGTCCCTTTGAAAAGGACTGGTTCGAACAAAAACTGTAATTGCTTTTGCAACTAAAGATTCTGATCTTATTTTTTCAGAGGCGTTCAAGCAGTAATTGGCAACTGCTTCTTTTAGTTCTTGAAATTTTTCAATTCTTTTACCAAATGACCTTGAAACTACACAACTTTTTCTTTTGGTTTGTGTAGTCTCTAAGTTTATACAAGGTATTCCTCTAAGTTCCATTGCAGTTCTAGAACTTAAAACATTAGAACATTTTTTGATCCAGGTATTAGATTTGTTCTTAAGTTGTTTAGCGTTATAGATACCATTTTTTTGATAGAATTTTGTTAGCTGCCTACCAACACCCCATATATCATTTATTTCAACTTTTTCTAAAATGGGGTCTAAATTTTCTATTCCAATTAAACTAGTTACGCCTGATTGTTTTTTCTTTGCAATATGATTTGCAACTTTGCTTAAAGTTTTAGTTTTAGCAATACCAATACTAGTTGGAATACCAGTCCATTGCAAAACTGTCTCTCTAATTTCTCTACCAACTTTTTCAACTTCAGAGTCTGGAAAATTAGATAAATCTATAAATGCTTCATCAATGGAATATACTTCTATTTCAGTATTAAATCTTTTAAGTGTTCTCATTACTCTTCTAGATAAATCGCCATACAAAGAATAATTTGATGAAAAAACTTCAACTTTATTTTTAAC
>CACOKG010000029.1 GCA_902627745.1 uncultured Pelagibacteraceae bacterium | reverse complement strand
TGAAAAAGACATAAAATTCCATCAAAGCTCAGATGATTTTTTTAAATCGAAAAAAGATCAAAGAATAGTTCTAATGACCACAAAAGCGTCTGTTTCTTACACAAAGTTTAAGTTTAATAAAAATGACACTATTCTTTTTGGCAGAGAAAGTGCCGGAGTTCCAAACGAGGTTCACAAAAAAATTAAAGATAGACTCAAAATTCCTATGAAAAACAATAAACGCTCTCTTAATATTGCATCTTCTGTTGCAATCATATTGGCAGAAAGTTTAAAACAAACTAAATTAATCTAATATGGATTTAGAAATTAAAAAAGACATCACAAGTAATTGGTTCAAAATGCTACAAGAAGCTATTTGGCATACTATAACGAATCTTGAGAGAAAAGATGCGGATATCAAAACCACTATTTGGAACAGAAGTAAAAAAAGAGATGAAGGAGGCGGAGAATTTAGAATTTTAGAAAATGGAAGAATATTTGATAAAGTTGGAGTAAATTTTTCTAAAGTTTATGGAAAATTCCCGAAGCAATTTCAAAAAAATATTTTAGGTGCAAAAAAAAATCCTAGTTTTTGGGCTTCTGGTATTTCCGTTGTGATGCATATGAAAAATCCCATGATCCCTGCCATGCATTTTAATACAAGATATATCTGCACAACTCAGGACTGGTTTGGTGGCGGTATGGATGTAACCCCGTCGATAAAAGATGATAAGGAAAAAAAAGAATTTCATAAAACCCTAAAAAAAATGTGTGATCAACACAATAAGAAATATTATACAAAATATAAGAAATGGTGTGATGAATATTTTTATTTACCTCATAGAAAAGAACCGAGAGGTATCGGTGGAATTTTTTTTGATTATAAAAAAGATAATTTTAAGAAAGATTTTAAATTTGTAAGAGATGTGGGGATCACTTTTCAATTTATTTTTGAAAAAATCATTAGAAAAAAAATGAAGAAAAAGTGGAATAAAAAACATAAAGAATTACAATTCATAAAAAGAGGTCGTTATACAGAATTTAACTTACTCTATGACCGAGGAACAAAATTTGGTTTACAAACTGGTGGGAATGTTGAAGGTATTTTAATGTCATTACCTCCGTTAGCAAAATGGAAATAACATGGACAAAGAACCAATTACACTAAATGGCTTAAATAAACTTAAAGATGAATTAATCTTTTTAAAAGAAAAAAAAAGACCTGAGATTGTAGCGGCGATTGCTGAAGCGAGGTCACATGGTGATCTAAAAGAAAATGCAGAGTACCACGCTGCAAAAGAAGAGCAGTCTCATAATGAGGGAAGGATTACTGAAATTAATGATATCATTGCTAGAGCAAATGTCATTGATGTTACGAAATTAAATAATGATGGAAAAGTTATCTTCGGCTCGACTGTGTTTTTAGAAAATTTAGATACTGGAGAAAAAATAAATTATAAGATTGTAGGAAAAGATGAAGCTGATCTCAAACAAAAATTAATTTATTTTCAATCGCCCATAGGTAAAGGTTTAATAGGAAAAAATAAAAATGATTTAGTTGAAATAAAAACTCCTGCTGGGGTCAAAAATTTTGAAATTAAAGACGTAAAATATATCTAATTGTTAACAATTTGACTCACTTGTTTATCTGAAATTTGAAAATTATTTTTTACCCATTCTTCCTCAATTATTTTTAATTTTGCACCCAATTGTTTACCCTCGGGAATATTGAATTTTTCCATTAAAAATTCTGCACCCACAGGCATTTTTGGTATTGTTTTATCTTTATAGAAATCGATTAATTTTTGAATATTTTCAGAATTTTTTTTTGATTTTATTAAATGATAATTAAGTATATCAGTTACAGCTTGTTTTCCATTATAATAAAAAATACCATTAAAATTTTCCTCTCTAAAAGTTTTTGGTCCAATTTTTTCTTTAAAAAAATTATCAATAATTTTAATTCTTTTTTGATTTTTTTTAGAAATATTAAATTTGTACATAAAATAATCTGCATTATCTCTCTCATCAATAATCATTAAAGATAATAGAAAGACAAAATCAGCTTTATTAATTATTTGTTTTTTTTTTGAATTTAATTTTGAAAAAGTTTTTAAATTATTTAATTCAGGAAAAATAATTAAAAATAATTCTGAGCTCAATTTATCATCAGCTAATTTCTCTAATATTTCTAACTGAGTTATTTTTTTTAACTCATCTAACAATCTCTCTTTAGATAATTTTGAGATGCCACCAATGTTAATTTTAAGTTTTCTGATTAATTCTGGATTATGCGGATGCTTCGAGTAATGGGCAAAAAATCTTAGATATCTTAAAATTCTTAAATAATCTTCTTTAATTCTTTTATCAGCATCACCTATAAAATTTACGAAACCATTTTCTAGGTCTTTTTTACCCTCAAAGGGATCGAACAAGTTTCCTTCTTCATCTGCGTAAATGGAATTAATGGTAAAATCCCTTCTCAATGCATCCTCTTTCCAATTTTTTGAAAATTTCACTTTTGCGTGTCTTCCATCTGTTAAAATATCTTCTCTCAATGAGGTAATCTCAAATTTATACCCTTCTATAAGTGCTGTAATTGTTCCATGTTCAATACCAGTTTCGTAATAATCAATTTTATTTTCTTTCAAAACTTCACAAACCTTTTGAGGATCAAGATTTGTAGCCATATCAATATCATTTACTGTTTCTTTATTAATGATTTTTCTAATGCAACCTCCTACATATCTTACTTCACTATCTGATGAATAAGAATTTATGGCTTTAAATATTTTATTTGCTGGAGTATTTTTTGTTAAATCTCGAATACTTTGACTTATATAATTTAAATTATTTGATCTAAAAAAAATTGTATCTAAAAAATTTTTCATACTTGGCTGGGGCGCTAGGATTCGAACCTAGGATGCAGGTACCAAAAACCCGTGCCTTACCGCTTGGCTACGCCCCAATATTAAGTTCGTATAACACAAAAAAAATAATTTATATAGTTTTTGAGGCTATACACCAGATATTTTTGTATTTTTGAATAAACCTTTTTTTCGCACGTTCACATCTTTTTTTTGTTTGAAAATATGCAACTAAAGCTGATCCCGATCCTGTCATTCTTACAAAAACTGGGTTTAGAGAATTCTCTAAATAAAGTTTCATATTTTTTAATCTTGGGTATTTTAAAAAAGCTATCGTTTCTAAGGAATTTTTCATATCTTTTAAAAAATTGATATCAAACATTTTTTTGGCTCCCTTTCTAAATTTTGCTTTATCAAACTTTCTAACCTTTGAGTAAATATCTTTAGTCGAACAACCAAAATTTGGTTTTACGATTAATGGGTAAATTTTTTTTACATTATTGAAATACTTTATTTTATTTCTTGAATTTAAAATCTTACTTTTATGATTTAAGCCCAACATCACATCTGAACCAATTAACTTAGAAATTTTTAACATTTCCTTATTTTTGATATTGATTATTCTTTTATGAGCCAAATACCTTAGTATACTCGCTGCATTCATTGACCCACCTCCAAGACCAGCTTTGTCAGGTATAAATTTTTTGATTTTGATTTGAAATTTTTGGTTTTTCAAAATTTTTTTGTTTTCTAAGATCTCAAATAATTTAGAAACAGTATTTTTCTTACCTATCCTTCGAGAAAATTTTCCATTGAATGAAATTAAATGTTTTTTTGATTTAATTTTTTTGATCAAAATTATGTCATGCAAATCTACGAAGCTTATTATGCTTTCTATATTGTGCAAAGATTTACTTTTGCTTATAACATTTAATGCCAAATTTAATTTTGCATGTGATTTTATTCTGAAAAAAGGCATTTAAGAGCTTCTAAGACCTTCGATCATCTTAATATTAATTTTTTCAATTAGTTCTTTTTCAGTGTCTTTCATTTTCAATACATTAGTCCAAAAATATCTAGCCTGGATTTTTCTATTGAGCTTCCACAAAATATCACCATAATGGTCATTCACTATCGGATCATCTGGCATCAATTCTACAGCTCTTTTCAAAAATTTTTCAGCTCTTAGATAATCATCAGTTAAATAATAAGCCCAACCAATAGAGTCTATTATATATGGATCATCACTCTCAAGTTCGTAGGCTGTTTCAAGCATTTTAATCGCTTCATTAATTTTATAATCTCTCTCAAGCCATGAATAAGCAAGGTAATTTAGTATATAAGCGTCGTCAGGTGTAATTTGAAGTGCATCAATTAAATCTTTATCGGCTTTTTCATAATTTTTAATTCGTTCATATGTACCTCCTCTTCGATAAAGAATATCTGACTTGATATCGGAATTATCATCCAAATTTTCAATAATTTTAGAGTAATATCTTATTGCTTCCTCGTA
>CACOKG010000028.1 GCA_902627745.1 uncultured Pelagibacteraceae bacterium | reverse complement strand
TAAATAAATCTCTATCTTGTTTTTTAACAATTTTAATTTCTCTTATTTTTTTAAGTGCAATTTCTCTACTAAGTATCCAATTATTTAATAAAGTTGGATGGTTAACAATAAATGGAGCCATTCCTAATCCAGTGGAATTTCCTATGCCCAAATTTCTACAAATTTTAGGATCTAAACTAACAGCTAAATTAGGATTTTTATTTTTTGCAACATGATTAACTTGATCAAATGTAAATTGTCTGACTAAATAAACTAACATCATCTCTAATCTAAATGGTCCGTTAATTTCCTCTCTATTTTTAATTCTAAATCGATCTGCCAAACCAAACTTACCCGATCCATAAACTGCAGTCGTTCTGTATAAATATCCAACTTTTTCAAGTAGCTCTAAATCAGGTTGTTTTCCATTACTTAAACTTTCAACGACATGATCAAATACCCTAACAGATTTATTTGCTCTAGATAATGTTAACTCTTTATAAGACAACCTGCCAACTTCCTGTTTTGGAACTTCATTTCTTAATCTGTCAATATCTTCTTTTAAAGGTACTCCATCATGTAATGTAAAAGCTGCATCCCACTTAGTTGCTATTACTCTATCTGATCTTTCGTCATCATTAATTTTGTTTGCATAACAAATTAAAGAATAAACCCTGTCTTTTTTTTTAAATGAGTATACTGCTGTGCCATAACCCTCTTGGTCTAAATCAAACAAGTCTCTATTATATTGCCAATCTTTAAATTCACTTAAAAAACTTCTTAAAAAAGATAATCTTGATTGATGAAAAGAGCCAAGTCTTGATAATTTCATTATGATATTCGGATCTCTTAATTCTATATTCATATTTAGATAGTCTTATAAAAGTTATACCAATTGTTACCTAATATTCCATTAGTCTCAGACTCTGAAAAACCAACCTTTTTTAAACCTGCCTCTAAGTTTTTAAAACCCCTTGCATCCTCAAACCAATTAGGCTGTTTAGGAAATCCTGGTTTATTTTTAGAACCTTCTCCATAATTTTTATTTTTTGACCAGGTTCCATTTCTCATCCATTCGACAACCTCATCTGGTTGATTTAAACAAAGATCTGATCCTATGCCAATATTATTAATATCCATTATTTCTGCTGTTTGAGCCACCATTTCACAAAAGCTTTCTAGAGAACAATTTGTATTGTCCTTAAGATGATGTGGGTATAGAGATAAACCTAATATTCCTCCGCTTTCACTTAAAGTTTTAAGTAACTCTGAAGACTTATTTCTTTTTGCTGCGTGCCAAAAAGATGGGTTTGCATGAGTGATTGCTATTGGTTTTTCACTAAACTCAATTGCATCAAAAGTGCTTTTTTCTGCTGAATGAGACATGTCCACTACAATACCCACTCTATTCATTTCTCGGATAACTTCTCTTCCAAAATTAGTAACCCCACTATCATTTTTTTCATAACAACCTGTGGCTAACAATGATTGATTGTTGTAAGTAAGTTGCATAAATCTACATCCAAGACCATGAACTTTTTCAACTAAATTGATATCATCTTCTATTGGAGAACAATTCTGAAAACCAAAAAAAATTGCAGTTTTATTCTCTTTATTTGCTTTTTCAATATCCTTAAAACTTTGACCTAAAAAAATTAAATCTGAATTTTCTTTTAATAAAGTTTGCCACTTCTTAATTTCGTTTTGAAGTTCATCAAAGTCCTCATGATAAACTATTGTAACATGTACTGCATCTAGGCCAGCTTCACGATTAATCTCAAAAACTTTTCTTGACCATTTACAATATTGAAGGTTATCTATTTTAAATTTCATTTTGATTAGTTTTGGTTAAGCATATCAAGTTGTTTTTTAAATACTATTTATTTTATTGAAATTTTAATCTAATTTTGAAATAAATTATCTGCAAATAAATCATGAAAAAGAATAAAAATCTTAAAGTTGCAATCGTCATGGGAAGCCAGTCAGACTTCAAAACTATGAAATTATCCACAAATATACTTAAAAAAATGGGTATTCGATTTGAAACTAAAATTATATCGGCCCACCGAACTCCAAAAAGAATGTATGAATTTGCAGAGAGCGCATCAAAAAATGATATTGGAGTAATCATTGCTGGTGCTGGTGGATCAGCGCATTTACCTGGTATGATTTCAGCTATAACCTCAATTCCAGTTTTAGGTGTTCCAATTGAAAGTAAAAAACTTAAAGGACTTGATAGTTTATTATCAATAGCGCAAATGCCAAAAGGGATACCCGTTGGAACTCTTGCAATTGGTGAGGATGGTGCAATAAATGCTGCTTTATTGGCCACAGCTATAATTGCAAATAATAATCCTGCTGTAAAAAAAAAATTAAACAATTGGCGGTCATCACAAACTAGATCAGTAAAAAAAAATCCAAAATAAAAGATGTCAATAAAAAATTTGGGTATAATTGGTGGTGGTCAACTAGGAAGCTTACTAGCTGTTGCGGCTAAAAAGTTGAATATCAATACAACAATCTTTTGTGATGATGTAGATGCTCCAGCACAAAATTTTTGTAATAAGTTTATTTATGGCAAATACGATGACAAAGTCAAAATGCAAGAGTTCATAAAGGAAATTGATGTAATTACTTATGAGTTTGAAAATATACCTTATGAAACTCTAAATGAAATGAACAAAGTAAAACCAGTTTTACCAAAACCGTCCATAAATAGATTAATTCAACATCGAATTGCAGAAAAAGATTTTGTAAACAAACTTAATATTAGAACCACAAGATACGCATCAATAGAAAGTAAATCCGATATGGAACCATTAGGAGATTTTTTACCAGGAATTTTAAAAACTACTACAATGGGTTATGATGGTAAGGGCCAATACCCAATTAAAAAAGTTCAGGAAATCAATAATCTGAATATTGATTTTTCAAAAGGTTATATTTTGGAAAAATTAGTGAAACTTAAAAAAGAGATATCAGTCATTATTACCAGGTTTGGAAACAATAGTTATGAAATATATGAGCCGATTGAAAATACTCATGAAGATCAAATATTGAAGCATTCAATAATACCAGCAGAAATCAGTAAAAAAATATTTGATGAGTCTAAAGATTGGTCAATCCGAATTGCAGAGGAATTAAAATATATAGGAACTCTATGTGTTGAATTTTTTATTGACAAAAATGAAAATCTTTATGTTAATGAAATAGCTCCTCGAGTTCATAACTCTGGCCATCTAACAATTAATGCTTTTAATATAAGTCAATTCGAAAACCATGTAAGAGCAGTCTGTTCGTTAGAAAAAATTCCACTCAAAAAAATATCTAATGCGAAAATGATAAATCTTATAGGAAATCAAATCAGACCTTACAGAGAAAATTTTAAATTAAATGAAAATGAATTTTTCTTTGATTATCAAAAAAAAGAGATAAAAGATAAAAGAAAAATGGGCCACATAACAACTTTGATATAAATGCTTAAATCTATTGAGGGAAATTTTGATAACTCAGAAGTCAATAAACTTCTTACAAAACATTTTATTGAACTTAGAGCAGCATCTCCCGAGGGTAGTGCTCATGTTCTAGATATTCCGGGGTTAAAAGTTTCATCAATTAAATTCTGGAGCCTTTGGGAAAATGATAAAATTTTCGGTTGTGGGGCATTAAAATTCTTGGACAAAGATCATGGTGAGTTTAAATCAATAAGAATACATGATGATTTTAGAAATCAAGGCAATGGTATTAAAGTCATCAAACATCTCATTGATGAGGCCAAGAAATTAAGAATTAAAAGAATAAGTTTAGAGACCGGTGCTGGAAAATTTTTTGATCCAGCAAGAAAATTGTTTAAAAAATGTGATTTTGCACCCTGCAAACCCTTTGCCCATTATAAAGAAGATGTTAATTCTATATATTTAACTAAGCTAATTGACCACGAATGATAAAAAAAAGTCTTATTGCACACTAAATTTGTTGACAAAACCCTAATATTTATAAACAAAGCCGGAATTACTTAATTATAAGTAATAAATTAACATAACAATAAGTAAGAAGAAAAAATATGAGTCTACAAGGTAAAGTAAAATGGTTCAATCCAACTAAAGGTTTTGGTTTTATTGAACGTGACGACAAAGAAAAAGATGTGTTTGTACATGTTTCAGCTGTAAGAGATGCTGGTATGAACGGTTTAGATGAGGGTCAAGCTTTGACTTTCGATGTTGAAGATGGTCCTAAAGGTCCTTCAGCAGTTAACTTAAAAACTGCATAATTTTCACATAAATTGATTGGCTATAAATTTAATTAATTTTTCAATTAAGAATTAATTTATTTTTATAGCCAATGAACTATTCTACAACAAAATTAAGAAAATAATTTATGATTGGCATTTTAGGTGGAATGGGTACTCAGGCAGGTTTAGATTTTTGTAATAAGCTTGCAATTTTATATAGAGGTAAGATCGATCAAGATTACCCATTGTTTATGCTTTATAACAAATCAAATATTCCTGGCAGACCCGAGTCAATTGGTATTCATACCGGCAAGCTATCAAATAAAATAAGTAATAAAAAAACTAAACAAAAATATTCATCCGTTTTAAAAAGTTTAATTTATGGATGTAACCTTTTAAAAAAAAGTAATTGTAAATTTATAGTCATACCCTGTAATACAGCACATTATTGGTATGGTGATTTAAAAAGACGTGTTAACTTACCGATAATAAATATGCCTAAGGAAGTTTTTGTGCATGCTAAAAAAAAATGTAGAAAACGTTCCTCCATTGGTTTGCTTGCCACAGAAGGAACTTTAAAAACAGGTGTTTATAACAAGTTTTTTGATAAAGATTATAATTTAGTGTTTCCAAATAATTCTATTCAAATTAAGTCCGTAAACAAAGCTATCAGGCTTGTAAAAATGGGAAAAGTGAAATTAGCGAGCAAAGCTATAAAACCAGCAATAAATTATTTAATCAAAAAAAAATGTAAAAAAATTATTCTTGGTTGCACAGAGCTCCCTATTGCTATTTTTGCATATAAATCATTTAAGACAATTAAATCATCAAAAATTTTTTTAGACCCAAATTTGATTTTAGCTTACGCTGCTATGAAGAAATACCAAAATAGATAATGCCGTCTAAAGAAAAGCCTTATGTGTTACTGGTCGCAGAAGCAATTTACTCTAAAGTTTGTGAAATAAAGAAGAAAAATCCTGAGCTGACAACAATCAATGCAATAGAAAATTTCATTGGGTCAACAACCTAC
>CACOKG010000027.1 GCA_902627745.1 uncultured Pelagibacteraceae bacterium | reverse complement strand
CCATATAGTTTTTCATTTGTATTTTCCTTTTTGTTATAAATTTAGTTTTTAATTAGCTTTTGAATAGATCTAAAGCTTTACCTAAAAGCTCCTCAGATTTAGCATGGTCACCTGCGTTGTGAGCATCCATACCCTGATCTCTTAACTCTTGAGCCTTTTTAATTTTGTCATCAATATTCTTTGCCATCATTGGGCAAGAACCAGCATAAGCTGAGCTAGTAAATAGCACTAAACATAATGTAATTATTATTTTTTTCATTTTTTTCTCCTTTTGTTTAATAGATCCCTGACTCTGCTATTTTTTTTATTTCACTTTCAGACCCAGAAATTAGTTTATATATAAAATTATCACAGGCTTTTGTTGTCTCTTCTTCATATGGTTTGCCATAACGAACATCCACAACTTTCAATAATTCTTTATTAAGCTTGTCTTCTTTCAAGCCCTCTTTTACCAAATAAGAACTTAAAAATTTTTTTGCTGCAAAAGAGTGCACAATTTTTTCTAATTTAAGCTCTCCCTGAGGTATCATACTATTTGCGTAATAAATTCCAGTACATTCAATTGTTTTTACTTTATCGTTATCACTCATACCAGCATAAGCTGCGTTGCAAATCACTATAAACATTAAGGCTGTAAAAATTTTTTTCAAAAAATTAATATAAGGTTTGAATTACTTTCTTTACTCTTTCGGCGCCATTAGGGATTGTACTTTCAATAAATGAATGACACGCATCAGTTTTTGCTTTGTCATACTTAGAGCCATAGTATTTATCTACAGCTTTATTGACACCATCGTCCCACTCTTTTTCTGGTACTCCTGTTTCTAGAGCGTAGGCTTTCATTACTTTAACAGAAGCCATTGATTTCTCTTTCATGCTGTATTCGAATTGTTCACCAGATGGCAAGAAGTAGTTTGCCATATAAATACCACTGCATTCCCATGCTCTAGATTTATCGCTGTTACTCATTCCTGCAAATGCAATGTTATTTATAGATATAAAAAAAAGAATTGTTAAAAATATTTTCATTAAGAATTTTTAACTCTTTTAAGTGTTAAGATATATGCGATATTATAGCCAGCTAGGGACAGGTAGTTTTTTTTCCTCTAAAAAAGATTTATTAAACATCTTTGAGTTGTATTTATCTGACTTATCACAAAGGATTGTTACAATTGTTTTTCCTGGACCAAGTTCTTTTCCTAATCTTATTGCTCCAGCAATATTAATTCCACAGCTAGTTCCCAAACTTAAACCCTCGTTTTGAATTAAGTCATAAAGAATTGGGAGCGCTTCATGATCATCAATTGAATATGCATCATCAATTTTTGCATTTTCAAAATTTTTTGTGACACGACTGGATCCTATTCCTTCAGTAATAGAACCTCCTTCAGATTTTAATTCACCATTCTTTATATAATTATAGAGCGCTGATCCTTTTGGATCAGACAGAAAAATTTTTACATCTTTATTTTTCTCTTTCAGAGCATTACTTACACCTGAAATTGTTCCACCTGTGCCAGACGAACATATAAATCCATCAACTTTTCCATCTGTTTGATCCCAAATTTCTTTACCAGTTCCTTCATAATGGCCTTTTGCATTTGCAACATTGTCGAACTGATTAGCCCAAACAACTCCATTATTGTTTGTTGGTCTTAATTCATCTGCCAAACGTCCAGCAATTTTTACAAAATTATTTTCATCTTTATAAGGTTTAGCTGGAACTAATTTTAATTCTGCACCCAAGTTTCTAATAGTATCTTTTTTTTCTTGTGTCTGATTATCATTCATCACAATAATTGTTTTATAGCCAAGTGAATTTCCTAAAAGTCCTAGTCCAATACCAGTATTACCTGCAGTTCCCTCAACAATAATTCCACCTTTGGATATTAATTTTTTTTCCTGAGCGTCTCTTATTAAAGCAAGAGCTGCTCTATCTTTTACCGAACCGCCTGGATTCATAAACTCTGCTTTACCATAAATATTACATCCAGTAATTTCCGATGCTGCTTTTAATTTTATAAGTGGGGTATTACCAATTGAATCGATGAAGTTATTTCTTATATGTGTCACTATTCTTCCTTATCTGTAACAGCATAAGGTTTAAATCCTTTAGTAGCATCACCAACACGTTTAGCAGGAATTCCAACCATTATAGATTTTTCTGGTACATCTTTTGTCACAACTGCATTTGCACCGATTAAAGAATTTTTACCAATAACAACTGGTCCAAGAATTTGAGCTCCAGATCCAACAACAACATTGTCTTGTAATGTTGGGTGTCTTTTTATGTTTCTTTGGTCATTTGAATTTATACTGGGCGCAATACCACCTAGAGTAACGTTATGGTAAATAGTAACGTTTTCTCCTATCTCTGAAGTTTCACCAATAACAACACCCATGCCATGATCAATAAATAAATTTTTTCCAATTTTTGCTTTTGGATGAATTTCAATTCCTGTTAAAAATCTTGAAAATTGAGAAATGATTCTTGCAATTAGATCGAATTTGGCAATTGCAAAGAAATTTGCAATTTTGTGAAAAAAAATAGCTTTAACGCCTGGATAAGTTAATACCAAACTTAACTTTGATTTTGCCGCAGGGTCTCTGTTTATTATAGATTGTAAATAATCATTCATAATATTTGTACTCTTGATATCAAAAGTTGGAGGATATATAGTTGTTTTATTAACTTTTTAAAGGATTTATTATGTACAGAAATACTAATTGTTTTCATCTAGCTATACCATGTGGCGACTTAGAAACTGCAAAAAAGTTTTATAGTGAAACACTTGGATGTAGATTAGATAATTCAGCGCAAGAGTGGGCTGATGTTGATTTTTGGGGTAATGAATTAACTCTACACGCAAGTGAGCACAAACTAGATAACGAAAGACATGATGTGGATATGGGCAATGTATCTGTGCCTCATTTCGGCGTTCATTTGTCTAGAAAAGATTTTGATACTCTAAAAAATAGATTGAAAGAAAAAGGTGCTAAATATTATGACGAGCCTTACTTAAGATTCAAAGGCACTAAATATGAGCAAGAAACTTTTTTCATTAAAGATCCTAATGAGAATGTTTTAGAGATTAAGACTCTTACTGCAAATCCAGGTTAAACAATAAATTTAAAAACCTTAAAAGCTTTTAGATGGAATATCTAGTTTTAGGGTTTTTAACTGGATTAAGTTTAATATTAGCCATCGGTGCGCAAAATGTTTTTGTCATAGAACAAGGTTTAAAAAAACAACATGTTTTTTTAGTTTGTTTAATTTGCTCCATATCTGATTTAATTTTAATATTTTTAGGTATATTTCTTTTTCATTATTTTACTCAATATTTTAGTCCGGTACTTGAATTGATACTTAATATTCTATTAATAATATTTCTTGTTCATTTTATTTATTCGAAAATTAAGTCATTTAACACCCAGGTAAATCTTGATCAAAATTCTAACTTAAATGAAAAAAAAAATGTAATACTAAAAACACTAGGTTTTACTTTTTTAAATCCACACGTTTATTCAGATACTGTGTTTTTCCTAGGCAATTTCTCTAAAAGCTTTTTACTTATAGAGAAATATTTTTTTGGTGTAGGTGCAGCTATAGCTTCTTTTTTATTTTTTTTCTCAATAGGGTATTTATCTCAATATTTCGCAAGATATTTGAATGATAAAAAAATATGGAAATATATAAATATTTTCATTATTTTGTTCATGTTTTTAATAACACTTTATATTTCTAGAGATATATTAAAATTCTATAATGCATCAATAATTTAAATAATATGAACTTTCTTAAAATCAAAAATTTTTTGTTAGTGTTTCTTATTATTTTTTCTTACTTAATATCTGTTGTCAAAACATATGCTGTAGATATCACCGCTGACAGAACTATTTCATCAAGTTCAGATGGTGATCAATATAATATAAAGACTAATAATGATATTGATGTTATAGTAACCAACAATAGCACTTTAGAAAGAAACCAAAAAATTTTTAATGTTTCTGCCGCTTCACTTACAGGTTCTTCTATCACCATTCATTTAGGCTCAAGTGTAATAGCAGAAACAAATTCAATTTTTTCAAATGGTGCAGAATTAACAATTACTAATACAGGAACCATTGAAGCAACCAACTCAAAAGCAATTAATGTGAGTAATTCAGATGGTGTATCTATAACTAATAACAACAATGGAGTGATAAAATCGAATAACAATACTATTCTTGGTGATGCGGGTACTGGTGCAGATAATGTAACAATTGATAATAGCGGTGAAATTTATACTACTGCAACAGGTACTGAGAGTAGTGCAATAGTTTTTGCCAATAACGATACCGGGAATACTATTACCAATAATTCTGGAGGTGAAATTTATAGTTCAGGGTCAGAATCTACTATAGTTCTTGGTGTAAGTTCAACACTTACTAATAGTGGTTCGATTAAAAATAATAAGTCAGTAACTAACAAAGCAATCCAACTTAAAGGTAACAATAACACTGTAACTTTAAAAGATGCTGGAATAGTAGTCGGTAAAATTAGATCTGGAAATGGGACGACTGGAAATAAATTAAGATTCAATCATGGTGTTGGTAGAGCTTATTATTATGACATTTCGGGAGATTTTACCTTAGAGGATTTAGATGGCAATCAAGTTGTAAAAGGTTCAGCAGGATCGGTAGGTCAAGGTGGAAGTGAAACTATAGATGAGATGCTTAGCTATAAATCAATTAATCTAAGAAATTTTCTCAATAGATACGAAAATTCAAATTTATTAAATCACGAAGGGGGCTGGGGTGAATTATATTCGAGTCTACTTAAAAGAAGTGAAGGCTCAAATAGTTTAGCGATGGAATATAATTTAATTAATATAGGAGCAAATTTAATTTACCCATTAGAAAACTCTAATTTTATAATGATGTTTGAAGGTGGAGTACAAGATTTTGCAAAAGACTATACGATTACATATCAAAATATCTCTGGTGGAATTAACATTCCAGAAAATGATAAATTTTTTAATTTAGATACATTTGTTACTGGTGGAATTACATTAAAAGATGGAAAGAGAACAGTTTTAACCAACACGGAGACATCAGGAACAATAGACTCTAATAGTAATTTTCAAACTTATGATATTCAAATAGGTGCAAAAAAAAATAATTTTAAGATTATTCCAGATATTGGATTTACATCAAGCATGTCAGTAACACCAACATATGATGAGAGTAAATTTTATTCGTGGAGAAATAGAGTAGTTGGAAACTTGTCAATTTATCTATCAGATAATTATCTGATTAGAGATGACAAAAAAGAAAAACTAAATTTAAATTGGGCTTTAGATCTTAGAAGTGCTATTGGAGATGATGAACAGACATATTCAATTAATGGTACAACAGCAACATATAAACCAGATAATGATTTAAAAAGAGAAATATCATTGTCAGCTAGCATGAACTATGAAAAGTATATTTTTGAAAATAGCAAAATAGGCGCCACTTATTATGGCTTACTCTCTAGCCAAAATACGTTGAGTTTAGGTGGTAATGCTTTTTATAAAATGAATTTTTAATTTTATTAGATAAAATTACCAATTTTACTCGAAATTTACATTAATCATGGCAATTTTGGTACATAGTAATTTTTTCTATAGTGGCTATTTAAACTTTAGATGAATAATTTAAATAAACATTTTGAGCCTAAAAATTTTAGTGACAAAGTTGCTTTGTCATTTACAAAATTTTTAAGATTTTTAGCAGATACTTTTTTTAGAAAAAGATATGGCCATAGAGCTGTGGTTCTTGAAACAATAGCTGCTGTTCCAGGTATGGTTGCAGGTATGTTGTTACATT
>CACOKG010000026.1 GCA_902627745.1 uncultured Pelagibacteraceae bacterium | reverse complement strand
CAAAAGCTGACCAAGAAAAAATGGGAGAAGCTTTGGGTAGATTAGCTAAAGAAGATCCCTCATTTAGAGTTTCATCTGATGAAGAGTCTGGACAAACAATTATTAAAGGAATGGGTGAATTACACTTAGATATCATTGTTGATAGAATGAAAAGAGAATTTAAAGTTGAAGCAAATGTTGGAGCTCCACAAGTAGCATACAGAGAAACAATAGAAAACTCATCAGAAGTAGAATACACACATAAAAAACAAAGTGGTGGTGCAGGACAATTTGCAAAAGTAAAATTATTAGTAGAACCTCAAGAGCCTGGTAAAGGGAGAGCTGTTGAAAGTAAAATCAAAGGGGGAGCTATTCCAAAAGAATTTATTCCTGGTGTGGAAAAAGGTATCGAAACAGTATCAGATGGTGGAATTTTAGCAGGATTCCCAATGATTGATTATAAAGTTACAATTTTAGATGGTTTACATCACGATGTTGACTCTAGTGTATTAGCTTTTGAACTCGCAAGTAGAGCATGTTTTAAAGACGCTTGTACAAAAGGTGGTTTAAAATTATTAGAGCCAGTTATGAGAGTTGAAGTAGTAACGCCAGAAGACTATATGGGTGATGTTATTGGAGACCTAAACAGTCGAAGAGGACAAATAAGCACTCAAGAACAAAGAGGTAACGCAACTGTAATTACTGCAATGGTGCCTTTAGCAAATATGTTTGGATATATTAACAGTTTAAGATCAATGTCACAAGGGCGAGCGCAATATTCAATGTTTTTTGATCACTACGCAAAAGTGCCACAAAATGTTCAAGACGAAGTAACAAAAAAAATAGCAGGCTAAAATGGAAAAGCAAAATATTAGAATTAAACTCAGAGCTTATGATAATAAGATTTTAGATGCTTCAACTGAAGAGATTGTTAATACAGTCAAAAGAACTGGGGCTACAATAAAAGGTCCAATTCCATTACCAACTAGAATTGAAAGATATACAGTTTTAAGATCTCCTCATATAGATAAAAAAAGTAGAGAACAATTTGAGTCACGAACCCATAAAAGATTAATTGATATAATTGAACCAACGCCACAGACAGTTGAGGCTTTAATGAAGTTAGATTTAGCATCAGGTGTCGATGTGGAGATTAAGATATAATTATGAGTGAGATTGCTTTATTAGGAAAAAAAATTGGAATGACTAGAGAATTTTATAAATCTGGTCAGCTGGTTCCAGTTACTGTATTAAAAATGGAAAAAGCTAGAGTAATCCAAGTAATAGATAAAGAAAAAAGAGGCTACACTGCAGTTCAGCTTGGATACGGTAAAATCAAAAGTTCAAAACTAACTAAGGCTATGAAGGGTTATTTTTCTAAAAGAAATACTGAAGCTAAAAGGAAACTTAAAGAATATAGGGTTCAAAACATTGAAAATTATAAAGAGGGAAATGAATTTGGATTGGAGATTTTTAAAGATGTTAAATTTGTAGATACTAGATCAAAAACAATTGGAAAAGGTTTTGCAGGTGCTATGAAAAGACACAATTTTGGTGGTTTAAGAGCAACACATGGTGTTTCAATTTCACATAGATCACATGGTTCAACGGGTCAAAGGCAAGATCCTGGTAAAGTATTTAAGGGAAAAAAAATGGCTGGACATATGGGAGATAAATTAAGAACTATGCAAAATATTGAAATTATCAAAACTGATCTAGAAAATGAGCTTCTATATTTAAAAGGATCTATCCCAGGAGCAAAAAATTCTGAAATTCTAGTAAAAGGTTCAGTTAAAAATATAAAAAAAATGACTATCAGCGAAAAACACAAAGCTGCTGAATTAGCAAAGAAAACACCGGAGAAAAAGAAAAAATAATGAAAATCGATAAAATTAATTTAGATGGTAAAAAAAGTTCTATTGAAGTCTTAGACAAGATTTTTTCAGCTAAGATAAATAAGAGATTAGTAAATACTGTTTTATATAAGACTAATGCTAATTATAAAGGTAGACACGCAAAAACTAAACAGCAAAACGAAGTTTCAGGTCCAACATCAAAAATTTATGCTCAAAAAGGAACAGGTAATGCTAGACACGCTAGTAGAAAAGCCCCAATCTTTGTTGGTGGTGGTATAGCTCATGGTCCTAAAGGAGAACTATCATATAAAAAAAGAAAATTAAATAAGAGTGAAAAAAAACAAAGTATAGCATCTTTAATCAGTGACAAGATAAAGAATAATAACCTTCTAATTTTTAGCGATTTTAGCTCTAAGATAAAAAAAACTAAAGAGATGAACTTGATTTTAAAGAAATTTCAAATATCAAATTCAATAATAATCTTAGACAAAACCTCAAAAGATAATGTTGAAAAATCAATTAGAAATATTCAAAATATTAAAGTAACAGACATTAATCATTTTAGTGCGTTTGATTTAGTCAAGTTTGAAAAAGTTGTGTTTACCGAAACATCCGTAAAAGAATTAGAAAAAAGGTATGCTTAAGATGGAAAAGATACATTTATACGACAAAATTTTATCACCTTTAGTGACTGAAAAATCAACAAATTTATCAGAACAAAATAAGATTGTATTTAAGGTGCCATCAAAAGCAAATAAGAAAAATATAAAAAGTAATATTGAAAAAATCTTTAAAGTAAATGTTACAAAGATAAATATTATTAATAAACAAAATAGAACTAAATTAACCAGAGGAAGAAAAGTTAAAGTCTCTGGTTTTAAAAAAGCAATTATAACACTTAAAAAAGGTCAAAGTATTGATTTAACAACTGGAATTTAAAATGGCACTAAAAACATTTAAACCATATACAAAATCTACTAGAGGAACAATTCTTGTTGATAGAACTGGTCTTTGGAAAGGTAAACCATTTAAATCTCTAGTTTCACCAAAAAATGCAATGAAAGGGAGAAACAACAATGGCCATATTACATCTATCAATAGAGCTGGTGGACATAAAAAAATGTATCGACATGTTGACTTCTATAGAAAAAAATTTGATATGCCTGCAACGGTAGAAAGAATTGAATATGATCCAAACAGATCTTGTTACATTATGTTAGTAAAATTTGATGATAATTCACATGCATATTATCTTGCACCACAAAAAATAAAAGTGGGTGATAAAGTTGAAAATGGATCAAAAAAAGAGATTAAAATTGGGAATTGCATGCCGTTACAGGATATCCCAGTTGGTATAGATATTCACAATGTTGAAATACAACCTGGCGGTGGAGGTAAAATTGCAAGATCTGCTGGAACTTCCGTTACGATTAGTGGATTAGATGGGAATTATAGTTTGATTAAATTAGCCTCAGGTGAAGTAAGAAAAATTGATTCAAGATCATTGGCAACAATTGGTGTATTAAGTAACCCTGATCAAAAAAATATCAAAATTGGTAAAGCAGGACGGTCAAGATGGTTAGGAAGAAGACCTCACACTAGAGGTGTTGTTAAAAATCCAGTAGATCACCCACATGGTGGTGGAGAAGGTAAATCAGCAGGCGGAAGACATCCAGTTTCTCCTAAAGGACAATCAGCAAAAGGATTGAAAACAAGAGACAATAAGAGAACTGATAAATACATTGTTAAGAGAAGAAACAAAAGGAAGGATACAAAATAATGGCTAGAGCAGTATGGAAAGGACCTTTTGTGGAGGAAAGCTTGATTAAAAAAGTTGATAAATATAAGACTGATCCAAAAAAAATTCCTATCAAGACTTGGTCAAGAAAATCAACAATAATTCCAGATTTTGTTGGAGTTAGTTTTTTGATTTATAACGGAAAAAAATTTATACCCATTACCATATCTGAAGACATGGTTGGTCATAAGTTAGGTGAATTTGCACCAACAAGAACTTTTTTTGGTCATACACCTGCAGATAAAAAAGCAAAACCTGCTGAGGCAGAGGCTAAGAAATAATTATGAGTAAAAAACAGAAATTAGTAAAAAAAAAAGAAAAAATAGTGAAATCTATTAATAATAATATTAGATCAAGTGTAAGAAAACTTAATCCTATTTTAAAAGGTATAGTTGGAAAGAAAGTAGAGTTAGCTATCAGGGACCTTCAGTTTTCAGAAAAAAGAATTACTCGTGATATCAGAAAGACTATTTCATCTGCTGTTGCAAACGCAGAAAATAATTTTCAGTATGATATTGATAAACTTGTGGTTAAGGAAGCGTATTGCGGAAAGAAAATTACCATGAAGAGGTTTAGACCAAGAGCAAAAGGAAGAGCTGCACCAATTTTAAAACCTTATTCAAGTGTTACAATTATTTTATCAGAAGCAAAAAAAATGGAGAGTCATGGGACAAAAAGTTAATCCAGTAGGTTTTAGATTAGGTGTTAACAGAGGCTGGGACTCTGTTTGGTACGCTAAAAAGAAAGATTTTGGTAATTATCTCATAGAGGATTTTAAAATAAGAGAATATATCAAAAAAAATGTAATTAATTCTGGAGTTTCAAAAGTGATGATCGAAAGAACAGCAAACAAATGTTATGTTACAATTTACACTTCTAGACCAGGTTTTGTTATTGGAAAAAAAGGTAGTGATATTGATAAGATAAAAAATAATTTATCTAAATTTACTTCTAATGAGGTTACTTTAAATATTAAAGAAGTAAAAAAACCTGAAACAAATGCTTATCTAGTTGCTGAAAATATTGCTCAACAATTAGTTAAAAGAATTTCTTATAGAAGAGCAATGAAAAGAGCAATGCAGTCTTGTTTAAGATTAGGCGCTAAAGGAATTAAAGTTTCAGTGAGCGGAAGATTGGGTGGTAATGAGATTGCTAGAACTGAATGGCTAAGAGATGGCAGCATACCATCCCACACATTAAGAGCTGATATAGATTATGCTGAGGCAGAAGCGCTTACAACTTACGGAATAATTGGAATAAAAGTTTGGATTTATAAAGGTGAGGTTTTTGCTAAGGAATTTAGTCAAGAAACAAACAAAGCTTCACTTAAAGAGGGAAAACAATAAATGTTACAGCCAGTTAGAACAAAATGGAGAAAAGCTCATAAAGGTAGAATTCATGGAACTGCTTCAAGAGCAAATTTTATTAATTATGGTGCCTATGCTTTAAAAGCACTATCTCCTGATAGGGTTACAGGTAAACAAATAGAGGCTGCTAGGGTTGCTCTAACAAGGCACATGAAAAGACAAGGAAGAGTTTGGACAAGAATTTTTCCAAATATTCCAGTTTCAAAAAAACCTATTGAAGTACGTATGGGTAAAGGAAAAGGTTCTCCAGAATTCTATGCATGTCGGGTAAAACCAGGAAGAATTTTATTTGAGGTGGATGGTGTTTCAGAACAGATAGCCAAAGAAGCGTTATATAAAGCATCTGCAAAATTACCAATTAAAACAAAAACCATAAAGAGATTTTCCTAATATGAAAAAACAAGAAATTAAAAAACTATCAAAAGATCAAATTATAAAAAACATTGATAAATTTAAAAAAGATTTATTCAATTTTAGATTTCAAAAGATGAATTCACAGATTACAAATCCTGCAAAAATTAGTGAAACAAAAAAAACAATTGCTAGATTAAAAACAATATTAAAGGGAAAATTAAATGCCTAAGAAAATATTAACAGGTGTGGTTGTAAGTGATAAACCTAACAAAACTATAACTGTTTTAGTTGAACGAAAATATTCTCATCCATTATTAAAAAAAGTTATAAAAGTGAGAAAAAAATATAATGCCCATGATGAAAATAATAAATTTAAAACAGGTGATAAGGTATCAATCATTGAGAGCAAACCTTTCTCTAAAAATAAGAAATTTCAAGTAATGGAGAGCACAAAATAATGATACAGGTCCAAACAGAATTAAATGTAGCCGATAACACTGGGGCAAAGAAAATTGAATGTATTAAAGTCTTAGGTGGATCGAAAAGAAGATATGCAAGCATAGGAGACACGATAGTGATTGCGGTTAAAGAGGCAATTCCTAAGGGAAAAGTAAAAAAAGGATCAGTTCATAAAGCAGTGGTGGTGAG
>CACOKG010000025.1 GCA_902627745.1 uncultured Pelagibacteraceae bacterium | reverse complement strand
TTTAATTGAACATCGTTAATTAATATATTGTTTGAAAAAATTGACAATGCATCCAAATTTACACTAACAGAATTTATTCTTACCAAGTAACCTTGAAATTCTTTGTTTAATAAATTAATACCTTTAGCATCAGCTGCACCACTTAGATAATCAATATTTAATTTTTCAATTGTTACTTTTCTACCTAAAGAACTTGAAACATTATCCTCTAAAATGTTTTTTATTAATCTATCGCCGATAAATTCAATTAATAAAAAAAATGATATTGATAAAACTATTATTATGGTAAAAAATTTTTTCATAAACATGGTATTATATCATTTGATATTTTTTTCTAACAATTAGATGATCAAACTGGGTACACTTATTAGTTTAAGAATAATTTAATCTGTTCATTCAAAAAGAGAAAAATTAAACACCCTATGATGAGGTAGGGGCCAAAAGGGATTTGAGAAGAAAGTTTTTTTTTATTTTTAATCAAATCTGGTATCACACTGATCAAAGCAACAGCAGATGAAAAAAAAATAACAAAAGGTATAGAAATCCAACCGAACCAGAAACCGATTACCGAAAGAAGTTTAGCATCTCCCAATCCCATTCCTTCTTTATTTCTTAATTTTTTATAAATAAAAATTATTAACCAAATGATAATGTATCCAAACAATCCACCTATTAGAGAATTAATAAAATTTGGAAATAAAAAGATATTAAGATTTGGATCAAAGGATTTTAAAAAACCAATAAGGATTAATGGGTAAGTTATTTCATTTGGAATTATAAAATGTTTTAAATCGATAAAAAAAATTATCACAAAGCCGATACATAGAATAAAAAACAATAGACTTGTTGAAGTAAGACCAAACAAATAAAATATAAATACAAAACTAAGAGCAGTGATTAACTCTACCATAAAATATTTGGTATTTATTTTTGCTGAGCAATCTCTACATTGTGCTTTCAGAATGATAAAAGACAATAAAGGTATGTTGTCATACCATTTAATTTGTTTTTTACATGCCGGACAATGAGACCGGCCATAGATAACACTTAAATTATCAGGAATTCTATGAATACACACATTACTAAAACTCCCCCATATACTTCCGAAGATAAATACTATAATATAGGACACAATTTATAGTTTAATTAGAGAGGAAAATTCTATGAGCCCATCAATGCAGTATTGTATAAGCATCATTGCATCTGTTAAGTGCAAATAGAAATTAGGCGCATGAATAATGAATTCCATCAACTTCAAAAATATCAAAAAATTAACGAATATCAATTTATAAATAGTATGTTTTTTGGCGCGAAAAAAAAAGAAACTACCAAAGTAGACGACACTAGTAGTAAAGATTTAGAGTTAGTGACTAAAATGAATCAAGAGTTTGCTAAGACTCTTGATTTAAAAGAAACATTAAATAATTCATTAGAATTAATTATAAAAAGAATAAATGCACAAGCTGCTAATATCTTTTTAATAGATGAAAAAAATCAATCATTCCAATGTATTGCATCAAAACATCAAGCATACCTCGAAGATTTTGAAATACCTATCACCCAAGGAGTAATGGGTAAGGCAGCAGTAATGAAGAAATGTATTAGAGTTGGTGATGTGCGTAAAGATGTAAGAGAAATTGCTGAATTTTATTTTGATTTAGATAATAAAACAAATTTTACAACGTATTCAGTTTTATGTTCACCATTAATTGTTTCAGACGAATGTATTGGAGTTATTCATTGCCTCAATAAAAAAACAAACAATAAACTATTTGAGGAAAATGATAGAAAACTTTTAGAAACTTTGTCTGGACCTGCAGCATTAGCAATTAATAATGCCAAGATGGCAAAAGATTTAATAGACAAGAATAGAATGCAAAAAGAAATTGAAATTGTTGGTGAGATACAAAAAACTTTACTATCTCAAAATCAAAAAGAAAATTTTCCTATAGCAGGTATAAACATCCCAGCCAAAGTTGTTTCAGGAGACTTTTATAACTTTGCAGAACTATCCGAAGGAGTTTATGGTTTTGGTGTTGCTGATGTGTCGGGAAAAGGAATTAAATCTTCTTTGTTAATGTCGAAGGCTTCAAGTTTGTATAGATGTTTAAGTAAAACAAATTTTTCTGCAGCAGAGTTGTTAGATATTTTGAATTCAGAAATTTGTGAGACAACATCAAGAGGAATGTTTGTAACAATGCTGATTGGAATTTATGATAGCAACAAAAAAGAATTAACTTTAGCTAATGCAGGACATGAACCTCCATTAATTTATTCTAATGATGGAAACTTTTCTAATTTTGAAGAAGCAGGACCGCCTTTAGGTATCGCTCCTAAATTTAAATTTAAAGAAACGAAAATTAATTTTTCTAATAGCTCAATGTATATATTCACTGATGGTATTACAGAAATAAAAGATACTAAGGGCAACATGTTAGAGTCAGATGGATTTAAAAATTATATTAAAAAGTATCAACAAAATCCAAATCACGAACGATTAAATAAAATTGTTGAAGATATAATTAAGTCAGGACGAATTCAAAAAGATGATCTGACTATTGTTGTTGTTGACTCGCTATAATTTATTTTTTTTATGTTTGCTATTAGTAAAGTAATGATTGTAGTTGCAATTGTTATCGCAAGTCTTATGTATTGGGCTACTTCAAACGTTTGTAGATATAATTTTACCATTGAAAAAAAAACTAACGAATTAAATATTATTGCTGCTGAACTTGTGCCTGCGTTGCCATTAACAGAAGTTTATTATTTTAGAGAACTTAATTGTAATGATGTTAATCTAACATGGGATTATGAGAGAGTAATTAGAAATTTAAATGCATTATCGGTAATGGTTTACCAACAATTAACAACTGATATAAAAGGTAACCCAAATTAAAACAAAAAAAAAAGTTTTTATGTTATAAAAACTTAATTAAAGATTATTTTTTTATATTTTTTTTAGAATTCTAAAAAAAAACTATTTTTTTTTATAAATTTCACTTTAAAAGCGAAAAATTAGTAAAAATTTTTAAAAAAAAAGATCAATTCTTAATTGAAAACAAAATTTCATTAATTTTTCACAACCTAGAACCCTTAAAATCAAAATTTGATTTAATATAATTTTTAAAATTGATCTCTCTAACACAAAAAAGATATTCTCTAACACAAAAAAATGAATTTTAGTAAAAATCAGTTTTTTGTTGATTTTATTGACTTTTTTAATTTTTAAAAAATAAAAAAAACTCTAACACAATAAAAAAAAACTCTAACACAAGCCAAATTTATCTTTTGTGTTAGAATAATACCAACCTGTAAAATTTAACTTTAAAATAGAATTTTTTAAAAAATGGCTATTTTATTAGCTTTTTTGAAATTATTACCCATTTTGAACATAATATTTATTTTTGTGTTAGACTAAATTTAGATTTTGTGTTAGAGATTCGCTAAATTGTGTTAGAGAAAAAATTTATAATTAGATTATGAGCGATCAAGACGACGATAAAAAAAATATAAATCAAGATACAACTGACAATGAGTCAGTAAATCAACCTTCAGTTGATGAAAATAATCAATCTGAGGGTGTAGAAACTACTTCTAATGACTCATCTGGTGATGAAAACAAAAATAATGAGCAAAATAATGATCAATCAGATGTTACGGCAGCTTCTTCTGAAAAAAAAGAGGAAAATCAAAATTTAGAAACTCAAAATAGCGAGTCAAACATTGAAGAAAACAATGTGCAACAAAGTTCTGATACTTCTGATGAAAAAAAAGATGAAGATAATGGATCTGGACACCAAGTTATACATAAAAAAGATGGTCGACTTCACATTTATGTAAGACAAGATAAATACAAGGGTGAACTTAAGTCAAAAAATTGGGTTGGTAGACTTTATATTGACGGAAAACAAAAAATTTCATCTTCAGGTACAACAAATTTAGAAGAAGCAATTCCAATTTTGGAAAAATGGTTTGATGATGTTCAAGAAGAAAGTGAAAGATTAAAAAATCAAACTAGTGAAACACAAGTTAATGAAAATCAAAATGTTACTAATGAGAATGCTTCACCAACAGAGGATAAACAAAAAGTTGTAACACCAATTGTTGAAACTCAAACTCAAAATCAGGAGCAAACTGCTCCCGTTGCATCTAATGAAAGCACGGAACTAAATAAGCAAGATCAATTAAAAAGTAAAATTACAAACATTTTTGGAAAATTAAAAGATATTAAGTTAAAGAAGCCATCTTTTGCAAATAATTTAAGCAAATCTTCTTTAAACAATTCAAAAGTTGGAAATTTAAAATCAAAGTTTGAAAGTTTTTTCAAGTCCAAGTTAGGTAAATCAAGTGTTCAGGGTGAGGAAATATTAGGAGTGGAACTTGCAAACAAAGAAATTAGATTGGTTCAAGTATCAAGCAACAAAGCAAATCAATGGGTACTAGACAAGTTTCATATTCATCCAGTGGATGTTAGTGATGATAGTGCTCCAATTGAAAATGCTGATAAATTTTCTGAAGAACTTAGATTAGCTATACAAAAGTATAAAATATCATCACCAAACGTTGCGATATCTATTCCTGTAACAAGTGCAATTATAAGAGTTGTAACTGCTCCATTAATGAAAGATGACGAGTTAAACAAAGCAATTGAAACTAATTCTTTGTGGGAAAATTTAGTCCAACTGACAGATAATTTAGAGGATTATTCTATTTTTCATCAAGTGATTAATAGAAATCAAAAAGACAATACAATGGATATCTTATTTGTGGCATCAAAATTAACAGATATAAATAGTTATACTTCAATTATAAAGAACGCAGGTTTAAACCCGGTAATTATTGATGTTAAATGTTTTGCCTTAAAGTCAGCGGTAGATCAATCTAATCAACTTACAAATAAAGTTGAGGATGCAAATTTAACTGCAGTTTTAGAGTTTGGATTAGATGAAAATTATCTAATGATATTGTATGACAATAATCCAATAATTACTGATATTTTTATCAGAGGCCAAGATAGAAAAATTTTACAAGAGTCTGATGATGCCGAGGAAAAAGAAGGCTTAGTTAGAAGATATGTTACTCAAGTCAAACAAGCTATTCAGGATTTTGAGACAAAATATGAAAAAAGAATTCGAAATATTAAAGTCGTATCAGATATTGATAATGTAGAGGAATATTTAGGAAATTTTAGAAAAAATTTAATGAATGTTGGTTTTAATACTTTTGATCCAACTGAAGGGTTAAAAATTCCAAGTCAATTTCAACAAGCATTAGATAGCAGAAATAACAGATCTTATTTATCAACTTCAGTTGGTTTAGCTTTTAGAAAACTTGACGTTTTTGGCTATTATAAATTTGTTACTGCAGTTAAAAACATTAACTTGTTACCTGACCGATCAAGCGTCATGAAACAAAAAAAGATGAAGGCAATTTCTGGTTTTGCCTTCAAAGGAATTACAGCTGCGGTTGCTGGAATTTATTTAATATTATTTGGCTTATCTTTCTGGAATATTTTTTCATATAACGCAAAATTAAAAGATTACGAAAATGTGAAAGCTGAACATGCAAAATTTGTCAAAGAAAAGAAAGTTGTTTCCAAAGAACTCAAATTAATTAATACAACTCTTAAGTTAAGTAGAACATTAAAATCAAATAAAGAACTAACTTATAGAATTTTGGCTCAGGTGGCATCTAGTGTTCCAAAAAGAGTAAAATTTGATCAAGTAGAATTTAATGGATCTAATACACTAACAATTCAAGGTGTTGCTGCAAGTGACCAGGATATTTTAAAATTTATTGAAAACTTAAGTAAACAAAAATTAGTTCAACAAGCCTCATTGTCATCTATGAAATTGCCTAGGGGAAATACTGGTGGTGCAACAATGAAAGGTTTTAGAGTATTTGTAAAAATTAAAAGAGGTTAACAATGGATATGAACATAGATTTAAAAAATTTGAATATGTCTGATATTAAAGATCAGATCACTAAGTTAGCTGATAAAAAAACTTTAACAAAAATTGGAATCATTGTTGGTTCTATAGTTTTATTTTTAATCATTTATTACGCAATTTTAAATCCGATGGTTGAAACTAGAAAAGCAAAATTAGACGACATGAATTTAAAAAAACAAGAAACGCAACAATTCATTAGTGAAATAAATGCAATGAAAGCAAAAATCAAAAAACTCAAACCACAATATCAAAGATATTCAACTTTGTTTCACTCCAAGGCTGAGGTTGAGGGTTTGTATCAAACATTAAGTGAATATGCTGGTCAAAATGACTTAGTAATTACTTCAATAGAAAAAAAACAAATTAAAGAAGTTTTAAAGGCAACAGCACTTGCCCAAGCAGCTGGAAAAAAAGCAAAAAAGGTCAAAAAAACTCAGGTCAAAAGTGTTAAAAATATCGCTTATTATCTAATTCCAGTAGATTTTGAAATTGATGGCAATTTTATTGGTTATATTAAATTTAAAAGAGCTCTTTCCCTTTCTCAAAAGATGTTAAACTTTGACAAAGAGTCTATACAAGTGGTAAAAGGGGATTCAACTGGGACGATAAAAGTAAGAGGAACGTTAACTATAGTGGGGTTACCAGATGAATTTTTTTAGAATAGTACTTATTTCTATACTCTTTATATTTAC
>CACOKG010000024.1 GCA_902627745.1 uncultured Pelagibacteraceae bacterium | reverse complement strand
TGGATGACATAAGTCACAACCCCCCAAATAAAGACATCTTCTTCTTCGTTAATCAAAATTCTGTTAGAAAAATCTTTAGAGCCTGAGGATAGAAATTTTTTATCTCTTTCTTGAACTAAAGTTTTAACTACAAGCTCGTCATGAACATTTGCAATAACAGTTGAAAAGTTTTTTGGCTTTAAACTTTTGTCGACAACTAATAAATCCCCATCATTAATTCCAACATCAACCATAGATTTCCCCTGCACTCGGATGATAAAAGTGGCAGGAACATTTTTGATTAAATGCATGTTTAGATCGATATCTTCTTCGATATAATCAGTTGCAGGCGATGGAAAACCAGCGCCAGCTTTATGCAGATAATAGGGAATAGTCAGCTTCATGTTCTTGTTTTGTTCTTATTTGTAGCGCAGTTATACAATGCAGTCAATAGGTTGTATTTTGAGTCTGTAACTGAATCAAAAGTGAATCAAAACGTGAACATCAAAACTATATTTTGTATGCTTGTGGATAACTTCAACCAGAGATAGTTTAATTAGATATCAAATGAAAAGAATTTTAGTAATTTTAATTTCAATACTAACTTTAAGTTCTCAAGCTATGGCATACGAAGAAGCAAATTATGAAATAGTAAAAGAAAATAAAGAATATGAAATCAGAAAATACACTGATCGTTTAGTTATTGAAACGAATTCCACACAAGGTAATGGTTTTAGAAAACTATTTAATTATATTTCGGGAAACAATGAGGAAAAAAAAGAAATTAAGATGACAGTTCCTGTTACTCAAGAAGTTAAAAATGGAAATATGACAATGCAATTTTATCTACCTTCAAAATTTAGCAAAGATAATGCGCCAAAGCCATCCAATCCAGAAATAAAAGTTTTGACAATAGAAGGTGGTTACTATGCTGTTATTAAATATTCTGGACGATCTTCAGATCAAAACTTTTTAAAGAATAAAGACATCTTAGAAAAACGGCTTAAACAAGATAATATTACTATTTTAAGTCCTCCGATAAGAGCATCCTATAATTCGCCATTTACTTTACCAATGTTAAAAAGAAATGAAGTAATGTATAGGATAGATTTATAAAATGAAAAAATTAGTTTGCCATTGTGGTGCTGTAGAAGCAGAAATTAATTTAGACGGAGATTTAGCTAAAGTAATAAAATGTAATTGCTCTATTTGTAAAAGAAAAGGAGCAATCATGTCGATGGTAAAAAATGAAGATTTTAAAATTACTAAAGGTGAAGATAAATTAAAACTATATCAATTTCATTCAAAAGTAGCGAAACATTATTTTTGCTCTGAATGTGGAATTTATACACATCACAATCCAAGGATCAATCCGGCAATGACAGGATTTAATGTTGGTTGTATTGATGAAATAAATACTTTCGATATGAAAGAAGTTCCAGTAAACGATGGTCAAAATCATCCTTTAGATAAAAAATAATTTTCATGCAACAATTTAGTTTATGCTTTAGAAAAGTAAAAAAAGATTGTTTAAAGTTTATTAAATCTCAAGAAACAAAAGCAGATAAATTTAAAAATAAGGAAAGAATGATAAAGTCTTTCTTAATTCCATTATGTTTTTGGATTAGTAAAAAAGCTGATAAAAAAAAACCATATTTTGTTGGTTTAGCAGGAGGTCAAGGCACAGGCAAAACCACCATTAGTTCACTTATTAAAATTATTCTTACAAAGTACTTCGAATTGAAAGTTTTTAGAATTTCTATAGATGATTTTTATAAAACAAGAAAAGAAAGAATAATTTTATCTAATAAAGTTCACCCAATGCTTTTAACTAGAGGAGTACCAGGCACACATGATATTAATATGATGTTAAGTTTTTTTAGAAAGGCAAAAAGTAGAAAATTTAAAAGGCTTAAATTGCCAACATTTAACAAAGCAATAGATGACCGATTTCACAAAAAGAATTGGTATGATTTAAAAGCAAGACCTGATGTAATTATTTTTGAAGGTTGGTGTGTTGGTGCAAAATCAGAAAAAAATAGTACTTTAAAGAAAAATATCAATTCTCTTGAAAAAGCAGAAGATCAAAGACAAATTTGGAGGAAATACGTTAACCAGCAATTGAAATCAAAATACAAAAACTTATATTCCCAACTTAATTGTTTAATTTATTTAAAAGCGAAAAATTTTAGTTTGCTTCAGAAATGGAGATTGAAACAAGAAAGAAAACTTTGGTTGAAAAGTAAAGTAAAATCGAATTCAAAAATAATGAGTAGAGGAGATGTCATCAATTTTATGCAAACATATCAAAGAATAACCCAGAATATGTTTAAAAATATGCCTAAATATGCATCTATAATTTTTAATCTAAACAGTAACCATCAGATCAAATCTGCAGTATATAAAAGTAAATGAAAAAAATAATTTTAATTTTTTTAGGTACATTCTTTTTATTTTCAAATGTTAACGCAGAAACCTTTTCTAGTGCTTTATCAAAAGCCTATAAAAATAATTCAGAACTTAATGCAGAAAGAGAAAATATTAATGTTTCTGAACAAGATTTAAATATTGCAAGAGGATCCTATTTGCCAACGATTACTCTTGAGGGCACTAAAAGTCAGGAAGATACCAACAAACTTACTAATCAAGGTGGAGGAGACGCTTCAATTAGTGATGTGGATCCTTCAACAAGATCAGTTTCAATTACTCAAACTTTGATTGATTTTGGTAGAGGTGCAGATCTTGCAAAAAATAAGATAGGTATTGATCTTGCAAAAGCGAAATTATTAAAAAAAGAACAAGACATCTTATATAAAACTGCAGAGGCTTATACGGGTCTAATTTCAGCAAATGAAAAGTTGGAAATTAATAGAGCAAACGTTGAGCTTTTAAGCAGACAAGTTGAAACTGATAGAATTAGACTTAGTAGAGGTCAAATTTCTTTATCAGATGTTTCTCAATCAGAGTCTTCGTTAGCTGGAGCAGAAGCGCAATTTATTAAAGCACAAAATGATTTATTAACCAGTAAATTAAATTATGAAAATATTATAGGTAGCATTAATGATGTGCAATCATTGGATAAAAGCTCAATTACTAATTATGAACTTCCTGGTAATCTAAACTCAGCAATTGAACTTTCAAAGAAAAATAACCCAGATTTAATAATTGCAAAGTTAGAGTACGAACAATCTATTAAAGATAAATCTATTGCAAAATCAGATTTAGCACCTACTGCGAAATTATCTTTTGAAAGATCATATACTGAAGATTTAAATACAACATATGATGAGAGAGAAAAAGATACTGTTAAAGCAACCGTTTCGTGGCCTTTTTTTTCAGGTGGGAAAAATATTGCTAAATATAAAAAAAATCAAAGTTTAGAAAACAGAAAAAGATTGATTTTAGATAGTGCTGTAAAACAAAATCAAACCGATGTCGCTAGCGCCTGGTCCAATTATCAATCTAATAGAAGTTTACTTAATTCTGTTCAATCCCAAGTTAAAGCTGCTGAAATTGCCAATGAAGGAATTGCTGCTGAATATAATAGTGGGGCAGGAAGAACAACTTTAGAGGTCATTCAATCCAACTCATTACTTTTGAATGCCCAAATTTCTTTGGCAGATTCTGAGAGAAATTACATTCTATCTCAGTTTAATCTGTTAAAGTCCTTAGGATTGCTTAACAGCGATTACCTGAAAATAAGATAATTATTGGTTTTTTGAGGAAAAATAAAATATCTTGCTAATGAGAACAAAATGTGTACATTTATTTTATGATTCGAGTGTTAAAAAAAGCAAGAAAAGAGGCAAAAAATGACAAAAAATAACTTAAAAGTAGTTAAATCTACAAAAGATCAAGAATTGGATATTAAAGAAAAAAACAAAGCATTAGATGCTGCGATTAGCCAGATAACTGACAATTTTGGAAAAGGTTCAGTTATGAAGCTGGGCGAAAAAAGAGCAATGGATATCGAGTCGATATCCACAGGTTCTTTAAGTTTAGATTTAGCTTTAGGAATAGGTGGTTTACCTAAAGGAAGAATTATTGAGGTTTATGGACCAGAGAGTTCTGGAAAAACAACATTAGCATTACAAGTAGTTGCTGAAGCTCAAAAGGCGGGTGGAATTTGTGCATTCGTTGATGCAGAGCATGCTTTAGATCCAGTTTATGCAAAAAAATTAGGTGTGAATACTGAGGAGCTTTTAATCTCTCAACCAGATGCAGGTGAGCAAGCTTTAGAAATCGCTGATACGCTAGTAAAATCAGGCTCTATTTCAGTTATCGTAATTGACTCTGTTGCAGCTTTAACTCCAAAAGCTGAAATTGAAGGTGAGATGGGTGATCATCATGTTGGTCTTCAATCAAGATTAATGAGTCAGGCTTTAAGAAAATTAACTGGTTCAATTTCAAATACAAACACAATGATGATTTTCATTAATCAAATTAGAATGAAAATTGGAGTTATGTTTGGAAGTCCAGAAACAACATCAGGTGGAAATGCTTTGAAGTTTTATTCATCTGTAAGAATGGATATTAGAAGAATTGGTGCTATTAAAGATAAAGATGAAATTATCGGCAATACTACAAGAGTAAAAGTAGTTAAAAATAAAGTTGCACCACCATTTAAAGTTGTTGAGTTTGACTTAATGTATGGCAGAGGAATTAGTAAAATGGGTGAGTTAGTTGACCTAGGTGCTAAAGCTGACATTATTGAAAAATCAGGAGCATGGTATGCTTATAAAGGTGAAAAGATAGGTCAAGGTAGAGAAAATGCAAAAACTTATCTTGCTCAAAATCCTAAAGTTGCTGCAGAAATAGAAATGGCGATTAGAGAAAAAGCAGGTGTGATTTCAAAGAAAATTGAAGGAAATCCATTAAGTCCTGAAAAAATTGAAAAAGAGAAGAAAGTAGCTGAAAAAGAAGAGGCTGCAAAAGAAGCTACTCCTTCCAAAAAGAACTAAAATTAAAGGTCATCTTTAAATTATAAAAGGCGCTTGTTATAAGCGCCTTTCCCCCTTTATCCCTAACTAGACATAGAATAAAAAAGTTGTATTTTAAAGTATGGCGGATAAATCATTAAATGAAATAAGAAGTACGTTCTTAAAATATTTTGAAAAGAATGATCATAAGATTGTTGAGTCTAGTAATTTAGTTCCAAATAATGATCCGACATTAATGTTTGCCAATTCTGGAATGGTTCAATTCAAGAATGTATTTACTGGATTAGAAAAAAGAGATTATCAAAGAGCAACTACTTCTCAAAAATGTGTCAGAGCAGGGGGTAAGCATAACGATTTAGAAAATGTTGGTTATACCCCAAGACACCATACTTTTTTTGAAATGTTGGGTAATTTTTCTTTCGGGGACTATTTTAAAGAAAGAGGAATTGAACTTGCATGGAATTTAATCACTAAAGATTTTGGTTTAAATAAAAATAGACTTTATGTAACTGTTTTTCATGAAGATGATGAGGCCTTCAATTTTTGGAAGAAAATAGCGGGTTTTAGCGATGACAGAATTATTAGAATTTCGACATCAGATAATTTTTGGTCAATGGGAGAAACAGGTCCTTGTGGACCTTGCTCAGAAATATTCTATGATCATGGCGATCATTTAAAAGGTGGTCTACCAGGAACAAAGGATCAAGATGGAGACCGTTTTATTGAAATTTGGAACTTGGTATTCATGCAATATGAACAAGTTTCAAAAGATAAAAGAATAGATTTACCCAAACCATCCGTAGATACTGGAATGGGATTGGAGAGAATAGCTGCTCTTTTACAAGGCACACACGACAATTATCAAACTGATCATTTTAAGAAATTAATAAGTTCGATATCAGATGTAACTAAAGTTAAACAAGCTGATAACAACATATCAAGTTTTAGGGTAATTGCTGATCACTTAAGAGCAAGTTCATTTCTTTTAGCTGAAGGTGTTCTGCCATCCAATGAGGGTCGTGGATATGTCTTAAGAAGAATTATGAGAAGAGGTATGAGGCATTCACATTTACTAGGATCGAAAGAACCTATTTTTTATAAAATTTTTAAGTCTTTAAAAAATGAAATGTCTGGAAATTATCCAGAGCTAGAACGATCCGAGTCTTTGATAACAGAAACATTAAAAATGGAAGAAGAAAAATTTTTAGTTTTACTTGATCGGGGTATTAAAATTCTAAATGATGAAATTTCAAAAATTGATAAAGTGTTATCAGGTGAAGTAGCTTTTAAATTATATGACACTTATGGTTTTCCATTAGATCTTACAGAAGATATTTTAAAAAATAAATCATTAAAAGTTGATCATAAAAAATTTGATCTGTTAATGAAAAAAAGCAAAGAACTTGCAAAAAAGAATTGGAAAGGATCTGGGGACAGCTCAGAGGAAACAATTTGGTTTTCAATAAAAGATAAAACTGGTCCTACAGAATTTTTGGGATACGAGTCTAATCAATCTGAAGGAGTAGTATTAAATTTAATTAAAAACAATCAGGAGTCAAAATCATTAGCTAATGGAGAAGAAGGTATGATTATAACTAATCAAACTCCTTTTTATGGTGAGTCAGGAGGACAACTTGGAGATAAAGGTACAATAGTTTCTGGAAATTCAGTTTTTGAAGTTGAGGATACACAAAAAAAACTTGGAGATTTATTTGTTCATTATGGATCAGTTAAAACTGGAGAAATTAAAATTAATGATGTAGTTGAAATGAAAATTGATGTTGAAAGAAGAAATAATTTAAAAGCTTATCATTCTGCAACTCACTTACTTCATGAGTCTTTAAGAAGAACTTTAGGTAAGCATGTGATGCAAAAAGGATCATTAGTTGCACCAGATCGATTGAGGTTTGACTTTAGTCACATGAAACCGATTTCTAATGAGGAATTAGAGACAATAGATAAATTAGTTAACGAATACGTTAAAAATGGTTCTGAAGTGACCACAAGAATTATGACACCTAAAGCCGCAATAGAAAAGGGAGCGCTAGCTTTTTTTGGTGAAAAATATGGTGAAGAAGTTCGTGTCGTTTCAATGGGTAAGGAAAAAGATGCTTATTTTTCAACGGAATTATGCGGTGGAACACATGTAAAAAACACTGGAGATATTGGAAAATTTAAAACAGTCAGTCAATCATCTATTGCTGC
>CACOKG010000023.1 GCA_902627745.1 uncultured Pelagibacteraceae bacterium | reverse complement strand
TTGCCTAAGGTTTATGGAATCTATACAGGTGGTTTTTTAGCTTTCATAATCATTATGTCAATTGCCGAGCAGATGGGTATGACAGCAAAAACAATTGGTATTTGTTTCGTTGCTTTTACTGTGGCCATCTATGCTATAATTGGTTATCTATCACGAACAGCTCAAGCTGATGCGTATTACGTAGCTGGAAGACAAGTACCAACCGTGTTCAACGGAATGGCAACTGCAGCGGACTGGATGTCTGGTGCATCATTCGTTGCAATGGCTGGTGGTATTTATTTTAAAGGTTACGGCTATATGGCGCTGCTTGTAGGTTGGACTGGTGGATATGTATTAGTTGCATCTTTATTAGCACCATACCTAAGAAAATTTGGCTGTTACACAGTTCCAGATTTCATTGGTACAAGATATGGTGGTAATTTAACAAGGTTTCTTGCAGTAGTGGTTTTAACTGTTGCTTCATTTACCTATGTGACTGCTCAAATTAACGCTACAGGTACAATAGCATCTGTTGCACTTGATATTCCATTTCAATACGCTGTATATGTTGGTTTAGTAAGTATCTTACTATGTTCAATGTTAGGTGGTATGAGAGGAGTAACTTGGACACAGGTTGCACAATATATTGTACTAATCATAGCTTACTTATTACCAGTATTCTGGATCAGTAACAAAATGGGTGCGGGTTTCTTCCCACACTTCATGTTAGCTGATGAAGTTTCAAGAATTGCTGAATTAGAAGCTCAGTTTGGTTTTGTAAAAAACTCTGCTGAAAATCTAAAAGAAGTGCCAAAAGGTTTGGCTGGAATAACTAAAGCTCACTCAGCGGTGAATGCAACGCCTTGGGCGTTTATTTCATTAGCACTAGCAATGATGATGGGAACAGCTTCATTGCCTCACGTGATGATGAGATATTTCACTACGCCAAGTGTAAAAGCAGCTAGAAAATCAGTAGGTTGGTCTTTATTCTTTATCTTCCTACTTTATTCTTCTGCTCCAATGTTAGCGACACTATCTAAGTTGTCATTGATTGATCCATCACTACCAACAGGTATTATTGGTAAGTCAATTTCAGAAGTTCAATCGATAGATTGGTATCAAAACTGGAACCAAGCAAACTTAATGTTTGTAAGCGACTTTAACGGAAATGGAACTCTTGAATTAAATGAGTTTTTCATGGGTGGTAAAGCCGTTGTGTTAGCAACTCCGGAAATAGCTGGATTACCATACGTAATCTCAGGTCTAGTTGCTGCTGGAGGTATGGCAGCTGCCATGTCAACAGCTGATGGTTTGATTCTAGCAATTGCAAATGCAATCTCACACGATGTTTACTATAAAATCATCGATCCAAAAGCTGAGACTGCAAAACGACTAGTTGTTGCAAGGGTATTACTTGTAGTAATTGGTTTTGCTGGAGCAACTATTGCAGCAATGGAAATCCAAGGTATCTTAGGTTCGGTTATCTGGGCTTTTGACTTTGCGATGTCTGGATTGTTCTTCCCACTTGTACTTGGTGTATGGTGGAAGAGAGCTAATAGAGAAGGTGCTATAGCTGGTATGGCTTTAGGATTAATTTCTGGTGCTGGTTACCTAATATGGGTAAGAAACGGCGGAAGTGGATTCTTAGGTATTACGCAGTTAACGTTTGGTATCTTTGGTTCAGCTGTCAGCTTAGTAGCAATGGTAGTTGTAAGTTTAATGACTTCAGCACCAAGCGCTGCTACGCAGAGAATGGTTGATGAGGTTCGTGTACCATCAGGTAAATCGATCCTTGGCAAACAACACTAAATAATTATTTAAAGGGGCGATTAATTTCGCCCCTTTTAATTCAAGTCTTTTTCCAATATAAACTCTCAAATGTCGGCTAATTTTCACCCAATGGTGTACATCATTGATTACATACTTGGAGTAATAATGTGGACATTAATTGGTAGAGTTGCAATGAATATTTTTCAAAAAGAAGACTCTCAATTTTTTTTTATGAAAGTATTCGTAAAATTTACCAATCCATTACTACGTATTTTTAAACCAATTACGCCCGAATTTATTATTCAACCAATAGTTCCACTATATGTTGCTTGGTTTTTCTTTATGATAAGATTTTATTTAATGCCATGGATTTTAGGATATTCTGTCATGGGAATGTTATCTTTTCCTTTGGAAAGTGAAATTTCGAGACAAATTTATCAATTTTTTAATTCAATTAAATTTTAAAAATTGGTACTAGTAATTTAATCATCAATGAAAAAAATACAAATATCACCATCAATCTTATCTGCTGATTTTGGTCAATTAGGAAACGAGATAAAACGTTTGGAAGACGCAGGGGCTGACATGATTCATGTAGATGTTATGGATGGGCATTTTGTTCCAAATTTAACCATCGGACCTCCGGTTATAAAAGCATTAAAAAAACAATCATCAATGATATTTGATGTCCATTTAATGATTTCACCTGTACATAAATATATAGATGCATATTCTGATGCAGGTGCGGATATCATTACTATTCATCCAGAAGCTACAGACGATCTAAGCTCATCTATTTCAAAAATAAAAGAATTAAATAAAAAAGTTGGAGTATCTTTAAATCCTGAAACTAAAGTTGAGGTGATTAAAAAACACTTGAACGAAATTGACTTAGTTTTAATTATGAGTGTTAACCCTGGTTTTGGTGGTCAAAAATTTATGCCAGAAGTTTTAGTAAAAATTAAGGAACTTAAAGAAATACAAAAAACTAAAAATCTCAATTTCGATATTGAAATTGATGGAGGTATTAATTTTGATAATTCAAAAAAAGCAATAGAAGCAGGAGCAAATATACTTGTTTCTGGAACTACAATTTTTAAAAGTAATAATGGAGATATAAAAAAAAATATTGAATTATTAAAATCAAAATAATTTCATGATTTACATAAATCGATTTTTTTTTAATATTTTCGATAAATTAAGAGAATTATATTTACATTCTAGTCTGTACGATAAAAAAATTTCCAAAACTTATTATCGAAATTTAATTTATAAGCCTAGTCCTCATTTACTATCATCCTTAATTAAATATCAAAAAAAAAAATTTAGGATTGAAGATTTTGCATTAAATGAAATTTGGGATAACAAAGAAATTACCAAAAAAAACCTTAGAAAACTTAATAATTTTTATTGGCTTTTTAGTTTAGATCTTAAGTCTTCAAAAAAAAATACCCAATCAGTTATAAAAAACTGGATGACTTTAAATCATAAATACAATGCAAAAAGTTGGAATTTCGATTTAACTGCAAAAAGAATTATTGCTTGGTTATCTAATTATAATCTTACTTATGAAGATAGTAATGGACAATATAAAATTGATTTCAACACTATGATACAAAAACAAGCAAATCACCTCATAAATGAAGTTAATAAATCAAAATTTGTTGAAGATAAATTGATAGGTTGTGCATCTATTATATTAGTTGGCCTTTGTTATCAGGATGAAAAAAAGTATTTACCATATGGTTTAAATTTACTAAAAAAAATATCTAAAATTACTCTTGATAATTCTGGTTTTCCTAAATCAAGAAGTATTAAACAATTAATATTTTATTTGAAATATTATATTTTAATCAGAGAGTGGTTTAAAGAATCTCAAATTAATATTCCAGAACATATAAATGAAATTATTTACTATCTTGGACAAGGTTACGCTTTTGTTTGGCAAAATCTAAAAAGTGATATTCTTTATAATGGTAATAACATCTCAGATAATAATAATTTTGATAATTATCTTCAAAGACTAGGTTATAAATTCAAAAATGACAATCAAGATTATGGTGGATATATAATTTTGAGAAATAAAAAGATGTGTCTCACTATGGATGCTGGTCCCTCACCAAATTCATTTTTTTCTAAAGATTATCAATCTGGAGCTTTATCTTTTGAAATAATTTCTAATGGAAAAAAATTAATTAGTAATTGCGGTTACCATAGCCAAACAAATATAAAACTAAATCATTTATCAAGATCAACTGCCGCTCAAAATACGTTGGTAATCGATGATAATTCCTCCTGCAAATTTACAAACCGCGATAAATCTTTTTTTGTTACCAGAGGTTTAAAAATTACAAAAAAAGAGACTATTTTTGAAAAAAATTATTGGAAAATAAATGCTTCTCATGACGGATACCAAAAAAAATATAATACTATTCATGAAAGAAATATAGAATTTTACCCTGAGAAAGAAACTTTTATTGGCTGTGATAAAATTTTAAAAAAAATTAATAAAAATTATAAATTTGATATTCGATTTCATGTAGAACCAGACGTAAAATTAATGAAAACTCAGGATGGTAAATCAATACTAATTGAATTAGAGGATGAAGGTTGGAAATTTACTTGTGATAATTACGATATAAATATTGATAATGGTTTATATTTCGGTAATAAAAATTCATATATTGATAATCAAAATATATTTATTTCTGGAATTTCAAATAACCAGACTGAAGATATAAAATGGCAAATAAAAAAAATATAGTAAAAAAAATAAAATCAGCTGTAATTTCTGTTTCAGATAAAACAAACTTAAAACCATTATTACAAACTTTAAACAGGTATAATATTAAACTGATTAGTTCAGGGGGTACATTTAAAGCAATTAGAAAATTAGGCTATCGATGCCTTGAAGTTTCTGAATATACCGGTTTTAATGAAATTCTTGATGGACGGGTTAAAACACTTCATCCAAAAATTCATGCGGGAATCTTAAATAAAAGAAACAATAATTCTCACAAAAGAGAAATAAAAAAAAATAATTTCAAAAATATTGATTTGGTTATAGTTAACTTTTATCCATTTGAAAAAACCTTAAATACAACAAAAAATCAAAATAAAATAATTGAAAAAATTGATATTGGTGGTCCTGCCTTAGTTAGAAGTGCTGCAAAAAATTACAATGATGTTGTAGTAATAACATCCGTCAATCAATATTCAGTATTAATGGATCAGTTAAAAAGATTTAAGGGTGCAACAAAATTAGAATTTAGAAAAAAATTATCTCAATCAGCCTTTAACGAAACAGCATATTATGACTCTGTAATTTCAAATTACTTTAATTCAGTCACAGGTGAAAATTTTACAGAAAAAAAAATAATTTATGGAAACTTAATCGAGAGATTAAGATATGGAGAAAATCCCCACCAAATATCTGCTATTTACTCTAAAAATAAGGATTTCAAATTAAAAAAAATTCATGGAAAACCATTAAGCTATAACAATTACAATGATATTTTTGCTGCTTTAAAGATATCCAAAAGTCTACCAAAAAATATGGGCACTGTAATTATCAAACATGCAAACCCCTGTGGAGTTTCTATCTTAAAGGACAAAGTAAGCAGTTATAAATCTGCATTTGAATGTGATCCTGTAAGCGCATATGGAGGTATTGTCTCTTGTAATTTTAAAATTAATAAAAGTTTAGCTGTTGAGTTAAACAAAACTTTTTTAGAGGTAATTATTGCTAATGGTTTTGAAACAAGCGCTCTTAAATTATTAAAATCTAAAAAGAATGTTAGAATTATAGATTCAACAAACTTTAATTTTGATGATGTTCTTCAAATTAATTCTGTATCAAACTCAATGCTGATTCAATCTCAAGATGACCTTGTTTTTAAAAAAAAAGATTTCAAAGTTGTTTCAAAGAAAAAACCAAACAAAATACAATTTGAAAATTTATTATTTGCATTCAATATTTCCCGTCATGTCAAATCCAATGCTATTGTGCTCGTTGGTGATAAAACAACAGTTGGTATCGGATCTGGACAACCTAGTAGGCTTGATAGCTGTCAAATTGCAATAAATAAAATGAGAAAGTTCAAAAAAAATGAAAAAGAAATTGTTGCCGCATCTGATGCTTTTTTTCCATTTGTTGATGGTATTGAAAAATTAATTCAATCCGGTGTTTCTGCTGTAATCCAACCTAGAGGATCAATCAGAGATAAAGAAATTATAAAGTTTGCAGATAAAACTAATACTATTTTAATTTTTTCTAAAACAAGACATTTTAGACATTAAATCTTGTCAATCTTTGAAGCTAAGATGAAATCGTTTTCTGATAATCCCTCAATTGCATGGGTTGAGATGTTTATTTTCGCATAACCCCATCCAAATAAAATTTCAGGGTGATGGCCTTCCTCTTCTGATATTCTACCTACTTCATTTACAAATTTTTGACTCTCAACAAAGTTTTTAAATGTAAATTTTTTTTCTAAGAAATGTATATTTTTTTCATTTTTAATAACATCCCATCCATCAATTTTTTTTTGATATTTATGTATTTCACTTATATCAAGCGCGGGCACACCACCTTCACAAGGAACGCATTTTTTATCGAATAGTTCACTCATTAGATCTATATCCTTATGTAATTCAATTTTAATAATATTTCTTAAAAATGGAGCGGGCAAAGGGGATCGAACCCTCGACCTTCTCGTTGGCAACGAGACGCTCTACCACTGAGCTACGCCCGCATAAGAAATTAATATAGTGTGTCGTTTTTTTTAATTCAAGTAATATTAATTATGGTATGTTTTTTTCATGAAAAAAGAAGATTTACCAAAAACAATACCAGTTTTTCCATTAAGTAATTTTATCATTTTTCCAAGAACTACTGTTCCATTAAATATATTTGAGCCAAGATATGTCGATATGATTAATGATAGTATGAAGTCAAACAAGCTTATTGGGATGATACAACCTAAAAATTCAAAAGAAAGTGAATTAAGCCCTGAATTATATGACATTGGGTGTATGGGCAAAATTACAAGCTTTAGGGAAAATGATAATGGTCAATTTTTGATAGAACTCAAAGGTATAATAAGATTTCAAAAAATCGATGAAGTAAAATCAGATAAAAAATACAGAGAATGCAATGTAGATTTTAATAATTTTTACGATGATCTAAGTTATCAAAGTGAAAATCTACAATTTTCTGATTTAAAATTGATATTTAAAGACTTAAAAAATCTTTTTGAAAAAAGAGGATTTATAATTAATTGGAAAGGATTAGAGAAACAAAGTTTAGATGAAACAATAAACGCTCTAGCAATGGCATCTCCTTTTACGTTAGAGGAAAAACAAATTTTATTAGAGGCCAAAAATTTAGAGCTAAGAAAAACTAAAATTTCTGAAATATTAACTACTTATTCTTTTGATAATTATAATAATACAACTATTCAATAAAACTAAATTTTTAAACCTCTATTAGCTATATTTTTAAAAGTTCTGTTTAAAAATTTATTTTTTCCTATAAGCCTAACTGATTTGCTGATGAGATTATTGTCCATCTTAGTTTCAAGATTAAAAAATTCATAAATAAAATCAATTCCACTTGAAAATAAATAATTTTTATGTCTCGTGGTATTTTGAAAATCCTCACAAATTGAATTATCTACCTCTAATCCATTACTTAACTTAGAGTTAACTAAATTACTCAAATCTTGAATATCTCTTATGGTCATATTAAAACCTTGACCAGCTAAAGGATGGAGACGATGTAATAAATCGCCAAAAGCTAAAATATTTTTATGATAATAAGTTCTCAAATTTGAGGATTTCAACTCAAAAAAGTTGCTAGTACCAAAATTTGTAATTGAATATTTAGTGTTATATCTTTTAATTAATTCTTTTAAATTAATATTTTTTTTACCTTTAAATGAATAAACAATAGAAGTTTCATACTCAGATAATGGTAAAAATGCCAAAGGTCCATTTTTTGTAAATATTTGAGATGCTACATTATTCTTAATTTTTTTGTGTTTTAAAATTGTGGTATACGCAAAACTATTATATTTTTTTTTAAGTCTTCTTGCAAAAAATTTTTTTGAGAAATAATTATTATTTTCACAGTTGATTATTAACTTATATTTTTTTAAATTTGATAATTTATAGTTAAAATTTTTTTTAAATTTACAAAGCTTTTCTTTTTTTAAACTTGTTAACAATTTACTTTGTAATTCAAAATTTCTAAGTATTGCAAAAAGGGTCTTATTATTATTTTCAAAATTTAAAATTTTT
>CACOKG010000022.1 GCA_902627745.1 uncultured Pelagibacteraceae bacterium | reverse complement strand
AAAAATGGAGTCAGATTTTGACTGGTTAGCTAAGCCAGCTAGACAAAAAATATTTAAAGTAATCCCTTATAAACGCCCATCAAGTTCATTTGGATATTCTCAGGCAGTAAAAGGGACTTGGGAACAATATAAAAAAGAAACAGGAAACAAGTTAGCAACAAGAGCTAGATTTAAAGATAGTGTTGATTTCATTGGTTGGTATACTAGTAAATCAGAAACAATTTTAAAAATTTCCAAACAGGACGCTTTTAAACAATATTTGGCTTATCATGAGGGTTGGGGAAATTTTAAGTATTATAAAAAAAATAAAAAAGTTATTGGGTTAGCTAAAAAAGTAGAGAAACAATCTAATATTTATAAAAAACAATTATTAAGTTGCAGCAATTCTTTAAATAAAAATAAATATATTATTTTTTAGAAAGTTCTTTTTTTAACTCTAGGTCTATTATGTCAATCCGTTTAGTGTTTTTTGCTAAAGCTAAATACATTGATGGGGTAACATATAATGTGAAAAAAGTTGAAATTATCATACCACCTAAGATGGTTGCTCCCACAGCTAATCTTGATCCTTCACCTGCGCCTGGGCCAATATTCCCTATAACCAAAGGTATCATTGCGATCATTGTACTTAGTGATGTCATAATGATAGGTCTAAATCTTACTGCACAAGCTTCTTTCACAGCTAATTCAATACTTTTTCCTGTAGTCCTTATTCGATTGGCATAATCAACAATTAAAATACTATTTTTCGTCGATATACCGATAAGTATTATCAAAGCGATCTGAGAGAAAATATTAACTGAACTATTCAAAAATAAAATAAATACTAACCCACCAAAAATTGCCAAAGGAACTGTTAAAACTATAATGAATGGATGAATGAATGAATTAAATGTTGCTGCCATCACTAAGTAAGCTGTGAGCAATGCAAGAGCAAAAATTATAAATAATTCATTACTAGTTTCTTTAATTTCCTCTGATTTACCTTTCCAGGTAATTTGATTTTTTGGAGCCAAATCTGCCATGATATTTTCAAAGAATCTTATCGCCTCAGCCAAAGTGTATCCTTCGTTAATATTTGCAGATATCGTGACAGCTCGTTGTCTATTGTACCTTGCAAGTTGTTTCGCTGAACCCTCCTCTTTAAAACTAACTAGATTTGATAAAGAGATTAGTTTTCCATTTGTTTCAGAACGAACAAAAATTTTAGAAACTCCTTCTTTATTCCTTCTATCAGATAAATATTGCTGAACAACGATTGGGTATTCTTTACCTAATTTATTGAAAGTTGTAATTTTTTTTCCACCATAAAGAGTTTCAAGTGTTTCTCCTATTGCTTTTGTTGAAACACCTAAATCTTTAGCTTTATTTTTATTAATTACTAATTTTACTTCAGGTTTGTTTCGATTATAATCAGACTCAATTCTTGAGAGACCTTTATTTGATCTTAATTTTCTAATCACTCTTTTTTGAATTTCTTCAAGTTCCTCATAGGTACTTCCATAGATAACCATTTGTACTGGCTTATTATAATTAGATACCCTGATTGACTGTGGAGATATTGGAAATGCAAGAGCTTGAGGTAATGTAACAATTTTTCCAATAGCCTCTCTTAAAACGACTTGTTGTCCTTTTTTTCTATTTTTCCAGTCATCTAAAAGTGCAATTATGATAAAACTATTATATGAGTTTGCTGAACCACCAAATCCAGGTACTCTCATAATAAATCTTGAGTATGGACTATCTTCAGCTTGTAAAAGTGGAATTAATCTAGCTTCGACTTTTTGTGCTTGTTCTTGTGTGTACTCAAAAGAGCTTCCTTCATCCGTTGCACCAATAATTAAATAGGCACCACGATCTTCCATCGGCAATAATTCTTTTTTAGAGAAACTAAACAATAATACAGAGCAAATAATTATAAATATAATAAAAGAACCCACTGATTTTGTTTTGTGAGCAATTACATCTAAAGTCTCTCTATAGAATTTTGAAAATCCTAAAAATATTTTTTCAAATTTTTGAATAAAAATCCTCTTTGAGGTTTTTTTATTTAAAAATTTACTTGCGAGCATTGGTGACAAGGTAAGAGCAACAAATGATGAGACAACTATTGAAAATGATAATGCAATTGCTGTTTCTCTAAATAATGTTCCTGAAATTCCCTCGATGAATATCAGTGGTAAAAATACAGCTACTAGAATTAATGTTGTTGCTATGATTGCAAATGAAATTTGTTTAGATCCTTTATAAGCAGCAACTAGCGGAGTTTCTCCATTTTCAATTCTTCGATATATCGCATCAGTCATAATCACTGAGTCATCAGTAATTATACCAATTGCTAAAATAAAACTTAAAAGAACAAATATATTTATCGACAATCCAAATATATAAAGACCTAAAAAAGATGCTATTAAGCTTACGGGAAGAGCAATTGCTGGAACGACTACAGCTTTAAGATTCCCAAGAAATAAATAAATTATTAGCACTACTAATACAAAAGCAATCAAAAGAGTTTTATATACTTCTTCAATAGCAGCTTCTATGTAGTTTGCTCTGTTAAATGAAACTCTTAAATCTAATTCATTCGGTAAAGATTTTTTAACTTCCACTATCTTTTTTTTGATTTCATTTGAAAGTTCGACTGTTGAAGCTCCACTTCTCGCATAAATACCAATACCTACTGTCCTTAAATTAACCTGATCTTTTGCTTGGGCTTTAAAAAGTGTTTTCTCTGAAACAGGTCCAAATTCAATATTAGCAACATCTGATAACAAAATTACTTTATTATTTGTTTTTTTGATTGGTAATTGTTTTATCGAATTTATATTGTTGTATGATTTATCTAAATTTAAAGTTAGGTCAATATTATCTGCCTCAAGAGTACCAGCTGGAAGACTTATATTTTCTCCACGCATTGCAAGTTCGACTTCCTTAATAGTTAAATCATTTGCAGCGAGTTTAATTGGATCTATCCAAACTCTGATACTTAATTCTCTTAGACCACCAACAAGAATCCTTCCAACATTTTTAATACTAGAAAACTGATCCACTAAATATCTTTCTGCATAGTCTCCTAGTTCAAGATCGCTCCAAGTTGCAGATGATAAGGACAACCACATAGTCGTAGTAAAACCAGCTGCCCTTTTTAATATTTGAGGAGGATCAGACTCAGATGGTAAATTATCTACAACTCTTGCAACTCTCTCTCTAATGTCATTTGCAGCATTATCTAAATCAATGCTAGTATCAAACTCTACATTAATTGTGCTTCTTCCATTCTCAGATTTTGAGTCTATATTTTTTATACCTTCAGCACCTCCAATAACATCTTCAACGACTTGAGTAACTTCTTGATCCACAATTGATGCTGATGCAGATTTGTAATCTACTTGAACCTGGACTACAGGCGGCTGTATTCCATTGGGTAATTCTCTAACTGGTAATTTCCAAAAGACAAATAAACCAAAAATAATTAAGATTAAAGACATTACCCAAGAAACAGCTGGTCTTTTTATGCTTAGTTCAGTAATAAACATTTATTTTGTTATAGGTTTTATTTTTCCTCTAGGTCTTACTTTTTTTAATCCTTCCGCGACGATTATTTCCCCTTCACTTAATCCAGAGATTATCTCGATGCTTTTATTACTTCTTAGACCTGTTTTAACCTCAGTTTTATTTGCAACATTTTCTCCATTTATTTTGTAAACATAGGATTTGTCGCCTTCAATCATCACACTTGTATCGGGTACACTTAATGAGTTTCTAAGATTAAACTTAACGCTTACTTCTAGAAGAGATCCTGAGATTAGTTCGAGATCATTATTTTGCACTTTAATTCTGGATAATATACTTCTTGTATCAGCGTTAATCCTACTTGATACAAAATCAACTTCACCTAAAAAAGTTTTATCTTTAAAACTAGATAATTTTACGTCAACTGGAAGACCTTTTTTAATAGAAGCCGAATAATTCTCTGGAATTTTAATGTCTGAGTAAATAGTTGAATTATCGTCTAATGTTATGATGAATATATTATTGGATACTAGAATATCTTCCGTAAGACCAGTATAACCAAGTACTCCACTGAATGGAGCTATAATATTTCCACTTTTCAACTTGATTAATACATCTCCTTTTTTAACAAAGTCTTTCAATTTTAAATCTTCAAAAAGATCATCTTTTTTTATTTTGAAAGTTTCAGATTTTTTTGAGATTGCAGTACCAAAAGTCTCTATTGTTTCAGCAAATTCTTTTTTTACCACTTCGGTGACAATTATTCCTGGAGGGGGCCTTTTACTGAATTTTTTTTTAAAATGATTTCCAATCATTGTTCTACCAATAATTACTGCTGCAATGATTAGAAAAAATATTAAAATAATTGATATAGTTTTAGTGGATCTTTTCATTCTTTTTAAATTAACCCGTATTCAGCCCAAGAGCCATCATAAATACAGGGTCGATATTTATCATTTATTAAAGAATAAGCTAGTGCCAAAACACACGCGGTTACCCCAGATCCACATGAAAAGACAATATTTTTATCATTTAAGTTTTTTAAGGAAGATTGAAAAATTTTTTCAAGTTCTTGTTTATTTTTAAAAGTTCTATCCTGATTAAGACAAAAGCCAAATGGTATGCATACAGAATTTTTAATACTTCCACTTTTTAATCCCTCCCTAGGCTCAGGAACCTTTCCTTCAAATCTTTCTTTACTTCTCGCATCAACAACCCTAAAATTTTGTGTTTCTATATTTTGATCTATTGAATTTTTGTTTTTAACTAATTCCTGATTTTCAAAACTTTTGTAGTCTGACTTCATAACTTTAGATAAATTATTTGTTACTTTTCTTTTTTCTTTCAACCATTTTTTTAAACCCCCATTTAAAACATGAACTAGTTTAGGATCATGACCATAATAGATAAAATTAAACCAACAGCGACATGAGCTAACAACATCAGAATTATCATAAATAATAATCATATCCTCATTTTTGATTCCCATCTTTGAGACTATTTTTTCCCATTCATTTTTATTCACTAACATATGTGGAAGATTTGTATTTTTGTCAGAATTATCATCTAGGTCAAAAAAAATGGACTCCGGGATATGTTGAGTTTTATACTCTTCAAAACCATTTCTTTTCGTTTGTGGCATGTGCCACGAGCAATCAATTATTTTTACTTTGTCTCTGTTATTTTCGAGCCAATCAGTTTCTACTAATGACATTATCTCTTTTCTAAATATTTTTGATGATATTCCTCAGCAATACAATAGTTTTTTAGAAGGGAAATTTTTGTTACAACTTTCCCTGATAGCTTTTTATTGACCTGGTCCAGAACATCTTTTGCAATTTTTTTTTGATTTTCATTCAAATAAAAGATTTCACTTCTATATTGTGTACCAAAATCTGGCCCTTGAGAATTTAGTGTAGTTGGGTCATGAATTTCAAAAAAAATTTTTAAAATTTCTTTATAAGTAATTACCTTCTCATCAAAATCAATTTTAACAACTTCGGCATGATTTGTATTTCCCATACAAACTTCTTTGTAGGTGGTTTGTGAACTATTGCCACCGCAATAGCCAACTTCAGTTTTGATAACACCATTAATTTTGCTGAATTTGATTTCAGGGCCCCAAAAACATCCAAGTGCTAAAACTGCTATTTCCATTGATTATGATTTAAATTAATTTACAAATTATTCGTATGCTAAGTAAAAATCAATTAGGATTTTTGTACATGTTTATGTCTGTTTGTGCATTCTCACTAATGGATATAATTGTCAAGTGGTCAGTCGATTATCCGATTGGACAGGTTTTATTTTTTAGAGGGTTTTTTGGAATATTATTTTATTTTTTCATTATACCAAGAGATAGACTTCACAATTTTTATCAAACTAAAAGACCAGGCTTACATTCTTTAAGGTGTTTGTCAGGTTTAATTGCTTTAGTAGCAATTTTTATTGCTTTAAGAAAATTACCACTCGCAACTGTGGTAAGTATTTCTTTTGCTGCTCCAATTTTTACAACTATATTTTCAATTTTTTTATTAAGTGAAAAAGTTGGAATTTATAGATGGTTAGCTGTGGTAATCGGTTTTATAGGAATATTAGTAATCACTGAACCAGGGATAAGTGGACTTAACATTTATTATATTTTTCCTATAATATTTTGTCTTGGTTTATCCTATGTAGCAATATCAATAAGACAGTTATCGACCACAGAACCAGTTTGGTTAATTTCATTCTATTTTTCCTTATCAATAACTTTGTTAAGTTTTTTAACTATTCCACAAGGATGGGTTATGCCAAATTTACAGGATTTTATTTTATTATCTTTTGTTGGCATTTTTGGGGGTGTTGCAAATTTATGGTTGAGTCAGTCATACAAGTATTCCGAGGTGTCCTTGGTAACTCCTTTAAAATATTTAGCTCTTTTATTTGCAATAATTTTTGGATATTTCATTTGGGGCGAGGTTCCAACAATCAAAACTCTTCTCGGAGCCTTTTTGGTAATTATTTCAACATTAATTATTTTTAGAAGAGAAATTTACAATAAAAAAATAATCACTTCTAAAACAATAAATGACTAAAGTTCCAAAATATTGGAATAAAGCTAAAAGATATTTATCCAAAAAGGATAAAATAATGTCTATATTAATTAAAAATTATCGAAGTCCCAATGAAACGATTCTTACTACGAGAAAGGATATATTTTTTTCATTATGTAAAAGTATTATTGGTCAGCAAATAAGTGTTGCTGCAGCAAATTCAGTTTTTTTAAAATTTAAAAAAAAATGTAAAAATAAAATTAATCCTAAAACTGTATCTAAACTGACCTCAACACAGCTCAGAAATTGTGGATTAAGTTGGCAAAAAGTCCAAGGAATAAAAAGTTTAGCTAAACAAATTCTTAATAAATCCTTTAATCCCAAATTAATAAGGAATATGAGTGATGAGGAGGCTATAGTTTATTTATCGAATTTAAGACAAATAGGTAGATGGTCGGCTGAAATGATTTTACTTTTTACTTATAATAGATCTGACATTTGGCCTATACAAGATATTGGGCTTTTGAGAGCGATTTCTAAAAATTATAATAAAAGATATTTTCCACCGGAAAAATTTGTATCTCTACTTAAAAAAAGATTTTCACCTTATTGCTCAGTAGCTACATGGTATTTATGGAGAAGTATAGACCCTGAACCTATTCAGTACTAAATCCCTCAACGATTTGCATGTGTCTTATAGTGGTCTTTTTGGCTAAATTCCAACCAGCCTGATATTCTTTTGATTGATGACATTTTAAAGCTTGCTCGTAATTTGGAAATTCCCAAACCACAGTTCTTAAAAAATCCTCACCATCAAAAGTTGTATGCTTACCACCTCTAACCAAAGGTAAACCACCATAACTTTTAATAATTGGAGTTACTGTCTCCGCATACTTTTTTAAATTTTCTTGGTCATCCACTTTAGTATACAAACTTATCCAATAAGCCTTCATGATTTCTCCTTTTTAAATATTTTTAATTATGATAATAAATTTTATGGCAGAGAAATTAATTATCAGTTTTGATGAATATACTCAAATTGTTGAAAAGTTAGCAATACAAATTCATGAAAAATATAAACCAACTGTGTTAGTTGGTATTATGAGAGGGGCAGCTCCTATTATTGATATTTTATCAAGAATTTTGAAATTACCAATCGCATATATTGTTATTCAAAGTTATTCAGGTAAAGGTTTAGAGGATCAACAGGGCCAATTGATGTTTGCAAGAGAAATAAGTTCTTTGGCAAATAACAAAGATTTTAATAAGGTTCTTCTAATAGATGATCTTTCAGATACTGGTTTAACGCTTAATAAAAGCATTGAGTGGTTGAAAAATTACGGCCCAACTAAAGATTACATAAAAGAAGTAAAAACTGCTTGCTTATGGAAAAAAAAATCATCTAAATTTGAGCCTGATTTTTGTCCTATTAGATTGGACTCAGATCCTTGGATTGTTCAACCTACTGAGCACTACGAGGAATTATCTATTGAAGAAATTTTAAAAAAAAATAAATAGGGCTAGTTTAAACTAGCCCTATTAAATTAAAATTTAAGCGACTGCAAAACTTACAACACTTAAAATTGCGATCACCCATATTGCTGGCGAAGTTGTAGAG
>CACOKG010000021.1 GCA_902627745.1 uncultured Pelagibacteraceae bacterium | reverse complement strand
ATAGTGTGTTAAGACTTTTGCCTGGAGTTTTAGGTAATGATAAATCCTCTTCTGAGGAAACTTTTGAAAATGGTCTTTTAGAGTATCCCCAATATACAAAACCTCAAATTTGGGAGGAAAAATCAGTACCAGATGTCTTATTATCAGGGGATCATAGCAAAATTAAAGACTGGCGTTTATCTCAATCTGAGGCTATAACACGCGTCCGAAGACCAGATTTGTGGCAAAAAATATAAGAAGAATTAACTTGATAAATATTGAAATGAAAACAATTGAAGAAATAAATCAACACAATGTAAAAAAAATTCTATCGGAAAAAAAGATTCCAGAATTCTTTCCGGGTGATGTTGTTAAAGTTGGTGTAAGAATTACGGAGGGAAAAAAAGAGAGAATTCAGTATTTTGAAGGAGTATGTATTGCGAAAAAAAGCAGAGATTTAAATTCTTCTTTTACAGTTAGAAAGATTTCTTTTGGTGAAGGTGTTGAGAGAACATTCCCACTATTTGGTACAGTAATTGATACAATTAAAGTCATTCGTTCAGGAAAAGTTAGAAGAGCTAAACTATATTACTTAAGAGATAGAACTGGTAAATCAGCTAGAATTGCAGAAAAAATAAGAAAAAAGATTGGTATTGATATAGATGTAAAACCAGAAACAGTAACTGAGGAAAATTTAGCTCCTGTTTCAACAGAGGCATCTAATAATAAAGAAGATGCAACTAAGGCAGAGGCTAAGAAAGAAGAAACAGCTAAAGTTGAACCAAAACCCAAAACTGAAGAAAAACTTGAAACTTCTCCAGAAAAAAAATAATTTTTTTTTCAATGCCTAATACTCTTTACGACAAAATTTGGAAAGAACACTTAGTTGATCAGCAAGATGATGGTACGGCTTTATTATTTGTTGATAGGCATCTCGTTCATGAAGTGACTAGTCCACAAGCATTTGAAGGTTTACGAAATTCTAAAAGAAAAGTAAGACATCCCAAGCTTACATTGGCCGTTGCAGATCACAACGTTCCAACTACTGATAGAACTAACGGTATTTCAGATAATGAATCTAAAATTCAAGTTGATACATTAGAAAAGAATTGCAAGGAATTTGACATCCAACTTTTTGGAATGGAGGATAAGCGTCAAGGTATAGTTCATATAATTGGGCCCGAACAAGGATTTACTCAACCTGGAACAGTTATAGTTTGCGGAGATAGTCATACGGCTACACATGGAGCGTTTGGTGCTTTGGCATTTGGAATAGGCACCTCAGAGGTTGAACATGTGTTAGCGACGCAAACTTTAGTGCAAAAAAAAGCAAAAAACTTCAGAATTAATGTTAATGGAAAACTTCCGTTAGGTGTTACTTCAAAGGATGTAATTTTACAAATAATTGGAAAAATAGGCACAGCAGGCGGAACAGGATGTGTTATTGAGTATGCTGGCGATTTAATCAGATCATTGAGTGTTGAGCAAAGAATGACTATATGCAACATGACTATAGAGGGTGGAGCAAGAGCAGGCTTGATTGCACCAGACGAAAAAATTTTTAAGTATTTGGAAGGAAAACCTATGTCACCCAAAGGTGAAAAATGGGATAAAGCTTTAGCATATTGGAGAAGTTTGAAATCTGATGACAGCGCAAATTTTGATAAAGAAATAAGTCTTCAAGCTAATGAAATTTCACCAATGATTACTTGGGGAACTTCACCTCAAGATGTCATTACTATTGAGGAGAAAGTCCCAAACCCGAACAATGAAAAGGATGAGGATAGAAAAAACTCTATTGAAAGAGCTCTGAAATATATGGGTTTAAAGCCTGATATGGCTGCAAAAGATATTAAGATAGATAAGGTTTTTATAGGGAGTTGCACAAATGGGAGAATTGAAGACTTAAGAGAAGCAGCAAAGATTTTAAAAGATAAAAAAATTGCCTCTCATGTTCATGCAATGGTTGTTCCAGGGTCTGGTTTAGTGAAAGAACAAGCAGAGCAAGAGGGTTTACATAAAATATTTGAAGAGTCAGGTTTTGAATGGAGAGAACCAGGATGTTCTATGTGTTTAGCAATGAATGCTGATAAATTAAAACCAGAGCAAAGATGTGCATCAACATCAAACAGAAATTTTGAGGGACGACAAGGTAGAGGGGGAAGAACACACCTTGTGAGCCCAGGAATGGCAGCTGCAGCAGCAATTTCTGGAAATTTGGACGATGTAAGAAAGTATCAAAATTAATGCAAAAATTTTCCACATTAAAAAGTATTCCAGCATATTTACCAATAGTAAATATCGATACTGATATGATTATTCCAAAACAGTTTTTAAAAACAATTAAAAGAACTGGACTTGGAAAAAATTTATTTTTTGAAATGAGGTATGACGATAACGGAAATAAAATAAGTGAATTTATATTAAATCAAGATCCATTTACAAATTCAAAAATACTTATAGCAGGAAAAAACTTTGGTTGTGGATCCTCAAGAGAACACGCCCCTTGGGCATTACTAGATTTTGGTATTACATGTGTAATTAGCTCAAGTTTTGCTGATATTTTTTATAGCAATTGTTTTAAAAATGGAATTTTACCAATTATTGTTGATGAGGAAAAAATAAAAGAGTTGTCAGAATATGCTAATAGAAAAGAGGAAATTTCAGTAGACCTTAACGAAGAAAAAATAGTTTATGGTAATAATGAAATTAAATTTAAAATAGACTCCTTTAAAAAGAAATGTCTTCTAGAAGGATTAGATGATATTGCACTACCTTTAAACAAGTCTGATAAGATTAAAAGTTTTGAGCAAAAATTAAAAAGCTCTAAGCCATGGATTATAAGTGATTAAGGTAAAAAAGAGAAAGATACTATTACTTCCTGGAGATGGTATTGGTCCTGAAGTTATTGGTGAAGTAAAAAAAATTATCAGTTGGTTCAATGATAAAAAGTCTCTAGATTTTGAAATTGATGAAGATTTAGCGGGAGGATGCTCTTACGATAAGCATGGTACACCGATTACAGATGAGGTTTTTTACAAGGCACTAGAAAGTGCTGTGGTTATGTTGGGTGCTGTTGGAGGACCAAAATGGGATAATGTTGAGTTTTCAAAAAAACCTGAAAGAGCACTTTTAAAACTAAGAAAAGAGTTAAAATTGTTTGCTAATTTGAGACCAGCAATATGTTTTAAACAATTAGTTGATGCCTCAACATTAAAACCTGAAATTGTCTCAGGTTTAGATATTATGATTGTTAGAGAGCTAACAGGAGGAATATATTTTGGTGAACCTAGAGGAATTAAACCAATAGAAAATGGGGAAAGAAAAGGAATTAATACTCATACTTATACAAGCAATGAAATTATAAGAGTAGCCAGGGTTGCCTTTGATTTAGCAAAAAAAAGATCAAATAAAGTAACTTCTTGTGAAAAATCAAATGTAATGGAAGCAGGTCAACTTTGGAAAGAAGAGGTTCAAGCATTACACGATAAAGAATTTAAAGACGTCGAATTAAGTCATATGCTCGCAGACAATTGTGCTATGCAGTTGCTGAGAAATCCAAAGCAATTTGATGTAATTGTAACAGATAATTTATTTGGAGATATGTTATCTGACCAAGCCTCAATGTTAACAGGATCATTAGGCCTCTTACCTTCTGCATCTTTAGGTGCAAAAAATAAAGATGGAGAGATGAGGGCAATGTATGAACCTATTCATGGCTCAGCTCCAGATATAGCTGGTAAAAGTATTGCTAATCCGATAGCTACAATTCTTAGTTTTGCAATGGCTTTAAGGTATTCATTAGATTTAGATAAAGAGGCAGAAGCTCTGGAAAAAGCTGTTCAAGATGTATTAAATGATGGTTTAAGAACTAAGGACATTTTATCAAAAGGTACAAAAGAGGTGACTACATCACAAATGGGTGATGCGATCATTTCAAAATTGCAATAATTAATTTATTATTTTAAAATCAAACTATGCCAACTTATACCGCACCTGTTGAAGATATGATGTTTCTTTTTGAAAAATTAAGAAACAACAAAGAGTATAATGAATTAGAAAAATATAAAGAAGTTACCCCAGATTTAGTAAAAGATATTTTACAAGAAGCAGCAAAAATAAATCAAAATTTAATTTTACCATTGGCTAAAGCTGGTGATGAAAATCCTGCAATTTTAGAAAATGGGATTGTTAGAACTCCTCCAGGTTACAAAGAGGCTTACAAAAAATATATTGAAGATGGTTGGACTTCTTTAACATGTGATCCAAAATATGGGGGGCAAGGTATGCCAAAAACTGTGAGCGCATTTTTTGATGAAATGCTTTCCTCTGCTAGCCTTTCTTTTAAACTCTATAGTGAACTTAGTATTGGTGCTTATAATTGTATTAATCATCATGCTAGTGATGAAATAAAAAATAAATATTTACCAAAAATTGTAGAAGGTAAGTGGAGCGGAACAATGTGCTTAACTGAGCCAGTATGTGGCACTGATTTAGGGCTACTAAAAACAAAAGCTAAAAAACAATCTGATGGTACATTCAAATTAACTGGACAGAAAATTTTTATTACTTCTGGTGATCACGATTTAACTGAAAATATTATTCATTTGGTTTTAGCAAGAGTAGATGACTCTCCGGCTGGCACTAAAGGTATCAGCTTGTTTTTAGTTCCAAAGTTTATTGTAAAAGAAGATGGGAATGTCGGTCCAAGAAATGGAATATCAACTGGTTCTATCGAAACAAAAATGGGAATTAAAGGATCGGCAACTTGTGTTCTCAATTTTGATGAAGCAACTGGTTATATGATTGGTGATAAGGAAAAGGGTTTAAGTGCAATGTTTACGATGATGAATCTTGAGAGAATCGTTGTTGGGATACAAGGTTTGGGTATATCAGAGATTGCTTATCAAAATTCACTTTCATATGCGAAAGAGAGAAAGCAAGGTAAGTCGAATAATTCAAAATCTAAAAATGGTGCTGATTTTATAATTGAGCATGCAGATATTAGAAGATCGTTGTTAAATATGAAATCGATTATTGAGGGTGAGAGAGCCTTATGTTTTTGGTTATCCCAACAAACTGAGGTAAGCCTATATCATCCAGATGAAAAAGCCAGACAAGAGGCATCTGATTATGTCTCATTAATGACTCCAGTAGTTAAATCCTTGTTTACAGATTTAGCAATGGAAATCACTAGCGATGCAATGCAAATTTATGGTGGGTATGGTTATACTAAAGATCAAGGAATAGAGCAGTTGTATCGAGATAATAGAATCACACCAATTTACGAGGGTACGAATTCCGTGCAAGCTGCCGATTTAGTTTTTAGAAAATTATCAAATAAGAACGGGAATGTAATTAATAAATTTTTAGATCAGGTTAAAAATGAATGTAATTCTAACAACGAAAAAATAAGACCATTCATCTCAGATTTTAATAATTATTTAGATATATTAAAAAAATTTACTGATTGGATGATTGAGAAATCTAAAACAGATAAAGATGATGTAAGTGCTGCTGCTAATGAGTATCTTAAAACTCTCGGATTTGTTTCGATTGCTTATGCATGGATAAAAGTACTAGAGGTAAGTTTTAAAGATTATAATGAAAATAAAAACTTTTATGATGACAAAATTGATACTGCTAAGTTTTATTTTGATAAAGTTCTACCAAGAGCTGAACAACACTATAAATCAGCAATTTCTGGAAGCTCCAATATTATGAATTTTAAATTCAATTAAATGAGTCATTACGATACTAATTTAGATAAGAATAGTGCAAATTATGTTCCTTTAACTCCTTTGACTTTTTTAAAGAGAGCAAAAGAGATTTATCCTGATTATGAAGCAATTATCTATGAAGATCGTAAATACACCTGGGCTGATGTTTACAAACGTACTATTAAATTTGCAAGCGCCCTTAATAAAATTGGAATTAAAAAAGGAGATACTGTCTCATTTTTAGCTTTCAACACACCTGAGATTTTTGAGGGACATTATTCTGTTCCTATGTCTGGTGCAGTGTTAAATACAATTAACATAAGATTAGATGCTAAAACTATTGCTTATATTTTAGAACATAGTGATGCTAAAGTTCTTGTTGTTGATAGACAATTACACATAGAAGTTAAAAAAGCGTTAGGCACTTTAAAAAAGAAAATTACAATTATTGATATAGTTGATAAATTTGCAGACCAATCAAAGTGTGAAAAAATTGGTGATCTAGAATATGAAGATTTTTTAAACACCGGTGATGAAAATTTTGATTGGAAAATGCCAGAGGATGAGTGGCAAGCAATATCTTTGAGCTATACATCTGGAACTACTGGAAACCCTAAAGGTGTTGTTTACCATCACCGAGGATCATATTTAATGTCCACGGGTAGTGCAGTTGCCTGGAACATGCCAAACAGACTTAATTTTTTAACTATCGTCCCAATGTTTCATTGCAATGGATGGGGTTATCCTTGGACTATACCTATGTTAAATGGAAGAACAATTTGTCTGAGAAATATAGATGTAAAAAAAATATTTGAATTAATAGATAAATATAATGTTACTCACTTTGGTGGAGCGCCTATTGTACTAAATATGATAACTGGTGCACCAGAGTCTGATAGAAAAAAATTAAAGCAAAAAGTATACGTCCTTACTGCAGGAGCACCACCGCCAAGTATAATTTTTAAAAAAATGAAAGAACTTGGTTTTGAAGTTATGCATGTTTATGGATTAACTGAAACTTATGGACATGTAACTCAATGTGCGTGGAATGATGCTTGGAATGACTTCGATGAGGAAAAGCAGAACGAAATTAAAGCAAGACAAGGAGTTAGATATCCTAATACAGAAGGGATTGCTGTGATGGATCCAGAAACAATGACTGAAGTTCCAAAAGATGGAAAGACGATCGGTGAAATAATGATTAAAGGAAATGTAGTCATGAAGGGTTATTTTAAGGATAAGGATGCTACAAATAAAGCGATGGCTGGTGGTTGGTTTCATTCTGGTGACTTAGCTGTCATGCACCCAGATGGATATGTAAAAATCCAGGATAGGTCTAAAGATATAATAATTTCTGGAGGTGAAAACATATCCTCTATAGAAATAGAAAATACTCTTGCAAAACATCCTTCAGTATCTATTGCAGCCGTTGTAGCTAAACCAGATGAAAAATGGGGAGAGGTACCTTGTGCATTTATTGAGATGGTAAAGGATAAACCAACAACCGAGAAAGAATTAATTGGTTTTTGTAAAGAAACACTCGCAGGTTTCAAGGTGCCAAAACAAGTTGTTTTTTGTGAACTACCTAAAACATCGACAGGAAAAATTCAAAAATTTGAATTGAGAAAAAAATTTTAGGTAATTGATTGATATTTGAAATAGAAAATAAAATTATTCATGCATCTGATGCAGGTCAAGGCATAGATCCAAAAAAACAAACAATAGTATTTCTTCATGGTAGTGGCCTTTCACACATAGTTTGGTCATTAACTGAACAATTTTTTTCGAATAAGAATTTTAATGTATTGTCTATCGATCTTCCTGGTCATGGAAATTCAGATGGACCATGTTTAGATACCATAGAAAAAATTGCTGATTGGTTAGAAAGCGTATTTAAAAAATTGCAATTAAAAAATTTGATTTTAGTTGGTCATTCTCAAGGATGTTTAGAAATACTTGAATATGCTTTCAAATATAAAAGCAGGTTAAATAAACTAGTTTTTGTTGGAGGCTCAAATAGAATGCCAGTTCATCCTGATTTAATAGAACTTGCAAAAAATGGCGACTCTGATGCTGTAAAATTAATGATGAAATGGGGTTATGAAGGCTCAAAAAAATTTATTGGCGGGAATCCAGTAGAAAAAATAATTCAGTCTTCAAGAGATATTAGTGAAGTTTTAGCGGTCGATTTAAATGCGTGTAATAATTACTCAAATGGGTTAGAGGCAACAAAAGTTTTAGATCTTCCCACATTACTTATCTTTGGAGAGTTAGATAAAATGATTAATTTAGATGCAGGGAAAAAATTTTCAAATTTAGTAAAAAACTCATCTTCTCATGTAATTAAAGGTTGTGGTCATATGATAATGATTGAAAAAGCTTTTGAAATGAGAGAAAAGATTTTAGAATTTTTAATTTAATGAAAAGTTATCCGATAGCAAAATCAAGAAGAGTTAGAAGTACACCCTATACTTCTAGGATAGAGAATCAAGGTGTTACCGCTTATACTGTTTACAATCATATGCTTTTACCAGCAGCTTTCGGTTCTTTGGAAGAGTCTTGTGATCATTTAAAAAAGAATGTTCAGATTTGGGATGTAGCTGCAGAAAGACAGGTTGAAATTTCAGGCAAAGATGCTGCAAAACTTGTACAACTCATGACTTGTAGAGATTTATCGAAATCTAAAGTAGGAAGATGTTATTATTGCCCTTTAATCGATGAAAATGGA
>CACOKG010000020.1 GCA_902627745.1 uncultured Pelagibacteraceae bacterium | reverse complement strand
TATCTTTAACTAACGAATTCAAAATTTCTTGCGCACCCTCACAATTAGATAAAATACCCCCATGACTCAGCATTACACCCTTAGGGTTACCAGTTGTTCCTGATGTGTAAATGATACAAGCGAGATCTTTTCTTTCAATATTTTGGTTAAAGCTTAAATAATCTAAAGTTTTTTCTTTAAAAAACCTTTCAAAAATATTTTCTATACTATCAATTTGGTCATTTATATTTTCTATTGATAAAACTTTTATTTTATCTGAAATAAATTTATCTATTTTTTTTAATTGAATATTATTTGAGACAATACAAATTTTTGGATTACAATCATTAATGATATATTCATAATCTTTTTCAGAGTAAGTTGTAAATAAAGGAACTGTTACCCCACCAGCGTTCATTATGGCTATATCAGAAATAAGCCATTCAGGTCGATTTTCAGATAATAAAATGCACCTATCCCCTTTAGATAAATTTTTTCTTAAATATTCAGATAAAATTTGAATATTTCTTTCAACTTGTTTCCAAGTAAGAAAATCTTTCTTATTATCCTTTAACCACTTTAAAAATGGCCTATTAGAAGTAGAGTTTAACTCCTTATACTTCGTAAAAAAAAGTTCTACTAAACTGTTAATTTTACTTAATTCCATAATTTGGTGGGCGAAGAGAGAATCGAACTCTCACTTCTTGCGAAACACGATTTTGAGTCGTGCGCGTCTACCAGTTCCGCCATTCGCCCTAGTTATTTAATAATTTATTAAATAGTATAAGAACTAAAATTATATTAAAACCAAAAAATGTTTAAAAGTCTTTACAAAAAATGTTTAGATTTAGCAGCTCACAAAAGTTCTAAATATTATTTAGCAATAGTCTCTTTTATTGAAAGTTCGTTTTTTCCTATTCCGCCAGATGTAATGATTATTCCAATGGTAATATCAAAAAAAAATGATTTTATTAAAATCTTTCTTATAACTACAATTTTTTCAATTTTGGGTGGTATGCTAGGTTACTTAATTGGTGCGTTCTTTTTTGAATTTGGAGCACATATTATGAGTTTTTATGGTTATGAGGATAAGTTATCAAAAATTAAAGAAAACTTAGTTAATAGTGATGGTTTTTATGCTTGGTTAGGAGTACTTTTTTTAGCTGGTTTTACTCCTCTTCCTTATAAAGTTTTTACAATTGCAAGTGGTTTAATAGGATTTAACTTTTTAATCTTTGTTTTAATAAGTTTAATTTCCCGAGGATTAAGATTTTTTATCGTATCATACCTTTCTTATAAGTTCGGTGATTTATTTAATGAATATATGGATAAGTATGGGTCAAAATGGTTTACAATAATTGGAATATTAATTGTAATTATTGGCTTAATAATTTACCTGATTTTTAAATCGAATGTTTAATCTTAAAACTGAAATTTACTTGAGAATAATTTTTCTATTTAGTTTAATAGCTTTGATTTCTGCTTATTTTATAGAACATTTTCTAGGCCACCAACCATGCAATTTATGTTTGATAGAGAGAATCCCTTATGGGTTAAGTATAATTTTGATATCTCTAATGTTTATTTTAAAAAAAAATGAAAATTTCTTTATTTTGCTTTTAATACTAACTTTTATCTTTTCTTTATTTATTTCCTTGTATCATTTCGGCATAGAACAAGGCATTTTTCAAGAATCTACTGTTTGTGGTGTAAAAAACTTTTCTGAAAATATAAGTAAAGAGGAATTATTAAATAAACTAAGTGAAAAGACTATAAGCTGTAAAGATGTGACATTTAGGATTTTAGGATTATCACTTACTACTATTAATATTGTAATAAGTATATTATTTATTATAACCCTAGCAAAAATTTTTACTAAATATGAAAAAAACTGATAGTAGAGTTGAAGAATTTATTAGAGTTGACCATGCAGGCGAAAGGGGTGCTGTCAAAATTTATGAAGGTCAGTTATTAGCTTTAAATACAATTGTTAAAAATGACAATTTAAAAAAAACAATTGAAGATATGAAAGAACATGAAATTGAACATTGTCAATTTTTTGAAAACGAAATAAAAAAAAGAAATATTGAGCCAACAAAATTTTTACCATTGTGGGATCTACTAGGTGTAGGTTTAGGTTTTGGGTCTACTATTCTCGGGAAAAAAGCAGCTATGCTATGTACTGCCTCCGTTGAAGAAGTAATAGATAAACATTACCAAGACCAAATTAATCAACTTGGTCCTGAAGAAAAAAATCTTAAAAAGAAAATTATAAAATTCAGAGAAGACGAACTTCATCATAAAAATATAGCTTATGAAAAAGGAGCTACCAAAAAAGGAATTTACTCAATTATGGATAAGATAATTAAAACAGGTTCAAAAATAGCAATTCGAATATCAGAAAAAGTATAAAACTTAAGCTTCTAATTCAACATCCCAATATAAATAATCCATCCAGCTTTTATGTAAATAATTTGGGGGAAAATTTTTTCCATTACGATGTAAGTCTTCTGTAGAGGGTTGATAAGGGTATTGCGTCAGTTTCATGCCTGATAATTTTAGTAGTTTGCCTCCTTTTTTAACATTACAAGCTGAACATGCTGTAACAACGTTATCCCAATTGGTTTCTCCACCTTTTGATCTGGGCAATAAATGATCAAATGTTAATTCCTCGTTGCTACCACAATACTGGCAGGAAAACTTATCTCTGAGAAAAACATTAAATCTTGTAAAACTTGGTTTAGATTGAGGAACAATATAATCTTTTAGAGCAATTACACTAGGCAATTGCATATTGAATGAAGGACTTCTCACTACACGGTCGTAATTACTGACTATAATTACACGATCTAAAAAAACTGATTTCACAGTATCTTGCCATGACCATAGCGATAGAGGATAGTAGCTCAACGGTCTATAATCAGCGTTTAAAACTAGTGCAGGACATTTTTCAAGTGAAACATCTTGATCAATAAAATTATTCATATTAAATTTTAACTTAAATAAAAATTTTTTTCAATATTTAGGAATTATTAAATTTTTTTAAGATATAATTCAATGCAATACTTGAGGCATTTATAGGAATATGATGGTCACAATTTTTTATAAGATGCGTCTCAATGTCTATATTATTTCTCATAAAAAAATCTTTTGCCTCTAACATAAAATTTGGTGGGACAACTTGATCAGAATCACCATGAATAAGTAAAATACTTGATGAGTTTTTTTTTCTCAATTTCAAATCCTTTTCATCAATAATTTTTCCAGAAAAACCCACGACGCAATTGAAAGGATCTTCAGAGGTGAGTCCTAAGTTTATTGACATCATGCAACCTTGGCTAAAACCAGATAAACAAATTTGATTATTTTCGAAATTAAATTCTTTTTTAATTTCGTCAATAAATTTTGATAATTTTTTTTCAGCTTTTAAAACTTGATCCAAAATATACGCTGGATCATCCTTGCTTAAATCAAACCACTGATATCCATTTGGATTTATACTGCATGGTTCATGACCATTAGGACAAATAAAAATAGTATTAGGCAAATGTCTTTTCCAGTTCAATGAGAGCATACTAATATCTTTACCATCACCACCATAACCATGAAGTAGGATAATAGCATTTTTAATCTTAGTATTAGCCTCTGATTTAACCATTACTGAATCTAGGCAAAATGTCATAGTGTGTGAATTATGTTTTTTTATTTCTAAAACACCCTACAATACCTTCATGATATCTGGAATAGTAGTTAAAATATTATCTATAGTTTTGTTAATGGCAGTTGGGATTGTTTTAATTCTTGGTATCGGAACATTATTTAAAGGTGGCGAAACCAGCAAAAAATATTCTAATAAATTAATGCAATTAAGAGTTTTGCTCCAATTTATTGCAATAATTGCTTTGGTTGGCTTTGCATATTTTTTCAAAAATTAGTTGTAATTAGCCAACCACTCAACAAAATTTTTTTCCTTAAAATCGATTGACCCAACAATTCTTGCAAACTCATATCCATCCTTATTTATCAAAATTGTGGTGGGCACTCCTCTTAGTCCAAACTTTTTCGCTAAGGTAATTGGTGAATCGAAAAATATCTTAAGATTATCTATACCCAAATCCTCAAAAAATTTAGAGGCTTTTTCTAAATTATCCTGACCAACATTTATTGGAAATATTTTTAAATTGTTTAAATTTTTTTGAGATTGTAATTGATTAAGAGATGGCATTTCCTCTTTACATGGGGCGCACCAAGTTGCCCAAAAATTGAGTAAAACTAAATTGCCTTCGAATTGATTAAGTTGAATTTCATTACCCTGATCATCTAAAAATGTTAATTCATCGTATTTTTTAAGCTCTTTATTGATAACAAGATTTTTTATGTCTTTGATTTCTGTTGCAACACTATTAGATATTAAAAAAGCAAATATTATTAAAAATCTCATGTTAAATAGGTATAATTAATTATCATGTCGAAAAATAAAAACAACCAGGCAATATGGGGTAATAGAATTAAAAAAAACACTTCATCAATTTTTCAAAAAGTGGGAAGTTCTATTGATATTGATAAGAGACTATATAAAGAGGATATAATTGGATCTATTGCACATGTCGAAATGTTATTTAAACAAAAAATTATTACTTTTAAAATAAAGAATAAGATTGTTTATGGTTTAAACAAAATCAAAAAAGAAATAACAAACAAAAAATTTGAATTTAATAAAAAATATGAGGATATTCATATAAATATTGAAAAAAGACTATTTGAAATAATTGGTGAAGATGCGGGTTTTATCCATACAGCACGATCAAGAAATGATCAAGTGATTACAGACTTGAAAATTTGGATGAGATCATCAACAAAAGAAATTAACATTTTATTAGATACTGTTATTAAAAGTGTAATAAGAGCAGCAGAAAAGAATATACAAACTCTTATGCCAGGATTTACTCATTTAAAAAATGCTCAGCCAGTTTCATTTGGCCACTATTTGATGGCTTATGTTGAAATGTTTAAAAGAGATAAAAAAAGATTCATAAATAATCTAGATAGTTTAAGTGAAAATCCTCTAGGTGTTGCCGCTTTAACTGGAACCTCTTTTAATATTGATAGAAATTACACTACAAAAAAACTTGGATTTACAAAACCAACTAATAACTCAATAGATACAATTTCTGACAGGGATTTTGTGTTAGATTTTCTTTACTCCATTTCAGTCTGTTCCATGCATATTTCTAGAATAGCTGAAGAACTTATCATATGGAACTCTGATGCTTTCAAGTTAATAAATTTATCAGATAAAGTTGTAACTGGTTCTTCGATAATGCCACAAAAAAAAAATCCAGATCTATTAGAATTTTTACGAGGCAAGTCTGGAATTACTTATGGCAATTTATTTTCTATGCTTACAATTTTAAAAAGTTTACCTTTATCTTATTACAAAGATCTTCAAGACGATAAAGAAATTGTTTTTAAATCCAATGATACACTGCAAAATTGTTTAAAGATACTTGATGAGGTTCTTAAAAATTTTACGCCAAATAAAAAACAAATGATAGAATTAGCTAACACAGGATATTTGACTGCAACTGATCTTGCGGATTATCTCGTAAAAAATCACTCAATGCCATTCAGAAACGCATACAAAGTGACTGCTAATATTGTGAACTTTGCTGAAAAAAAGAAAAAAAATCTTGATCAATTAACGCTCGCTGAACTTAAAAAAATTGAACCAAAACTATCAAATGATGTATTAAAAGTGTTTGATTTAAAGAATTCTGTAAATTCTAAGAAATCATATGGTGGAACATCTTTTGATAATATTAAAAAAATGATATTGAAATATAAAAGAAAAAAATGAAAAAAAAAATTATTTTAGCAATAATTGTATTTTCTACATTGATCGCTTGTGGAAAAAAAGGAGACCCAGTATATAAAGAATCTCAAAGTAATTCTAAAATACCAAGCTACCTTCTAAATAAAGCTTAATGAGATTTTTAAATAGTAAACTAAAGGTTGAAAATACATTTCTGCAAAATATTGCTAAAAAATATGGAACACCAGCATATTGCTACTCGTACAGACTACTTAAAGAAAATATAAAGAATTTTAAAAAAAATTTTAAATCCCTCTCACCATTAATTTGTTTTGCTATTAAATCTAATACTAACTTAAATTTAATAAAAGAAATAAAAAAATTCGGACTTGGAGCAGATGTTGTATCAATGGGTGAATTAATGTTAGCCCTTAAGGCTGGAATAAGTCCAAGGAAGATTGTTTTTTCAGGAGTTGGTAAGACTTCAAAAGAAATTAATTTTGCAATTGATAAAAATATTTTATTAATTAACTCGGAGTCCAAAAGTGAGATCATAGAAATTGATAAAATTGCTAGAATAAAAAAAAAACAGGTTAATATTGGCATTAGATTAAACCCAAATACTGATGCGAAAACTTTGAGCCAAATATCGACAGGCAAAAAAGATAATAAATTTGGAGTTAATGATAAAACATTTTTTGAACTTGTAAAATATTGTAAGAATTCTAAAAATATTAATTTGAAATGTTTAAGTGTTCATATTGGAAGTCAAATTTTAGATCATAAACCATATGAAAAAATGTTAAGAATATTGGATAAAATCATCAAAAAAACTCAATATAAATTTGATTTTATTGACCTTGGGGGAGGTATGGGCATCCCATACAATAATGATAAAAAACTCAATTATAAAAAATATCATTCAGCAATTAAAAAATTTTTAAAGAATAAAAAATCTCAGATTATTTTTGAACCAGGTAGATCAATAATCGGAAATACAGGAGTTTTAATATCAAAAGTAATTTATATAAAAGAGAGTTATAAAAAAAATTTTGTAATTATAGATGCTGCTATGAATGATTTAATGAGACCCGCACTTTATGGTGCAGTACATCGCATCTTGCCTCTGTTAAAAAGAGGTAAAAAATCAAAAAAAATTTATGAATTTGTTGGTCCAATTTGTGAAAGCACAGACAAGTTTACGACCATAAAAAATTTTCAAGAACTAAAAGAGAAAGATTTTATAGCAATTTGTGATGTAGGTGCTTATGGTATATCACTCAGCTCTAACTATAATCTTAGACCTAAACCTATAGAAATATTAATTAATGGATCTAAAATACAAGTAGTAAAAAAAAGACAAAAGCATCATGAGATAATTTAGCTTTTGATAGTTAATGATAAGAAACTTTCTATTTTCAATTTTCTTTTTTTCAGGAATAATTATAATTTCAATTATTTTTCTGCCAGCGTTAATCTTGCCACAAAAATTAACACTTTTTGGTGGTAAATTAATGGGTTATTGGGCTGCTATTTGTTTAAAAATTTTCTTATCCACAAAAATTATCATTAAAGGTAAAGAAAATTTAATTAAAAATGAGAAATTTTTTATTGCTTCCTCTCATCAATCTATGTTTGAAACTTTTTTTCTACAAACGATTTTTAATTCTCCTGTATTTATTTTGAAAAAAGAATTGCTCATGATACCTATTTTTGGGTGGTACTTAAAAAAAATAGGATCAATTTCTATCAAAAGAAATAAGGTATCGAAAGAAAACGTAAACTTTTTTGAAGATATTTCTAAAATAATTTCAAACACAGATCGTCCAATAATAATTTTTCCTCAAGGAACTCGAGTATTACCCCACGAACAACCTCCATTTAAAAAAGGTGCATCAAGGATTTATGCAGAATTGAAAATAAAATGCCAACCAGTTGCTATTAATTCTGGTTACGTTTGGCCGAAAAAAGGAAAAAAAAATATTAATAAAACAATTACAATTTCAATTTTAGAACCTCTCAAACCTGATTATCCCAAGGAAGAATTTTTAGGGATTTTGGAGAAAACTATATATTCTGAACTTAAATTGCTAAATTAACCTTTCATAGGCATAACTACAAAAATACTATCAAAATCACCAGGATCTTTAATTAGCGCAGGTGAACCTGAATCATTTAAAAAAATCTCAATATTATTTCCATCTAGTTGTGAAGCAACATCTATCAGATATTTAGAATTAAAACTAATTTCTAAATCATGATCAAATTGTACCACAAGAGATTCTTTTCCATCACCACTGTTAGTATTATTTACAGACAAATCTAGTTTATTTTTACTTAAATTAAATTTAACACCATCTTTTTTATCAAGCGATACTGAAGCTACTCTATCCACTGAACTTTGAAAAATTTTAAGGTCAATTTCTAATTTTTTTTGATTATTTTTTGGAATTACTTGAATGTAATTAGGAAATTTTCCATCTATTAGCTTAGAAATTAAAATACTATTATTCAATTCAAATTTTATTTTAGATTTCATATTTGAAATTTTTACTTCGCCATCATAATTTTCTAATAATGAACTTAATTGAAAAATAGTCTTTTTAGGTAATATAATCGGTTCAAAAATTTTTTTTTCATTTAATCTGAGTTTAGAAATAGACATACGATGACTATCTGTTGATACTGCAGTTAAGTAATTCTTATCCTCAACTTCTGTTTGATGAAAATAAATTCCACTTAAATAATGTCTGGTCTCATCATTTGACACAGAAAATTTGCATTTATTGAGCAGTTTTAAAAGGTCTTTTGATTTAAGGCTAAATTCATTCTCATTAAAATTTTCATCTGTTAAAGGAAATTCCGAAGCTGGCATACAATTTAAATTAAAAATAGATTTTTCTGATTCTAGATGAAGTTTGCTATTGTCTTTTAAAGTTAAATTTATTTTTTTTCCTGAAGAGAGTTTTCTAACAATGTCATACATAGTAGACGACGTAGTAGTTGTTTTTCCTTCTTCTATGACTTCGACGTTATTTATTTGATTAATAAATATTAGGTCTAAATCAGTCGCTGTTAT
>CACOKG010000019.1 GCA_902627745.1 uncultured Pelagibacteraceae bacterium | reverse complement strand
TAATTTTTTTAAAAGATTTATATTTTCTTGTTTGTCTTTTTTTTGAATTATAAGATGACTTATCTCATAATTATTTGAATTTTTTGATGCTTCAATAAAATCAAAAATTTGTTTCGATGAGTTTAGGCTATCAACAATTATACCCACCCTGGCTTTTTCCATTATTTTTTTACCAAAAAATTTATCAATTAAGAGTGTATAGCTCTTTTGTCTACTGATAAAGCTGCTTCTTTTACTGCTTCTGAAAAAGTAGGATGAGCATGACAAGTTCTTGCAATATCTTCAGAGCTAGCACCAAATTCCATCGCAATACCAATTTCTCCAATTAATTCACCAGCATGAGGTCCAATTAAGTGCGCGCCTAATACTTTATCAGTTTTTTTATCAGCGAGAATTTTTACAAAACCCTCAGTTTCATCAATGGCTTTTGCTCTAGAGTTAGCCATAAATGAAAATTTTCCAATTTTATAATTTATTTTCAGTTCTTTTAATTGTTCTTCTGTTTTCCCAATAGAGGCAACTTCTGGACTAGTATAAATCACACCAGGGATAGTATCATAGTTAACATGACCTGATTGACCTGCTATATTTTCTGCAACTGCAACTCCTTCATCCTCAGCTTTATGAGCTAACATAGGACCACTTATTACATCACCTATTGCGTAAATATTATTTTGATTAGTTTTAAAATTTTTGTCAGTTTTTACTCTCTTTTTTTCATCTAATTCCACACCGATTTTTTGAAGATTCAATCCATCTGTATTGGGTTTTCGTCCAACAGATATCAATACTACATCACATTCAAAATCTTTTTTTAAACCATTTTCGTTTAAAGTTGAGACTATTGCTTTATTGTTATTCTTTTTAATTTCTTCTACTTTATGCTTCATATGAAAATTGATTCCTTGTTTTTTTAAAATTTTCATAAACTCACTTGAAATCTCTTTATCCATCCCTGGTGTTATATGATCTAGAAACTCAACTACATGGACTTCTGCACCAAGTCTAGACCATACTGATCCCATCTCTAAACCTATGTATCCTCCACCAACAACAACCATTTTTTTAGGGACTTGTTCTAATTTGAGTGCTCCAGTTGATGAAACAATTACTTTTTCATCAATTTCAATACCTGGTAATGATACTGGAACTGACCCAGTTGCAATTATAGTGTTTTCAGTTTGTATAATTGTCTCTTTATTTGCGTTATCTTTTATCACAATATCATTTTTTGACTTAAAACTTCCAGTGCCTTTAAAATACGTGACTTTGTTTTTTTTTAGAAGGAACTCCACTCCCTTGGTCAAAATTGTAACTGCTTTATCCTTATTTTTCATCATTTTTGACAAGTTTAATTTTACTTCACCTATTTCTATCCCTTTATTTGATAGACTTTGCGCGTTATGAAATTCCTCAGATAAATTTAATAAACTTTTAGAAGGTATGCATCCAACATTTAAACAAGTACCACCTAGTGAACCTCTAGATTCTATACATGCAGTTTTAAGGCCTAATTGCGCCAATCTTATTGCACAAACATAACCTCCAGGTCCTCCACCAATTACTACTGCTTGAAATTTATCTATCATTTAAATATCTAAAAATAGCCTTCTTGGTTCCTCTAAATTTTCTTTGATCATTTTTAAAAAGGAAACAGACTCTTTACCATCAACGATTCTATGATCGTATGATAATGCCAAGTACATTATAGGTCTGATCTTAATTTCTCCATCAACTACGATTGGTCTATCAACTATATTGTGCATTCCCAAGACACCTGATTGTGGAAGATTAAGTATAGGAGTTGAAAGCATTGAGCCATAAACACCACCATTACTAATTGTGAAAGTTCCTCCTTGAAGATCTTCAATAGTGAGTTTTCCATTTTTTGCTTTTTCAGAAATATCTTTTATATTTTTCTCAATATCAGCAAAAGATAATTCATCTGCATTTTTTAAGACTGGAACTACCAATCCTTTTTCAGTGCCGACTGCAAAACTTATATTATAATAGTTTTTATAAACAATTGTATCACCTTCAATTTCAGCGTTTATCGCAGGAAAATTTTTTAATGCTACTATACTTGCTTTAACAAAAAAGGACATGAACCCCAATTTTACACCATAGCGATTTTGAAAATCATCTTGATTTTCTTTCCTCATTGCTATCACATTTGACATATCAACTTCGTTAAATGTTGTCAGTAAGGCTGCATTATCCTGTGCTTGTTTTAATCTCTTAGCAATAGTTTGTCTTAATCTGGTCATTTTAATTCTCTCTTCTTGACCATATTTAATTTTTCTTTCAGATGGAGGAGGGTTAATACCCATCAAATTAATTAAATCACCTTTTAAAACTCTGCCATCTTTTCCTGAACCTTTGACTGAACTGATATCTATCTTATTTTCAGTAACAATTTTTCTTACAGCTGGAGACAAAGTTTGATCTATTTTTTTCTCAACTTCTACTTTTAAAGGTTCGACCTCTTTGGTCAGAATTAGTGGTTTTTCTTCCTCAACATTATCTTGAAAAACTTCTATCTCTTCATTTTTATCATCTTCGACTATCAAATCATCTTTATCTTTATCAACTTTGACAGTGGGTTGTATCTTTTTAATTTCCTGATTTTCTTTAGATTTAGTCTCACTCTCTAAAACAGATCCTAAATTAGCACCAACTTCAACTACCGATCCATTTTTTGAATTTATTCTTGTAAGAACACCTGATACTGGGGAAGGAACCTCTAAATTTACTTTGTCAGTTTCTAGTTCAACAATCGGTTCATCAGCTTCAACAGGGTCACCTTCATTTTTTAACCACTTAGAGACAGTAGCCTCTGTGATACTTTCCCCAAGAACTGGAACTAATATCTTTTCACTCATCAATATTTATTCAAAAACTTTCTTTATAATTTCTTGTTGTTGAGAAACATGTCTCTTGGCATATCCTGTTGCAGGTGATGCATCTGGACTTCTTCCAATATAAGAAATCATACTATTCTTAGCCTTTATATTATCTAATGTCCATTGGATATAATCTCTAACCGAAAACCAAGCGCCCATATTTTTGGGTTCTTCTTGACACCAATAAAATTTTGCTTTTTTTGCGTATGGTTTGAGCTCAGTAGCAAGTGCTTTTGCCGGAAATGGATAAAGCTGTTCAATTCTATAAAGTATAACATCATCTCTTTTAATCTTTTCTCTTGCTTCAAGTAAATCAAAGTAAACTTTACCAGAGCAAAGTATGACTTTTTTAATATCTTTTGATTTTTTTAATTTTATAAATCCAGTAATTTTTGGATCTATAGCGTGATCCCACATAACTCTATGAAACGAATTTTGTTTACTAAAATCTTCTAAATTTGAAATACAATTTTTGTTTCTCAGTAAAGATTTAGGTGTCATGATAACTAAAGGTTTTCTAAAATCTCTATGCATTTGTCTTCTTAAAGCATGAAAATAATTTGCAGGTGTTGTACAATTCATTACTTGCATATTATCATTAGAACATAATTGTAAAAATCTCTCTAATCTTGCTGATGAATGTTCTGGACCTTGGCCTTCATATCCGTGTGGTAATAGCATGACAAGCCCAGATGCTCTAGACCATTTTCTCTCACCTGAGGCTATGAATTGATCAATTACCACTTGAGCACCATTTGCAAAGTCACCAAATTGTGCTTCCCAAATAGTTAAGGTATTAGGCTCAACCAAACTATATCCGTACTCAAATCCTAAAACAGCTAATTCTGATAAAAAACTATCTACTATTTCAAATTTTTTTTGTTTTTCTGAAATATTATTCAAAGGAATATATCTTGAATTATCAATTTGATTTCTCAGAACAGAGTGTCTTTGACTAAAAGTTCCTCTTCCAGAGTCTTGTCCAACAAGTCTTACTGGATACCCCTCTTCTAGTAATGAACCGAAAGCAAGTGCTTCTGCAGTAGACCAATCAATTCCTTTGCCTTTAGAGACCATAAGTTTTCTGTTTTCTAAAATTTTGGAAATAGTTTTATGAATATTCAAATCTGAAGGTGTAGAATTTATCTTATCAGAAATACCTTTTAACTTTTTAGTGTCAAATCCTGTGACCCCTCTTTTGTCTTTTCCTGGCTCTGGTCTATATCTGGACCAAGTCCCCTCAAACCACTCGATCTTTGGTTTATAATTTTTTGCATTTTTAAATTGATCATCCAGCAGATCTTTAAATTTTTTTATAGAGTTATTAAGATATTCTTTAGAAATTGAACCCTCATGCACTAATTTTTCTCCATATACTTTAATAGTTGATGGATGAGATCTTATCTTTTTATACATTAAAGGCTGAGTAAATGAAGGTTCATCTCCTTCGTTGTGTCCAAACCTTCTGTAACAAATTAGATCAATAACTACATCTCTATTAAATTTTAATCTAAAGTCTGTGGCAATTCTCGCTGCATAAACTACAGCTTCTGGATCATCACCATTTACATGAATAATCGGAGCTTCAACCATTTTAGCTACATCCGAAGGATAAGGGGAAGATCTTGCAAATCTTGGGCTTGTTGTAAAACCTATTTGATTATTAATTATAATATGAATTGTGCCGCCAGTATTATGACCTGGAAGACCAGACATTGCAAAACATTCAGCCACAACACCCTGTCCAGCAAAGGCTGCATCTCCATGTATTAAAATTGGAATTACTTTTTTTCTTTCTTTATCTTTGTGAAAAAATTGTTTTGCTCTGGTTTGCCCTAAAACAACTGGATTTACTGCCTCTAAATGTGAAGGGTTATCTGTTAAACTAACATGAACTGAGTTTCCATCAAACTCTCTATTAGATGATGCTCCTAAATGATATTTTACATCTCCAGTATCATCTTTAGAATTAGAGCTTATTTCTCCAGCAAATTCATTAAATATTCTTTTATAAGATTTTTGTAAAACATTTGCTAACACATTAAGTCGACCTCTGTGAGACATACCAATCTTGACTTCTTTAACTTGCGATTGTCCACCGATCTTAATAATTTGTTCAAGTGCAGGAATTAAACTCTCACCTCCATCAAGCCCAAATCTTTTAGTTCCAACATATTTAGTATGAAGGAATTTTTCAAAACCTTCTGCTTGAATTAACTTATTAAGAATAGCTTCTTTTCCATTTTGAGTAAAATTAAAATCATCATTTTTTTCAACACGTTCTCTAAACCATTTTCTTTCAGTAGGATTTGAAATATGCATATATTCATATCCTAAAGAACCACAATACTTTTCTTTTAAAAACGTAAGGATCTCACTAATATTTGAATATTCTTTATTTGTTACATCATCTAAAAAGATTTTTTTTTGATAATCTTCTTTTTTAAAACCATAAAACTCTGGATGAAGTTCATCTAAATAATCTGTTTCAAGTAATCCTAATGGATCTAATTTTGCAATTAAATGACCTCTTTGTCTATATGACCTAATCATTGCAACAGCTTTAATAGAATTAGCGTTTGATTTAACAATGTCAGTATCATTTTTCTCTATATCTTGTTTTTCTGAAATTTCATTTTTATTGATCGAGACTTTTTTTGAAGGACTCCAAGATGGTCCATTAATTTCATTGATAACTATATCCTCTGCATCTCCAATCTCTTTAAAATATTTTTTCCAACTATCTGGTAAATTAGGATCATTATTCAAAAATTTTAAATACATTTGCTCGATGAAAGAGCTATTTGATTTATTAAGAAATGCTGTTTTTTTATATTCTAAATTTTTAGCAGATGACATTATGTATTAATCAATATAAACCTAGGAAGAAATTTTTCAATCAGACAATTTTTCAAATAATGTTTTTCCAATTTTGGATGGAGAATTTGCTATAGTTATTCCACAATCTTGCATCTTTTTAATCTTATCTTTAGCTCCACCTTTGCCGCCAGAAATTATTGCACCTGCATGGCCCATTCTACGACCTGGTGGAGCTGTCAAACCCGCTATAAAACCGACAATTGGCTTTTTAATTTTATGATTTTTAATGAAATCTGATGCCTCTTCCTCAGCAGTTCCTCCAATTTCTCCAATCATCAAAATAGATTCTGTTTGATCGTCATTTAAAAATAGGTCTAAACAATCAATGAAATTTGTGCCGTTTATTGGATCTCCACCGATACCTATACAAGTAGATTGACCTAATCCATTCTCTGTGGTTTGAGCAACTGCCTCATAGGTCAAAGTCCCAGATCTAGAGACAATACCAACTGAACCTTTTTTGTGGATATTGCCTGGCATAATACCAATTTTACATTCACCAGGAGTTATTATTCCTGGACAATTAGGTCCAATTAATCTGGAATTTGATTTTAATAATTTCTGTTTAACTCTCAACATATCTTGAATTGGGATTCCTTCAGTAATGCAAACAATTAACTCGATTGATGCCTCTATTGCCTCAACGATTGCTGCAGCAGCAAACTTCGCTGGCACATATATCATCGTGGCGTTGGCGCCCTCAGAATTTTTGGCCTCTTTGACTGTGCTAAAAACTGGTAATCCTAAATGTTTTTGTCCTCCTTTTTTAGGAGTAACTCCACCAACTAATTTTGTTCCATATTTAATTGCTTGCTCAGAGTGAAATGTTCCATGTGACCCCGTAAAACCCTGACAAATTAATCTAGTTTCTTTATTTACAAGAACTGACATTATTTTATGGCCTTAACAATTTTACTTGCTGCATCATCTAAATTTTCAGCAGAGATAAGTTTTAATCCAGAATTGTCTAATATAGTTTTTCCTTCTTTAAAATTTGTACCAGCTAATCTCACCACTAAAGGAACATTAATATCGATTTCTTTTGCTGCATCAACTACACCTTGAGCAAGAACATCACATCTCATGATGCCACCAAAAATATTGATTAAAATACCTTTAACATTTTTATCTGACAAAATTATTTTAAAAGCTGCTGAAACCTTCTCTTTTGAGGCGCCTCCACCAACATCAAGAAAATTTGCTGGCTCTTCTCCGTATAACTTTATTATATCCATTGTAGCCATTGCTAAACCAGCTCCATTTACCATACACCCAATACTTCCATCTAATTTTATATAAGATAAATCATGTTTACTAGCTTCGATCTCTATAGGGTCTTCCTCATTTAGATCTCTAAGATTTAAAATCTCTGGATGTCTAAATAAAGCATTGCTGTCAAAATTTATTTTTGCATCTAGACAAACAATCTTTTTTTCTTTTGTTAAAATTAATGGATTAACTTCAACCATATTTGCGTCCGTTTTAACAAACATTTTATAAATTGATTTAATTAGAGATATAGCATCTATTTTCGAACTATCCTCTAAATCAAAAATTTTGATTATTTTTTCACACTCTGTATCTGAAATTTCTTCTGCAAAATCAACTTTGTTTGTCAAAATTTTGTCTGGGGATTTTGCTGCTACTTCTTCAATATCCATCCCTCCCTCATTGCTAGAAATAAATGCAATTTTAGATGTGGCTCTATCAATTAAACACGATAAATAAAATTCTTTCTCTATATTAGATGAAGTTTCAACATAAAGTCTTTTTACCTCTCGACCTTCTGGCCCAGTTTGATGCGTGATTAATTTTTTCCCAAGAAGTTCATTGGCAGATTTTTCTAATTCATCTAAATTATTTAAGATTTTTACTCCTCCTGCTTTCCCTCTCCCACCCGCATGGATTTGAGCTTTTAAGACATATTTATCAGTTATTAGTTTTTTACATTTTTCAATTAAATCTTTAACAGTAAGTGCAAAAACTCCCTCTGGGACAACTGCACCAAACTCTCTTAAGATTTGTTTAGCTTGGTGTTCGTGAATATTCATTTTTTAGCTAAATCAGGATCAATTTTAGAAGCTGCTTCCCATAATTTTTTTACTGCTTCAACTGAGTGTAAAAATTCAGACTTTTCTTTTTCATCTAAGTTAATTTCTTCTATTTTTTCAACTCCGCTTTTTCCAATTATAATTGGCACACCAGCATAAATATCTTTTATACCATACTCACCATTTAATTGAGCTGCACATGGAAGCATTTTTTTTTCATCGTTGAGATAAGCTTTAGCCATTTCAATTCCTGAAGCTGCAGGCGCATAAAAGGCAGAACCTTTTTCTAAAAATTTTACTATTTCAGCTCCACCATCTCGAGTTCGTTGATTTATTTCTTCTAATCTTTCTTTTGAAATTTTTCCGTCATTAACTAGATCTAATAAAGGTTTTCCAGATACTTTGGTAAATCTTGGAAGAGGAACCATTGTATCTCCATGTCCTCCCATGACCATCGCGTCTATCTCTTTTACAGGTACATCAAATTCTAAAGATAAAAATAATTTGAATCTCGAGCTATCTAAAATACCAGCCATTCCAACAACTTTGTTTGATGGTAAACCTGAAAATTTTTGGAATGCCATTACCATTACATCAAGTGGATTAGTAATACATATTACAAAGGCATCAGGAGCATTTTCTTTTACTCCCTTTGCAACTTGTTTGATTATCTTTAAATTAATACCTAATAAATCATCTCTACTCATACCAGGTTTTCTTGGAACTCCAGCAGTTATTATTACTACATCTGATCCCTCAATATCTTTGTAATTATCTGTTCCAGAAAATTTCACATTAAATTTATCTACAGATGATGACTGGGCGATATCTAAAGCTTTTCCTTTGGCAATTCCACTTGCTACATCGAATAAAACAACTTCATCTACCAATTCTTTTGTTCCTATTAAGTGAGCTAAAGTTCCTCCAATTTGACCTGCGCCAATTAATGATATTTTATTATTTTTTTTTGTCATATTTTTCTATTTCATCGTAGGCATCACAAATTCTGCATTTGACCTGATGCCTGAAGGCCATCTTGAAGTAACTGTTTTCAATTTTGTATAAAATTTTACACCCTCCATACCATGCATTGCACTATCTCCAAATAAAGATCTTTTCCATCCACCAAAACTGTGAAAGGCC
>CACOKG010000018.1 GCA_902627745.1 uncultured Pelagibacteraceae bacterium | reverse complement strand
TGAATGTAATGGTGAAGGGATTATCCTCGAAAGCTATCCAGAGGAGATATGTATAGGTTGTGATGGCACCGGTATAATTTATTACGGTAAAGAAAATATAAATTGAAATATAAAAATAGGAGTATAACGTAGAGAATCATGGATGTAATAATAGTAGGATTAGTAGTAGTTGTTTTATTGGTAAATATAGCTTTATTTCTAAAGTTCAAAAGCAAACCTAATGATGAGGATAATAAAGATCAAGAAGTCCTTAAAATTAAGGACGATATCAATAGTCTTAAGAATTCTTTAGGTGAATCATTTAATAGTATGAGCAAAGAGGTTGCTAAAGATATGACAGCAGCCCTAACTAAAGTAGATGAAAAAGTTGGTAATTTTAATCAACAAGTTCAATTACTAAATCAAAGCCAAGAGGGGATTACCAAAATTTTAGCTGGGGTTAAAAAATATGGAACTTTAGCAGAGTATTCTTTGGGAGCTCTTATGAAAGATTTGCTACCTACTTCTCAATTTATGACCAATGTAAAGATGAAAGAGGACACTAGTGAAAATGTTGAATTTGCAATTAAACTTCAAGGAGATGTTCTGGTACCAGTGGACTCGCATTTTCCTGCTGAAAAGTTTAAAGCTATCACTGATGCCCATGAAGCAGATGATAAAAAGGCAGCAGCAGATGCTAGGACTAAATTAGCAAGCGCATTTAAAGCAAAAGCAAAAAGTGTTAATGAAAAATATATTGTTCCACCAAAGACCACTGATTTTGCAATTGTCTATGCACCAACTGAGAGTCTTTATAAAGAATTAACAGAATATCAAGATCCCAGCACTAAGGAATTATTAACCCAAGAATTAATGAAAAAGTATAAAATTGTAATTTGTGGTCCTAATACTCTATCAGCCTATCTACAGTCTTTACACATGGGATTTCAATCTCTTAAGGTTCAAAAGGGTGCAACAGAGATTTATAATCATCTAAAAACAATCACCACTAGATTTGGTAAGCATTTTGATAATATTATTGTGCTTAGAAAAAAACTAGAAGAGGCCATGAGTGTGGTTGATAAGTTTGGAACTGATGCAAGATCAATTAGTAGAACTTTAGAAAATATCAAAGATCCCGAACAGGTTGAGAAAGCTGTTCAAACTGAAAACGTAGAAAAATTTGTCGAAAGAAATAAACAAGCAAAAAATTAATTTCTTTTTTCCAAAAATACAGATTATAAGAAATCACATGCGTTGGAATAAGAAATACAACTATCCTACATCATCAAGAGCTACTGAAGATGGAATAAGAAGATATGTTTTGGGAGAAACAAAATTACCAAGCGTGACATCAATACTTGATGCAACTAAGTCTGAGGAAGATAAAGCGGCGTTAGCGAATTGGCGTGAAAGAACAGGGTATAAAGAAGCAGAGGCAATAACCAAAGCAGCTAGCAGCCGAGGTTCTCAGATGCATAGTTATTTGGAGTCTTTTCTTTTGGGCAGAGAAAATTTGAGCTTCTTTGAAGACAATGAACAGTATAAAAAAATGGCAAAAGAAATCATAGATAAAGGGCTTATGAATAGACTAGAGGAAGTATATGGCGTCGAATGCACAATGCATTATCCTGAAAAATATGCCGGCACAGCAGATTGTGTTGGGTTATACGAGGGAAAAGAAACAATTATTGATTTTAAACAATCTAATAAACCCAAAAAAGTTGAATATATAGACTCATGGTTTTTACAAACAGCAGCTTATTCTCTAGCACACAATGTGGTTTATAATTCAAATATCAATGCTTGCGTTATTCTTGTTTGCACAGTAGATAATTTGTTTCAGGAATTCAAAATTCAGGGCCCTGAATTAGTCACTTATCAAAATTTATTTTTGGGTAGATTAAAAAGATTTAATGAAATGAGTAATATAAGTTAGCAAAAATGGATAAAATTGTAATTTACGATACAGAAACAACTAATAGTACTATTTGGGGATCAATAATTGAAGTAGGTGCTGTCGTTGTTGATAAAAACCTTAAAGAGATTGGAAAATTAAATATTAGGGGTCGAATGCCAGAAGGAGAGGTTCCCAGTGCCAAGGCTTTACTTGTTAATTCAACTAGTATTGATTTATTAACCAAAGGTAATTATTCACATTATGAATTTTTAGGTGCTGTTGAAAATTTTTTTACAAAATGTGCTCCAGCGGTATTTATGGGTTGGTCAAATCTTAATTTTGATAGAAGAATGTTTCACTTTAATTTCTTTAAAGGTAATCGGTATCCTTATGCTACACACTCATCACCGAATAGTGAACATGATGGTTTGCACATAGCTAGAGCAGCTCAAACATTAAACTCAGAGACCCTAAAAACAGAGCTAACCGAAGCAGGTAATCCAAGTCTTGCCTTGGAATCTTTGTCTAGAATGCAGGGTTTTGACACTTCAGCTAGCCATACAGCCTATGTTGATGCACAGAATTCACTGAAGGTTTTAAGAATTATAAAAGACAAACATAAAGAAAATTGGGATACGTTTTTAAAGACATCAACAAAGACTAGTGTTGAAACATTTTTAAAAAATGAAGGTATCTACTCAATATTTGAAAATGTGAAAGGTAGAAACATGATGTATCTTACTGGTACGCTACATCCTAATCATTGCTTTCACCCGTCATATGTATCTTGGGGATATGTTTGGGACCTAAGAAGGGATCCAGAACCATTGTTAAACCTACCAGTAAATCAATTACGAGATGTATTAAAAAAATATAGCCCTAAGGCTTTAAGAGTTTTAAAAACTAATAAAGCTCCAGTAATTTTAGATAAACAATTTGCTCTTAAGCAAAAACCCTATTCAGATTTGGATTTAGCAACAATTCAAAAAAGAGCTAAACTTGTTAGAGAAAACGAAAATTTTTGTAAAAATATTCAAATCATAAATAGAGAAGCTGCAGAGGAAAAGGAACAAACAAAAACTCAAGAAGATTTATTACCGGAGGAAACTCTTTATGAGAAATTTATTCCAAATAAAGATACTGCATTATTTAAAACTTGGCATAGCTCATCTTGGGAAGACAAATTGAGATTATTAGATAAGTTTCAAGATAAAAGATGTAGCTGGTTTGGCCAAAAAATTATTTATCAAGAAGCACCGCAAATTTTACCACCTGATCTTTATAAAAATATCAAAAGTGAAATTGCTAGAAGAATTTTGAGTAAAAATAAAGAAAAGTGGCAAACTGTTAATATGGCTTACACTGAAATTGACTATTTAAGAGATCAAGCTTCTAATAGAGATGATGAGGCAGAATTAAAAAAATTAGATGAAATAAACGAATTTATAATGTCAATTGAAAAAAAATATGAAATTGCGTAGTTGACTTTGTATTAGTAAATTATAGAAAGATTGAATGCTGACAGATTTTAAAGACGAAGATTTTGATAACAAAATTAAAAACGAGGATATTTCTGTAATTCAATTTTCGGCTGCGTGGTGTGGACCTTGCAAAGCTTTAAAACCAATTATGGATAAACTAGCTGTTGAGTATAAAGATAAAGCTGGATTTTATTACGCTGACATTGAAGAAGGTGGAATAAATACTGGTAGTGCCGCTGGAATAAGAGGGGTGCCAACTGTCATTATTTATAAAAAAGGCGTTGAAGTAGATAGAAAAGTTGGTGGCGTACCCGAGAGTCACATGAAAGAATTTTTAGAAAAAAATATCTAATTTACATTCAAAACTTCTGAACAAAGATATAAAGACCCAGTAATTAGTAGCAGATCTCCTTGATTTAGATTTATGCTTTTGATTGCGTCCTCAATACTCTCTTTATAATTTACATTCGGAATACTTTTAAATTTTTCTTTTAATTTAATTCCACTAATTGCATTTGGCTGATTTTTAATATCTACAGTTGTTATTGAGGCAATATCTTTAAAATGGCTGATATACTTCTCATGTTCTTTGTTGCTCATCATGCCGATAATCAGATGTTTTTTACAATCAAGGCTTTTTAAATATTCATTTAATACTCTTGCTCCATCTTCATTATGATCTCCAGATAATAAAAAAAGATTATCTTTAACTAAATCTTTTAATTTACCTGACTCAATTTTTTGAAGTCTCGCAATATTATCAATTTTTTGAATACCTTTTTTTATATGATGATCTTCTATGCCCAGATCTAAAATTCGTAAGGTTGCAATAGCTGTTGAAATATTTTCCTGTTGAAATTGACCTAATACATTTGGTTTTGGTAGTTTTAATCCACCAAATTTATCTTCATAATAAAAGAATTCATTTTCTCCATTTGAGAATGAAAAATCATCATTAAAAAAATACTTATTAGATTGATTTTGATGAATAGTTTTTTTAATCTTTTCTAATGTTGAAACAGGGTATTGTTTTGCAACAATAATATTTGAATTTAAAAGGTTTGAAGTTTTTTCAAAAATAATCTTATCGATTGTCCTCTCATTTTCTGGAAGCCAGTCTAAATGGTCCTTCGATATAGAAGTTACAATACTTGCAAGATTATTTTTTAAGATATTTGTTGCATCAAACCTATGAAATAAACCTGCTTCAATTAGATTAAGATTATCAGGACATTGAGCTGCTTTATAAAAATAACATGCAGTCAAAATTTCAAAGAATGTTATTGGATTATTCGCATTTACTCTCTCAACCTCCTCAAATAAAGAGGCCAGTTCATCATCTCCAAGTTGTTGGTTGTTAAAAACAAATCTTTCATTTATTTTTTGAATATGAGGACTGGTATAAACATTACACTTAATTCCTGCCTCCTTTAAAATTGAATAACAAGCTTGAATTGTAGAGTTTTTACCATTTGTCCCAACAATACTGATGGCTCTGATTTTGTCCTGAGGATTACAAAGTTTTTCACAAAGATTTTTTATGCGATCAAGTGATAGATCGATTTCTTTAGGATGCAACTTTTGAAAGTTGCTGAGTATTTTCTGAAGTTTCATTTTCTTCAGCACTTATATCAGAATTTTTCTTTAACAATATTGATAATAAAGTTCCAATTTTTTCAGCAAGATCTTTTCTCTCAACGATTAAGTCAACAAATCCTGTTTTTTCAAGGTATTCACTTTTTTGAAAACCCTCTGGCAACTCTTCTTTAACTGTTCCTTGAATTACTCTTGCCCCAGCAAAAGCGATTAACGCACCAGGTTCAGCCAAGTGAATATCACCTAACATTGCATATGAGGCTGTAATTCCACCAGCAGTAGGATCGGTTAATAAAACAAAATAAGGAAGTCCAGCAGATTTGAGTTCATTTATTGCTAGTGTTGTTCTTGTAAGTTGTGATAAGGAAATTAACGACTCTTGCATTTTGGCACCACCACCGCATGAGACAACCAAAAGAGGTTGTTTATTTTCAATTGCGTGTTGAGCAGCGAATAAAAAAGCTTCTCCCTCAGCTGCACCAATACTTGCTCCCATAAAATCAAAATCAGATGCGACTGCTGTAATTTTTATATTATTTATAAAGCCTGAAGCCACAACCATACTACAATCCAAACCAGTTTTTTTTCTGGCAGATTTTAACCTATCTTTATAAGGTTTTGAGTCAGTCCAATTCAATGGATCATCTTTTGGGATGGGTGTTTGAAAAGTTTCATAATTGTCTTTTCCAAATAAAATATCAAATCTTTGTTTAGGCTTAATTCTGTGATGCTTATTACAATCAGGGCAAACCCAAAGATTTTCTTCTAAGTCTTTTTTTAATATTGGACCTTTGCAACAAGAAGTCCAGTCACTATTAGCAATATCTTCTTTAGACGCTCTTTTGTGAATCGCAGATTTAATTTTTTCACCTGCTTTAATAATTTTAGTTATCCAGTTCGTTGCAACTCCTTTGTAAAAGTAGAGATATAATTGCCTAAACTTGATGGCAAATCTTTGTCCTCCAAATTATCCTGAATATACTTTACAAAAGCACTTCCAACAATAACTCCTTGACACCCAGTATTAGCTATTTTTACAGCATCTTTTGGAGATTTAATTCCAAATCCAGAACAAATTGGCAATTTTGTAGACTTTTGGATTCTTTTTACAAAATTTGACACATCAGTTTCATTAGCAGATTTATCTCCAGTTACACCTGAAACATTCACTTGATATAAAAAACCACTTGATATTTTAACTATATCTTTAAGTCTATTATCATCGGTTGTTGGGGCTATAAGCTTTATTAATGATAGATTTTTTTTATTTAATTCTTCCCTTAAAATATTTTCCTCCTTTAATTCATGAGGTGCATCCACAACTAAACAAGCATCAGCACCCGCATCACTTATATCAGTAACAAATTTAGAAATTGGATATTTATATAAATTAGCAATATAACCCATTAAAACAATTCCAACTTCTTTATTATAATTTCTAATTTCACTAACTAATTTAATTATATCTTTTAAAGTATCTCCGTTTTCTAAAACTTTATCATGGGCTATTTTTATGACTGGTCCTTCTGCAGAAGCTTCAGAAGTTGGATAGCCGCATTCAATTACCGAGACCCCATTATCAATTGCCTTTTTGATCAATTCCAAGCTTGTTTTATAGTCAGGATAGCATCCAACAAAATAAGCCACCAACTTTGTCTTTGGATTATTTGACTGAAATATCTTTTTTAGTCTTTCACTCAAAATCTTTACCTATGTGTTCTTGAATTGTATCTAAATCTTTTTCGCCTCGACCACAAAGGGATAAACAAATTAGGTAATCTTTTGATTTACCTTTTGCTCGTTTAATAACTTCGGCTGCTCCAGCCATTGGCTCTAAAGCTGCGGAAATACCCTCAGTTTTTGCAATTAGCTTGTAAGCATCTAAAATTTCTTTATCTGTTGCAAAAGTATAATCAACAGCTTTCAAATTTTTAAGATATGAATGCATGGGTCCTACACTGAAATATTGTATTCCAGCTCCCAGAGAAGAACCTCCTAAAGATTTAGAGCCATCATTAGATTGCAACATATATGTTTTCATACCCTGCATTATTCCTGGTGTTCCATTACTTAGTGCTGCTGTTTCAGCTGCCTCTACGCCAATTTTTTTTACACTCGGTTCATCTAAAAATTCATAAATACTGCCTGCAAAATTTGATCCTCCGCCCAGACATCCAACTATCATATCTGGAATTTTTCCTTCTTGAGCCATTGATTGTTCCCTGATTTCTTTTCCAATTATACTTTGTGCAAATGTAACTATTTTGGGAAATGGTGCTGAAGAAACACACGATCCAATAATATATGCGTAATCAGGATTACTGGTCCAGGTTTTTATTGCAAATGTAATTGCTTCTTTTAATGATCCAGGCACTGATTTTAACTTTGCTCCATAGTGTTTAGCTTTAATTATATTTTGATTTACCCTCTTGATATCAATCTCTCCCATTACTCCAATAAGTGGCATATTGAATTTAGCAGCTACAGCTGCTGTTGCAGAATAATGTTGTCCAGCTCCAGATTCACAAATAAGATGTTTTTTACCCATTCTCCTTGCTAATAATATTTGGAATAAACTATTATTAATCTTATGACTTCCAGTATGATTAAGATGCTCTTGTTTAAATAATATTTTTGCACCTCCTAAATTTTTTGTAAGATTTTCGGCAAAGTATAATGGTGATGGTCTTCCAATATAATGTTTACAATAATAGGCATATTCATCTAGAAAAGCTTGATCTTTAATTGCATCTTCAAAACCTTTGTTAAGTTCGTGTAAAGCGGGCATTAATGTTTCACCTACAGCCATGCCACCCATGGCATTTTCTCCCTCGCCATAGTATCCTAGTTCATCTGGTCCTGATTTAAGTGAATTTTTAGTCATATCTTAAGAATTTATATTATGCACTGTATTTAAAAGATTATCAATTTTATCAATGTCTTTTTTTCCATATTGGTCTTCTAGTGCTCCACTGAGATCAACAATAAATTCTTTATTCTTAAAGTTAGGTATATCATTTATTTGAATATTTCCTGCAATCATTTTACTTAAATCACTAGGTACATCATCTAGTAAACTATGATCAAAACTTTCAGATTTATGGTAACCTTTCGAGTCAAATAAAATTATATCTGAAATTTCTGAATAATCTTTATATTTAACCACATCATCTTTACTTGAAACATTAATAGCAGTGATTATTTTTTTTTTGAATTCAGATTTTATTTCTTTTGTTCTAAAAGGATTTACATCGTAAAGCTGATAGTAATCAAAATTTAAATCTTTTATTTTTTCCAGTATTTCATCATCAGGGTTTACAAGCACAGAAACAAATTTAACCTGTTTTTTATCTATATTTATTAAATCTTTTAATTTTTCAAGTTTAACAAACCTTTTACTTTTCTCATAATTTGTAATGAAACCTATCATTGTTGGTTTATGATTATGATTTAAAATATAGTTTAAAGTTTCAGGATCTGAGACCCCACAAATTTTTAAACCTTTGATCATTGGCTTAAGTGATCAATTAGATTTTGAATATTTTTTTTGATATTCCCTTTGGTTATAGGCCTTCCCATTACAAGCCAGTCGCTACCATATTTATAAGCTTGTTTTGGAGTTACAATTCTTTTTTGATCATTTGATTTTGAATTAAATCTTATACCTGGAGTAATAATTTCTTTTTTAAACACTTTTTTAACTAACTTTACTTCTTGAGCACTACATACTATAGCATCCAATTTTGCTTTATTCGCCATTCTCGCCTGATGAAGAACTAATTTTTTTACATCTTTATTATATCCAATATCTTTTAACGCTTTATAATCTAATGACGTAAGAATTGTCACTCCAATTAATTTTATTTTTCCTGAAACTTTCTTGGTTGCTTTTAAGGCTTCTAAGCCAGAACTTATATGTATAGTTAAATAATTAATTTTTAAATCTTTTATCGCTTTCACTGTTGATGCACAAGTATTTGGAATATCGTGAAGTTTAAGATCTGCAAATTTTATTTTATTCTTCAATTTTGATAGAAAAGGTCTACCACCTTTTGAGTTTAGGAATTCAAGTCCAAATTTATAACCTATTTTTATTTTTGAATTTTGAGTTTTGCTTATAATCTTTTTAACTTTTGAGATGTTGGTGCTATCACACGCTACAAAAATTTTATTCTTTGTCATTATTTAACTTTTTAAACAGATCTTTGGACATTTTCCATTTTATTGTTCTTTTTTTTGGAACATTAACTTTTTCACCTGTTTTTGGATTTCGTCTAATAGAAGCCTTTTGAATATTTGTTCTAAAAGTGCCAAATGAACGAAATTCACAACCTTCACCCCTATTTAACGATTCCTTAATTTCTTTAATGATTATATCTATAATTT
>CACOKG010000017.1 GCA_902627745.1 uncultured Pelagibacteraceae bacterium | reverse complement strand
TTCTTCGTAAGATATTAAACTTGCATCATAAATTACTTCTACAACTTCAAGGTGACCTGTATTTCCATAAGTAACTTCTTTATAGGTTGGATTTTCGGTTTTTCCACCAGAGTATCCTGAAATTACTTTCTCAACACCTGTTAATTTTTCAAAAGACTCTTCCATACACCAGAAACAACCACCAGCAAAATAAGCTTTACTTTTTTCAGCTGCTAATACTGAATTAGCTATTATTAAGTTAAGAAATATAAATAATAAAAATCTCATGACTAAAAATTTATACAAAAATTGAGAATTGAGTCTAGGTTATTAAAGGTAGCTACTTAAAGTAGCTTACCTTTAATAATTAAAAGAATGATTTATTTTTTCTTATATTTAGCTGCTTCTTCAGAACCACCAGTAGCAGATCCTTTACTATATGAGTGAGCACCCATTCCAGCTAATTGTCCATCTTTGACGATAAGATATTGATCTCTAATTTCTTTTCCTTCAAAGAAACATTCTAAGATTTCTCTTACACCATCAGCATATCTTGTTTGAGCTGACAAAGATGTTCCAGAAGTATGAGGTGTCATTCCATGGTTAGGCATTGTTCTCCATACATGATCATTTGGAGCTGGCTGTGGAAACCAAACGTCTCCAGCGTAACCACTTAGTTGACCACTCTTCAATGCTTTTGCAATAGCATCACGATTACAAATTTTACCTCTTGCAGTGTTTACGATATAAGCACCTTTTTTCATTTTGCTAATCATTGCATCGTCAAATAAGTTCTCAGTCTCAGGATGGAGAGGACAGTTTATAGTCACAACATCACAAACTTTAACCATAGATTCTACGGACTCATGAAATGTTAAGTTTAATTCTTTTTCAACACTATCTGGTAATTTATGCCTATCAAAATAATGTAAGTGTACATCAAATGGTTTCATTTTTCTTAATGCATCTAAACCGATACGACCAGCAGCAACAGTTCCAATGTGCATACCTTCAACATCATAAGATCTTTGCACAGCATCTGCTATGTTCCATCCACCTTCATTAACAATTCTATGTTGGTTATGATAGTCTCTTACCATTGATACAATCATCATCACAATGTGTTCAGCAACAGATCTTGAGTTACAAAAAGTTACTTCAACTACATCAATTTTGTTATCCATAGCTGCTTGTAAATCTACGTGATCAGAGCCAATTCCAGCTGTAATAGCCATTTTTAAGTTTTTAGCTTTAGCAATTCTTTCTTTAGTTAAGTAATAAGGAAAAAAAGGTTGTGAAATTACTATATCAGCGTCAACGATATGTTTATCAGCCTCACATCCATCTCCATCTTTACTATTAGTAACTACTAACTCATGTCCATTACTTTCTAAAAATTTTCTTAATCCTAATTCTCCCGAAACACATCCTAATAACTCCCCTGGATTAAAATCTCTTCCTTTCGGCGAAGGTAGAGTCATTCCGTCTGGATATTTTTCTAGTTTAGGAAGATCTTGAAGTGGATATGACTTAGGCATTCCTCCTTTTGGATCATCATATAATACACATAATATTTTCATTTATTCTCCTGCGTTACTTTCGATCATTAATTTATTTTGAGACATCTAACATTATTTTAATGTCGCTAGCAAACAAATTATTTTGATTTTGGATAACTCTTTTTAAGTATAAATCTATTAATTATGATGGCAAAAATCAGAATAATTATTGATCCTGAAATTATTGGGCTTAACAAGTAGTCAAGTGAGACACTACCCATGATAACTATAATTGGATTTCCACCTGCGGGTGGATGGGTTACATTTAGCAATATCATCAGACCCACTCCAAACCCAACTGCTAATGGTATAATTATAAATAATGGTAAAGGTATTAAATATAAAAAAAACATTCCTACAACTGCAGTTACCAGATGCCCAAAAAAAACATTTTTGGGTTGGGCAAAAGGGCTTTCAGGATAACCATATAAAAGAACCATTGATGATCCAAAAGATGCAATAAGAAAAATTCCAAACTCAGTTTTGTAAGTTAATAAAGTTAAAATACCTATAGTTATGATTGAAAATAATCCTGCGATAAAAGATTGTTTTAAATTACCCATGAGATTATTTTGATACTATTTTTTTTATTGTTTTAAAAGGTAATAAAATACACTCTTTACGAGATAGATTTTTATCATTAAATATTTTATTAAGCGATTTCCATTTTTTTTCAATATTTTCAACATTTCCCTCAAAATAATTTTTGGCATCATCGCACAATTCATTAATTTTAGACTTATTTTCATTAATTGAAATTTTTGATAGTAAGCTTGCTGAGGCTTGACAATAAACACAGGACTTACCTCGATAACCAAAGTCAACAATTTTATTTTTTTTTATAACTAAATTTATTTGCATCTCATCACCGCACAAGGAGTTTTTCAATTTTGAGTGGTGTGTATAGTTTTTGATGATTTTGTTATTATTGGTATTAGAGGCTATTTTAAGAATATCCAGATTCATATTAATTTATTATACTAGTACTAATACTTTGTATAATAATTTAATTTATGTTGTAGTGCTAATCAATTAGATCTAAATAGTCGATTATGGTTGAACTTAGAAATGAAAAAATAGCTGTGCCAGTAGTTTTATTTGCAGGGATACTTTGGTCGTTTGGTCCCTTGGTAGTGAGATATATGAATGATCCTCATATGGTTCCTTGGCAGTATATTTTTGGTAGAGGTTTAACTATTTTTATTATTTTAAATTTATATTTATATTTTGAAGAAGGAATAAATTTTTACAAAAATTACAAAAAAGTAGGTAAATCAGGAATCGTTGGTGGCATGGGTCTTGGTGTTGCAATGATCTCATTTATTTATTCAATTACAAATACTACTGCAGCAATTACTTTATTATGTTTAGCTGCAATGCCTTTTTTTACTGCATTATTAGCTTTTTTATTTTTAAAAGAAAAAATTTCTCTTAATGTTTGGATATCAATGCTTATTGCGACTGTTGGTATTATAATCATGGCCGTTGGTAATACTGAAAAGAATTCTTTAATAGGTTTTGTTTTTGGACTTACATCATCCATAGGATTTTCAATTTTTTCTGTAACTTTAAGATGGAGAAAAGAAACTCCAAAATTTACAACAGTCGCTGTAGCCGGTTTATTTTGTTTTATAACAGCTACAATTATGATTTTGGTTAATAAACAAACTTTTTTTGCAACAAGTTATAATAGTGCAATGTTTTCTCTTCACGGAGTGTTAGTGTGTTTAGGTCTTATTTTATATTCGATAGGATCTAAAGCAATCCAGGCTGCAGAGTTAACATTATTGTCTTTAACAGAGGTAATTGGAGGAATTTTTTGGGTCTGGTTACCATTATTTGGAATTAATGAAATCCCTTCAACGAATACCATAGTCGGTGGTTTTTTCCTTTTTGTATCAATTATTTATTATAGTCTTATCATGAGATGGAATAAGAGATATATAGCTCTAAATTAAATTCTTAAAATTTATGGAAAGGCCTGATTTTTTTACTTTAAAGAATGGTGAAAAGGCTAAACTACCTTTTTCTAATGAGGAATATAATCAAAGATTAAATAAATTAAGATCTATAATGGATAAAGATAATCTTGATATGATTATTTTAACCTCAATGCATAATATAGCTTACTACTCAGGTTTTATTTATTGCTCTTTTGGTAGACCATATGGATGTATTATTACTGAAAACAAAATTGTAACTATTTCAGCTAATATTGATGCAAGTCAGCCCTGGAGGAGATCACATTGTGAAAATATTATTTATACTGATTGGAAAAAAGATAATTTTTTAAAAGCGATATCTTCAATAATTAATGAGAATGAAATTCCTAAAAATATTGGAATAGAAAATGATCATATTACTTTAGAAATGAATGAAAAAATTCAGTCAATTTTTTCATCGTCTGTTTTTATAGATATTTCTAAAAAATTGATGAAGCTAAGAATGATAAAATCTAAAGAAGAAATAGAAATTATAAAAAATGGGGCAAGAATTGCTGATATTGGTGGAGAAGAAATTGTTAAGAATATTAAAGAAGGAGCAACAGAGTTAGAAATTGCAATTACTGGAAGAGATAAAATGGAAAAAGAAATAGCCAAAACATATCCAGATGCTGAATACATGGATACTTGGGTATGGTTTCAATCAGGTATCAATACAGATGGCGCACATAATCCAAAAACAAATCGCAAATTAGTAAATGGTGATATTTTATCCTTAAACACTTTTCCAATGATTTCTGGATATTATACTGCTTTAGAGAGAACTTTATTTTTAGATAATGTAAATGATGAATCTTTAAAAGTATGGGAAGCAAATGTGAAGGTTCACAAAAAGGGCCTTGAGTTAATAAAACCTGGAGTAAAATGTTCTGATATATGTAATGAATTAAATGAACTTTTTGCTGAGCTAGGTTATTTGCGATATAGAACGTTTGGTTATGGACATTCATTTGGAGTGTTGTCTCATTTTTATGGAAGGGAAGCAGGTCTTGAGTTGAGAGAGGATATTGACACTGTTCTTGAGGAAAATATGGTTATTTCAATGGAGCCTATGATACTTATTCCCGAAGGAAATGCTGGTGCAGGAGGGTATAGAGAACATGATATTTTAGTAATAGGAAAAGATAGATCAGAAAATATTACGAAGTTCCCATTCGGTCCAGAGCATAATGTTATAAAAGGTTAAAATGAAAAAAACAAAAAAGATTGTAAATAGTTGGAACGAGTGGGATCCCTTAAAGCATGTTATTGTTGGAAGAGCCGATGGCACATGTATTCCCGCACCAGAGCCTGCTTTAGATGCAAAAGTTCCTGAAGACTCAGATATGAGAGGGAAATTTGGTCCTAGAACAAAAGATACTGTAGATAAAGCAAATCAGTTACTTGATGATTTCTCAAATATTTTGGTTAAAAGAGGTATTAAAGTTGATAGACCAACACCTTTAGATTTTAATCAAAAAACTTCAACACCTGATTGGGAATCTGAAACTATGTTTGGCTGCATGCCTCCTAGAGATGTTTTATTAACAGTTGGAAATGAAATTTTAGAGGCAACTATGAGTTATAGATGTAGATGGTTTGAGTATCTTTGTTATCGTCCGCTTCTTAAAGAGTATTACAATTTAGATCCAAACATGAAACATGAGTCAGCGCCAAAACCAAGGTTAACAGATGCAGATTATAGAAAAGATTACTTATCTGACAAAATTGGAATTCAAAAAAGATTGAAATGGACTGAAGATAAATTTTTCGTAACAACAGAGGAAGAGCCTTTGTTCGATGCGGCTGATGTTCTGAGATTTGGTAAAGACTTAGTGGTACAACATGGTTTTACAACAAATCTTAAGGGAATTGACTGGTTAAAAAGACATTTTAAAGATCATCGAGTTCATGCTGTAAATTTTCCAGGAGATCCATATCCAATTCATATAGACGCAACCTTCACACCAATAAAAGAAGGATTGATTATTAATAATCCTCAAAGGAGATTACCCAAAGAACAAAGAAAATTATTTGAAAATAATGGTTGGGAAATTATAGATGCTGCACAACCAGCTCATAACGAACCACCACCACTTTGTTATTCATCTGTTTGGCTTTCTATGAATGTTTTGGTATTAGACCCGAAGACAGTTTGTGTTGAGAAAAGTGAAAAATATCAAGCAGAGCAACTCGATAAACTAGGTATGGAAGTAATTCCAGTAGATTTAAGAGATGCCTATGCTTTTGGCGGTGGTCTTCATTGTTGTACTGCTGATGTTTATAGAGAAAGTGAATTTAAAGATTATTTTCCTAAACAATAAAAAAAATATAATTTAATTAGCTGGGATTTTTTTTTAAAAAATCAATATATTCTAAGACTTCATTGAATTTATCATCAGGAATATCTTTGTAACTTGCATTGAATTTACTTTTTATACAAATTGCTACATGGGCATAAGGATTTCTTCCTTTAGGATGATTAGGATGATCAGGTAATTGACCTACCAAATAATCTCCAGCTTCCTGAATAATTTTCCAGAGTTTACTAGCGTTTTCTTTGTTCATAAATCGCAAGTTCTTGATTTATGTAAATCTAGCATACTCTTTAGATTAAAATAAAAGGAAAGAATTTTTAGATCTAGTTTTCTTTTGATTTATCTATATTAAAATTCTCTAATCCACCTGATGAACTTTTGAGATTTTTATCAATTTCATCAAATCTAGCTCTTTTTTCTATTTCTTTTTGAATAAGTCTTTGTTCTCGTCTAATTTCTTCTTGTTCTTTTTGCTTTCGTTCTCTATCAAATTTTTCTTCCCACTCTCTTATTTTAATAAACTCAGCTTCTTTTTGTCTATCTTCCTCTTCTTTCAATACCTTTAATTCTCTGTTCTTACGTCTTTGTTCTTTTAATTCTTTATTTTTTTGTTCATCTTCTCTTACTTTTAGATCAATATCCCTTCTATTTTGTTCTTCATCTCTAATCTTTAATTGTTTTTCTTTTTCTCTTAATTCTTTTGCAACGAGCACTAATTCTTCATCCTTTTTTGTCAGTCTTTCACCCTCAATTTTTTGTTTATCTTCTTTAGATCTAATTTCTTTTTCTCTAATTCTCAGCTCTTCTTCATTTGACCGAATTTTGCTACTCTCTTTGTTGAGCCTATCCTCCCAAAGTTTCAAGTCTTTTCTTTCCTTTTGATAAGAATTTCTTTCTTCGAGTTTTTGTAATTTAATTGCTTTGATTTTTTCTTGTTCTTTTTTTTTCTTATAATTAGATAATGCGCTACTTAGCGAACCTGTTGTTAACGATGCTATCTTAGCAAGTCCGTTAGTTTTTTTTTTAATTTTTGTTTTCTTTTTTTTTAGTGGCATTTTTTAATTTTTATTTATTTCACTAGATAAATGAAAATTATTCAATAAGATTCTCAAAAAAATCTATGTAGCCTGTCTAAAATGAGTTACAACCTGAAAGGGATATATTTAGTATGTCACTTCCTCTTTTTGATCTTCGTTATCGTCTTTTTTATATTTCACACCTTTTCTTTCTAAAATTTCTTTAACTTTTTCAGAATATGGTTCTTCTATGTGTTCAGTAGTAGGATTAAGTTCAATACCTGCTGGGGTAATGGTCTGCGGCATCGCAACGAACTGAGAGTCTGGATTTTCAACAGTTTTTCTAACTTTCATTCTATATATTCCAAAAAATCCAATTAAAGAGTGAAAAATAAACAGAAACACAAAGAAACCATTTGGTCCGACCAAATCCATAAATATTGAACAGAGAAATGGACCACTCATCGCACCTAATCCAAAGGCAAATTGAAGTCCAGCTCCAGCTGCAACAAACTTTTCTTTTGAAATATAATCATTTGTGTGTGCTAGAATTAAAGAGAACATTGGCAAACTACAAAATGAAAAAAGAATAAAGAAAAAATAAAACCATGTTTTGCTGGTTGCAAGACCACCAGGTAAATACATTTGTCTTGAAACAAATATTGCAATAATTGCAAATATTGCTGCCCCAAATGTTGAATAAACAATTACTCTTCTTCTATCATAAAAATCAGAAATTTTACCAACTGGAAATTGAGCTACTGCGCCTGATATTGCTAATAAGAAAGTTACAATTGATATTTCTAAAATAGTGAAGTTCATGGAGGTAGCGTAAACTGCTAGTAACGTGAATAGAGCTGACTGTATTGTTCCATAAAAAAGAGAGCTTACCATACCAAAAGGTGAAGCTTCGTATAACTCTTTCATATTCATTGCTTGTATCTTTTTAAAGTTAGGTGGTTTCTTTTTAGTCAGTAAAATTGGTATTAAAGCAGCAGAAGTTATTACTGAAACTAATATAAATGGTTGAAAGTTTTTAGGACTACTAAAGTTAAGTAAAAACATACCGATGCCCATGGTTCCATACAGTATGACCATATAGATAGAAAGTACGCTGCCTCGATTTTTATTACTTGATCTGTCATTTAACCAACTTTCTGCAACGGTATAAATGCAGACCATGCTTACACCTGTGAGTATTCTTAATAGAAACCATATGAATGGATGAATTATAACTGAGTGAATTAAAACAACTAATGAAGCTAAGGACGCAAAAGCTGCAAAAACTCTTATGTGACCAACTCTAGAAATTATATTTGGAATAGTCGCGGCACCAATAAAGTATCCCACAAAATAACCAGACATCATGAACCCGGTTGAAGTAAGGCTAAACTCTTCCTGAACAGCTCTTACACCAAGGAGAGACCCTTGGAATCCATAAGCCATCATGATGAAGCCCATCCCTAAAAATAATGCCCATGAGTTTTTTAAAACTTTATTCATAAAAATTGAGGTAATTATTCGCGATGTATTATTAAATCAAGTCTTAATTGTGACAAGCTTAAGAATTTTTGAGTTTTAAGTATGAGTGAATTGCGATGGTAGTTATTATAATTAGACCACCCTGAAGTGTTTCTAAACTAGGCTGTTCTTTTATGATTAACCAAACCCAAATTGGACCAATTATAGTCTCTAGCAGAAAAAAAAGATTAACTTCTGCAGCAGGTATAAATCGTGGCGCAATAGTAACTAAAACAAAAGGTATTGCTACACATAAAATACACATCAATGGAACAATCAAAAGATCTTTACCAGCTAAAGCAAAACTTTCGATAAAAAGTAATGCAAAAGTTGCTACAAATAATTTACCAACTACTGCAGCAGGAACTAAATTTTTAGTTTTAGCAGATCTGATTATTACTGCTCCAACCGCTAGACCAATTGCAGTAACAAATCCTAAAACATCTCCATAAAAATTACCTAACTTTAAAGAGTCATAGAAAATATATATTATTGCTAAAAAAGTAATTATTATAGAAATCCAAGTTTTTTTATCAGGTGGTTCTTTTAGAAATATTGCTCCAAGAATTGCTGATAACATCGGTGCAGTCGCAATCATGACTAAGGTATTAGCAACGTTTGTATTTTGAATAGAAACAACAAAAGTTATATTGGTCACACTAAATGTAATTACATAAAATATTCCATGATAACCACTAGTGAAAAGAATCTTGAAGAAATTTAACTTATAAATAATTAACATACCCATCAAAACTGTTATAAAAGGAATAATTCCCCTATAAAAAACTAAACCCCAAGTATCTACATTTGAAAGCCTTATAAATAATGAGTCTGGTGTAATAAATATTACAGCAACGAAAGCCAATAACGATCCCTTTTGTTGGTCTGTAAGATTTTTCACGCTTTTAATTCTTTCCAGAAAGTTGAGGCTAAATTTACTTTTGAGAGGTCATAGAAAGTTTTTAATCCAGTAGGTGATGTTACATTTATGTCACCATTGAGTTGCTCATCTATAAAGTCAATTCCAGCAAAGAAAATTTTATCTTTTTTTAAATCTTTGCCTATCAATTTTGATATTTTCATTTCTTTATTGGTTAATTTTATATTTATTGGTTTTGCACCTTTGCTTAAATTACTTAAAAATGAGCCTTTTTTTGGAATTCTTGATATTGCGCCACAAACTTTACCATTTATCAAAAAAACTCTCTTATCTCCTTCTCTGATCTTAGG
>CACOKG010000016.1 GCA_902627745.1 uncultured Pelagibacteraceae bacterium | reverse complement strand
GTGAAAGAGGTAAAGGCATGATTGCCCAAGACCCCTCAAAACATCCTGGGAGTATCATAAGAATTAATCTTGATGGAAGTATTCCAAAGGACAATCCTAAATTTGTAGATAAGCCAGATTGGCTACCTGAAATTTATCAAATAGGTATAAGAAATCCTCAAGGTCTAACTTTATCATCATATGATGGTAAGATTTATATGAGTAACCATGGTGCCAAGGGTGGTGATTGGTTTGGTGAAGTAAAAAAAGGTGAAAATTATGGTTGGAAAATATTAGGCTGGGGAGGAAAAAATTATTCTGGCTTTCCGATTGGTCCAAAGTGGAAACCTGGCTTTACAAAAGCAATCCAATATTGGGTACCTTCAATTGCAACTAGTGCAATTACAATTTATGAAGGAAAAGAATTTGATGAGTGGAATGGTCATGCTTTAATTACATCATTAAAAGATCAATCCCTAAGAAAACTAATCTTCAATGATTTGTCCAACATAAAAGAAGATGTAATTTTTAAAGATAAAATCGGAAGAATTAGAGATATACAAGTTCATCCAAAAAATGGGAAAATTTACTTTTTAGCAGGTGATAACCTTTGGCTGATGGAGAAAGCTAAATAAATACTAGTGATTATTGATTTCTTATAAGTGGATAAACCTTCGGATTTAGATATTTGACATTAGTCAATAATATTAACACTAAAGTTATCAAACCAATGGATAAACCAAGATAAATCAAAACCTTAAGATCAAACTTCCAGAATAATTCAAATATATCTTCAATAATAAATTTTGAACCAACTACAGCAAAAAAAACTGCAATCATTATTACAGACATAAAAATAATCATAAATTCAATTAGCGAAGAAAAAATAATCTCTTTTCTTGAAAAGCCCAAAATTTTAAAAACTAAATTTTGATATTCTCTTACTTTTCCTTGGACCATAATTGCACTTGATATTACAATTAAACCAATAACAATGGTGACTGTTGATATGACGATGACTGCTATGAAAACTTTATTTAATATATTTGTTACTTTATTTAAATAATCAGCAATTTTAATCATTGATAAACTAGGCAAAATTTCAAGCATTTTTGTCTCATCAAATTTATTTAAACTATAGAACTTTGTGGTTGCTAAATATTCATGAGGAATATTTTTTGCAAAATCAGGATTAAAGAGCATTGCAAAATTTATATTAAGATCTCTATAATCAACTTGTCTAAAGTTGACTATTTCACCATCAATTTCTCTACCATAGATGTTTAAAGTAAATATATCTCCTAATTTAATATTAAAATCTTTTGCAACCTTAGCATCCAACGATATCTGAAGTTGGTTTGGTTTAGACAAATCCCACCACTTACCATCAATAATTAGATTATCCTCAGGAACTTTTTTTGTCCAAGATGATCTCCGTTCACTGCCTATAACCCAATAACTATCATTTTCAGGTGTGATATATGTATTTGGATTTACACCATTTATCTTTACTATTCCTGAAGAAACCATCGGCACAATTTCAATATTTGCATCAGGATCCATTGATAAAATTCTTTGTTTAAACTTTTCACGCTCTCCATTTTGAATACCCACAAAAAAATAATCAGGAGCAATGTCGGGTATTGATTTTGCTATCTCTCTTTTAAAATTAGTTCCAACTAATGCCAAGGTCAAAAGTAATGTAACACCCAGCCCTAAAGACATAATTGTTATAGGTGTAATACTTTTTGATTGTGTAATATTTTTTATAGATACTTTTAGAGGAATACTCGAATTAAATTTTAACTTTTTTAAAGAAAATATAATTAACTTTGAAAGTAGAAAAAAGATAATCAAACAAATAAAAAATGCCCCAAAATAACCTAGACTATATGCAAGATTTTCTGACCTATAAGTAAATATTAAAATCAAAATCGATAGCATAATAATACTCATACCAATTAATTTTTTTGAGTAATAAAATTGTAAATTCTGGAATACATTTCTAAATAAACTTGAAGCTTTAACTTGATCGATAGAACTAATTGTAGGAATTGAAAAAATTACCAAAACTAATAAACCTATTAAAAATATTTTTAAAAAATTAAAAAAAGAAAAAAATAAATTTATGTTAAGTCCAAAGCTACTTGACAAATATTTATCTGCTAATGGCACAATTAATAGACTACTTAGATACGCCGAAATAGTAATTATAAATAATAATATTACTAATTGGAGATAATAAAGTTTTTTAATATTACCAGAAAAAAAACCTAGTGCCTTTCTTACTGCTATAGACAAGTTATTTTGATTTATAAAGGACAAAAGGGTATTAGCAATTCCAATACCAGCAATTAGCATCGCACTTATTGAGACAAGAGATAAAAATTGTGAAAAGTTACCAATTACTCTTTTCAATCCACTTGCTGCATTTTCAGGATATCTAATTTTTACCTTTTGATCGTCTTTAAAAATACTTTCAATTTTTTTTATAATTATTTCTGGGTCATCATTGTTATTAAATTTTACTTTGTACTCATAATTTAAAAAATTTCCTATTCCGTTAAGTTTTAAAATTTCTAATGTTTGTTTACCTGTTAAAACCCAATCTCCAAAAGTCACAAATCCACTAACATCTGGAACAGATCTTATCTTACCAATAACGAGAAATTCTTGATCTTGAATTTTTACAATTTCATTTGTTTTGATATCTAAACTTTTTGATAAACTCTCATTAATTAAAATTGTATAAGGTTCAATTTGCATTCTTTCATAAGCATCAGCAGGTTCATAAGTTAACTCACCATATAAAGGATATTTTTGATCAACTGTTTTTATTCTGGTGAATAAAGATTTATTTTTTTTTCGATTTGTTGTCGAAAGCATTGTGCTGAATTCAACCATCTCTGATATAGTTGTAAACTCTTTAACTTTATTTAATAAATCTATATTTCCTTGATTTCTATTATAATCAATTTCTAAGTCTCCGCCTAAAAGCTCTTTAGCATTTTCTTTGAGTTCTTTTTTTAAACTATCCTCAATAGTAAATATTGCACTTAATATAAAAAGACTTATGAACAGAGTGACAATTATACTAGAGATTTTTTTATAGTTCCTTTTTAAATCTCTTAGAGCATATATTAGGATAAACTTGTATTGATAAAAATTATTTAATTTTTCCATCTTTAATTTTAATTTTTCTGGTTGCCTGATTGGCAAGTTTTAGGTCGTGTGTAACCATAATTAATGAGGAGCCTTCCTCTTTAACATATCTGAATAAAATTTTAGAAATCATATCGGAATTTTCTGTATCTAAATTTCCTGTAGGTTCATCAGCTAGAATTAGCTCTGGCTTCATAGCAATAGCTCTTGCGATAGCGACACGCTGTTGTTCTCCTCCAGATAACTGACTGGGTAAATTATTAAGTCGATGTTTTAAGCCAAATCTGTCTAAAAGAGATTTTCCTTCTTTCTCAGGATTTTTGAATTTATTCAATTCAAGAATTAAGGTTACATTTTCTAGGGCTGTATAATTTGGAATTAAATAAAAAGACTGAAAAATTATACCAATATTTTTTTTTCTAATTTTTGATACTTCGTCCTCACTCAATTTTGTAATTTCGTGGTCTTGAAAGTATATCTTGCCTGAAGTTGGACGCTCTAAACCGCCAATTAACATGATTAAACTTGTTTTTCCTGAACCACTTTCACCTACTATTGAAATAGTTTCTTTTTTTTTTGTGGTCAAATTTATATCTTTTAAAACACTGATATTATCTTTACCAGTTTGGTATTTAAGATTTATTTTTTTTAATTTAAGAAGAGTACTCATGAGCAAAAGTTTTATTATTAAAATTATTATTATCTGTCTACTAACCATTAACGCATATGCAATCGAAAAAATTGTATTATTTGGTGATAGTTTAATGACTGGTTATGGTTTATCTGATGACAATAGTTTACCAGTGGTTTTGGAAGAGAATTTAGAAGCAAAAGGTTACAATATTGAGATTGTTGATGGCAGTGTTTCTGGTAGTACATCTTCAGGAGGATTAAATAGAGCTGATTGGACTTTAACAGATCCAGATATAGATCTAATAATTTTGTGCTTAGGCGCCAATGACATGTTAAGAGGCATCCAGCCAAAAGAAACTAAAAGTAATTTAGAAAAAATTATTCAAATCGCACAAGATAAAAATATTGAAATTATTCTTGCCGGAATGATTGCACCAACCTCGCATGGTTTCGCTTATAAAAAAAAATTTGATAAAATTTTTCCTGATTTAGCAAAAAAATTTAAAATAGAACTTATTCCTTTTTTACTTGAAGGAGTGGCTATGAAACCTGAGTTTAATCTAAGTGATGGTATACATCCAAATGAAAAGGGCACAAAAATAATTAGTAGAACGTTAGAAAATATAATTATAAAATCTCACAATTAAAAAAAATAAATTATAATTAATTATCTAAGATTTTCTTTTTGGCCTTTTTAAATTCTTCTTCAGTTAAAACACCATCTTTAAGGAGTTGATTTAATTTATCCAATTCATCTGTTAACTTATCATTATTATCAGGTAAGTTGTCTTCATAGTCCTGATCTTCTAAGCTCTCATTGGATTTATTTTCTCTTTTGGCCTCAAAGCCTTTCATGATAGCTGTTCCGCCCAAATAAAGGACAAATGCTAAAATTGGTATCGCTAATCCAAAAAAAATTATTTTTTCCAAAATTTAATCCTCATCATCTTCTCGCCAATTTTTTTCATACATCAACCATGCAGCATAAACTACTGAAAATGTTCCGACTATCATACCATAATCAAATCCAGTTTGTTTATCATATAAATACCAGCCTAATTGTGTCGCGCCAATTGGTGGAACTGTCAGTATAAGCATAAGAATTGCAATTCTATAGGGGTATTTAGGTTTTTTCATAACCTATCTTATCAAAAAAAATTTATTGAATTAAATATTATGCTTGCGATCTTTTGAAACAGTCAATCGTATTTTTTAGCAAGCAAGCGATTGTCATTGGACCAACTCCACCAGGTACAGGCGTGAGTGCTTTGGCATTTTTTGAAACTTCATCAAATGCAACATCCCCAACAATACCTTTTTCAGTTTTATTAATTCCAACATCGATCACTATTGTATCTTTTTTAACCCAATCACCTTTTACTAGCTCGGGAATACCAACAGCTGCAATAATAATATCAGCTTCTAGACACTCTGCTTTTAAATCTTTTGTTTTAGAATGTGTTATTGTAACAGTACAATTTTCTTTTAGTAAAAGTTGAGTCATGGGTTTACCATTTAAGTTGGATCGACCAACTACAACTGCTTTTTTACCATTTAAGTTAGGTTCTATCTTTTTGATTAACAAATAACATCCTAATGGTGTACATGGAACAGAACTCTCATATCCTGATGAAAGATTTCCAACATTCATTGGATGAAATCCATCTACATCTTTTGATGGATCAATCGCTTCAATAATTTTTTGTTTATCAATATGTTTTGGTAATGGTAATTGAACTAAAATACCTGACACAGAATTATCTTTATTTAGTTCATCTATCTTCTCTAAAATAACTTTTTCTTCAACGCTATCTGGATATTTAATCACATCAGATTTAAGTCCAACTTCGGTAGCAGATTTTTCTTTGTTTCGAACATAAATCTGACTAGGGGTTAAATCCCCAATCAGAATTACTGTTAAACCTGGAACTTTATTATACTTATTTTTAAGATCAGACACTTCTTTTTTAAGCTGTTCTCTTAATAATGCTGCTTCTTTTTTTCCATCAATTAAAATCATAAATCTTAGAATATCATTGGTGCGATGTAGAGCTTCATACACATTTCTATGAACCAAATCAATAGCAGTAAAATAATTGGAGAAATATCTAATGCACCCAAATTTGGTAAAAATCGTCTTATTCTTCTTAAAAATGGTTCTGTTAATCTGTAGGTAAAATCTAAAACTGCATAAACAAATCTATTTTGAGTGTTTAATACATTAAAAGCGATTAACCAGCTGATAATAACATTGGCAATCACTACATACGAATAGAGTTTTAATAATTGTAAAACCAAATAAAAGATAGCAATCATTTTTTTTCAATATAAATCGAAGAACTCGGAAATGCGAAAGAGGCCTTGTTGTTTTCAACAATTTGTTTTATTGCAATTGCAAGTTTCTCTTTTACTGAAAGCCACTCGTTCCAACTATCTGATTTTGTGAAACAACGCACATACATGTCTATAGAACTATCTGAAAACTTATCGACCCTAACTGCAATTCCTATATTGGTGTCAAAATCGTCACTTTTTTTTATATGATCTTCAATTTGATCTCTAATATTTTTTAATTGATCGACTGAGGTGTCATATTGGAGAGTAATAATCCAACTAATTAACCAGTTTGAAGTTTCACTCACATTTACTACAGCATTTTCTGCAAATTGGAAATTTGGAATTATTGCTAATGATTTATCAAATTTTCTGATTGTTGTTGATCGAAAACCAATTTTTTCAACAATACCCTCAATTATTCCATCAACTAAAATCCAATCACCAATTTTAAATCTTTTTTCAACTAATACCAAAATTCCAGAGATTAAATTTTTAAACAAATCTTGTGCACCCAATGCAACTGCTACTCCAAACAATCCTAAACCTGCAATAATTGGTCCAATCTTTATTCCCCATAATTCTAAGACTGCTGCAAGTCCTAATATGAATATCAAAATCTTTAAAGATTTAATAATCCATCCAATAAGTTCTCTTGTTAATAGTCTATCAAGACCACTTAAGATATATGAGACTGGTTCTATAATCTGATGAATAACCCAAAAAATTAATATGGTAATTAGAGTTCTATTTATAGTATCGACAATTTCTCTACCTTCCATTGAAAACGTCATGTAGTAACTTGCTATAAAAAAACCTAAAACAATTGGTAAAAATCTTGCAGGACCAACTAAAGATTTTACAAAAGTGTCATCCAACTTATTTGTTGTTCTTTTTGAGATAATTTCTAATTTTTTGATTACAAGTTTACTAATCAAACCCCTAAAGATTAAAAATATTAAAAAAATTCCAAGTCCAATTAATATTTGAAAAATATCAACACCCAAAATACCTTTGTTCCATACTGATAAAAATATTTCAGAAAAATTATTAAATAATTCCATAGTTAAATTTTATATAACAAAAACTCTTCTTCTCCAGGATTAAAAAGAAATATTTTTTTCCATTTAATTTCATTCAATATAGATGAAGTTTTCTCACCAATACATGACAAATTTGTATTCATCCATAAGCTTTCAAATTGATAATTTTTGACAAAACTCAAAAAACTTTGAGCACTGTTCTGTGAGTAAATATAAACCATATCAGGCATATTCAATTTTAAATCTTTTACGAAACTTTCATTGAATTTTTGATTATGTTTTACTCTGTAATTAATCACCCTTTTTATTCCATAACCCTCTTTCATAAGTTGTTGATCTAGATCAACAGATATAATTTCTCCGCTGATATAAAGTAAATTTTTACTTTTTGTCTCGTAAGATTGCAAAATTAACTCTTTTAAATTAGAGACATTACCCTCCGCAGCAATTGTATTTTGAAATCCTAAAGATCTAGCCTTTTTTTCAGTAAAGTTACCAACACAAAAACATTTTATCTTTTTATCTATATTATTTTGATCTAAATATTTCACAGCATTTGCACTGGTAAAAATAATTCCTCCATAGTCAGAAAATTTAATTTTCTCACAATTAACCTTTTCAATATTAGTCAGTGGAATGTGAGAAACTTGATGACCTAATGATTTAAATTTTAAAATCATCTCTGAACAATCTTCTAGTGGTCTTGTTAATAAAATATGCATATCATTTTTTGTAAGAATTATTTGATTTAATTTTTAAACTTTGTCCAATTTGTTTACCAATTTCTTTAAATTTATCAATCCTGTCAGATTTCTTTTCATAAAATCTTTGAGAGCCGTCTAGTGAAAAAAGTTCTGCCTCAACTACAATTGTCTCTCCGTTTATTTTTGAATAAACACCTATTGCGGTTTCACAATCCCCTTCCAAAACTTTAAGAACGTTTCTCTCTGCATGAGCTCTTTTATAAGTTTCTTCATGATTTACTTTTTTTAAAATTGAAATAACTTCTCTATCTTTTTCACGGCATTGGAGTGCGACTATGCCTTGTCCGGCGCTTGGTATAATTTCTTGTGCTGAAAAAATTTCTGCTATTTCATTTTCAAGATTTAAATTTTTTATCCCCGCATAAGACAAAATTATTGCATCATAATTTCCATCTTTTAATTTTTTAATTCGTGTATCTACATTTCCTCTAATTATTTTACATGTTAGATCAGATCTTAATTTTTTAATTTGAAATTCCCTTCTAAATGAAGATGTTCCTACAATTGATTTCAACTTAAGATCATTAAATTTTTTTTTTTCATTGGTTATCAAAATTTCTCTCGGATCGTTTCTCTCTAAAAACGAGTCTGTTTTAAGACCACTAGTTTCTATTACTGGCATATCTTTTAATGCGTGAACTGCAATATCGATAGTTTTATTCTCTAACTCTTTTTCAATTTCGGTCGAGAATAGTCCTTTACCACCTATATCAGACAATCTAGTATTTTGAACCTGATCACCTTTTGTTGTAATAGATTTAATTTCTATATCATTTGTACCTAAAGTAGTTTTTTTAATTATTTGTTCTTTAGCTTTTTGAGCATACGCCAATGCTAATTTACTACCTCTTGAACCAATAATAATTTTTTTAGTCATAAATAAATTTATTTCTTTCTTGTATTGGAAATGTACAATTATTAAAAACTATTTGTTATGAGTAAAAAACCCTTAATTCTTGGAATTGAAACTAGTTGTGATGAAACAGCTGCCTCAGTTATAACTGAGAATGACCAAGGGAAACCGATTATTTTATCAAACATTGTCTCTAGCCAAACTGATGTCCACAAAGAATTTGGAGGTGTAGTTCCAGAGTTGGCAGCCAGATCTCATATCGAAAAAATAGATTTAATCGTGAAAAAAGCTTTGGATGATAGTGGAATAAAAATTAAAGAAATTGATGCGGTAGCTTCAACTGCAGGTCCTGGTCTAATCGTTTGTTTATCAGTAGGTTTAAGTTTTGGAAAAGCTTTTGCCTCTTCAATAAATAAGCCGTTTATAGCAGTAAATCATTTAGAAGGACATGCATTGAGCCCAAAATTAGTTTCAAACTTAAGTTATCCTTACCTCTTACTATTAATTTCAGGTGGCCATTCACAATATTTAAACGTTCAAAGTCTTGGAAAATATAAAAGGCTAGGAACAACTATTGACGATGCACTAGGTGAGGCTTTTGATAAAACTGCAAAACTTTTAGGAATAGAATTTCCTGGAGGGCCTCAGATCGAACTTTGGGCAGAAAAAGGTGATCCAAATTCTTATGAATTACCAAAACCTATTATCAACAAGGGTGGTTGTAATTTGTCATTTGCTGGTCTTAAAACTGCAATCCTTAAGATAAGTAAAACGATTAAAACAGAGCAAGATAAATTTAATTTGGCAGCTTCCTTTCAAAAAACAATTGAAGAAATATTAAAAAAAAAAACCAAAATTGCTTTTAGTGAATTTGAAAAAGAAAATTATCTTAAAGAAAAAACTTTTGTTGTTGCAGGAGGTGTGGCAGCAAATAAAAAAATAAGATCTATGTTGATAAACTTGTGTAAAGAAAATGATTATAAAGGTATTTTTCCACCAATAGAAATATGTGGGGACAATGCTGCAATGATAGCAATGGTAGGTTTAGAAAAATACAAATTAAAACAATTTAATAAATTAGATCACCCAGCAAAACCGAGGTGGCCTTTAGATGAAAAGGCATTATTTTTAAAAGGTGCTGGAGTTAAACTTTAATGCAATATTGGTTACTTAAATCAGAGCCAGACGTATGGTCAATCGATCAACAAAAAAAAGCTGGCATTAAAGGAGCTCCATGGGATGGAGTAAGAAATTATCAAGCAGCCAAAAATTTAAAATCAATGAAAAAGGGAGATCAATGTTTTTTCTATCATTCAAACATTGGAAAAGAAATTGTTGGTATTGTTGAAGTTATCAAAGAAGCATATTTAGACAAGACAGATAAATCTGGTCGATTTGTTGCTGTAACAGTGAAGTTTCTAAAAAAATTAAATAAGTCAGTAAGTCTCGAGGATATTAAGAAAAACAAGCAATTAAGCCATTTATCACTGATTAGACAAAGCAGACTATCTGTGATGCCAATAGATTCTAAAAGCTGGAAAATTTTAAATAACATGGGTAAGATTTAGGAATAATATTTATGCCTAAAAAAAAGAAAAAATCTAAATCAAGAAAAAAAGCCTCAAAAAAAAGGAAGGTTAAAAAAAGAAAAAAAATTCTTAAAAGAAAAAAAAATATTAAAATTAATAATAAAAAAGTTAAAATTAATAATGAAGGCTCAACACAGGAATTAATTTTTAAAACAAAACCAGAGTGGGTGAAAAGTGGTTTAATTAATAAATCTCAATATCAGAATAAATATACCGACTCTATCAAAAATAATAATTCTTTTTGGAAAAAAGAAGGAAAAAGAATTACATGGATGAAACCATATAAAAAAATTAAAGATGTCAAATATAGTAAAGATGAAGTTAAAATAAAATGGTTTGAAGATGGAACATTAAATGCGTCTGCTAATTGTATTGATCGACATTTAAAAGATAAAAAAGATAAAACAGCTATTATTTGGGTAGGTGATGATCCTAAGGATACTCAAAAAATTTCCTATAAACAACTTCATCAAAAAGTTTCAAAGGCAGCAAATGGTCTTAAAAAATTAGGGATACAAAAAGGAGACAGGGTAACAATATACTTAACGATGATACCTGAGTTGGCTGTTTTGATGTTAGCCTGTGCGAGAATAGGAGCCATACATTCCATAATATTTGGCGGATTTTCAGCAGAGTCTATTTCTGGAAGAGTAAATGATTGCAAATCAGAATACATCATCACCGCTGATGAGGGTGTAAGAGGTGGAAAAACAATTCCATTGAAAGCAACAACCGATGAGGCTCTAAGTAATTGTCCCGATGTTAAAAAATGTATTGTTGTTAAAAGAACAGGAAATTATGTTTATTGGGATGACGACAGAGATGTTTGGTATCATGATCTAATTAAAGATGTCCCAAATCATTGTGAACCTGAAGAAATGAATGCTGAAGATCCATTATTTATTCTTTATACATCTGGATCTACAGGTAAACCGAAAGGGGTGTTACATACAACTGGTGGGTACATGGTTTATGCATCCATGACACATCAATACATATTTAACTATAAGCCTAAAGATATTTATTGGTGTACCGCAGATATTGGTTGGGTAACGGGTCATAGTTATATTATTTATGGACCATTATCTAATGGAGCTACTACAATAATGTTTGAGGGAGTGCCAAATTATCCAGACAGCTCAAGATGGTGGCAGATCGTTGACAAATATAAAGTAAATACTTTTTACACTGCTCCAACAGCTATCAGAGCCTTAATGCGAGAGGGCGATGATCCTGTAAATAAAACGTCTCGAAAATCTCTAAAATTGTTAGGTACAGTGGGAGAACCTATAAATCCTGAGGCTTGGATGTGGTATTATAAAACAGTTGGAAACTCAAAGTGCCCGATTGTAGATACTTGGTGGCAAACCGAAACAGGTGGAATTTTAATTGCACCACAAACAGGAGCTATACCGTTAAAGCCTGGATCAGCAACAAAACCTTTTTACGGAATTAAACCTGTTCTTGTTGATAAGGATGGAAAAGAGATAAAAGGTGCAGGAGAGGGAAGACTTTGTATAGCTCAGTCTTGGCCAGGCCAAATGCGAACTGTTTATGGTGATCATCAAAGATTTATTGATACGTATTTTTCTCAATTTGATGGAAAATATTTTACTGGGGACGGATGTAGAAGAGACAAAGATGGGTATTACTGGATCACTGGTAGAGTAGATGATGTAATCATTGTATCGGGACACAACTTGGGTACTGCTGAAATTGAAAGTGCTTTTGTTGCTCATCCCAAAGTAGCTGAGGCTGCTGTAGTTGGTTATCCACATGATATTAAAGGAAATGGATTGTATTGCTACGTAACTCTTAATGCAGGTGAAACTGAAACAGGTGATCTTGAAAGAGAACTAAAATTATGGGTTAGAAAACAAATAGGTCCATTAGCAACTCCTGACTTAATTCACTTTACTCCAGGGCTTCCAAAAACAAGGTCTGGAAAAATAATGAGAAGAATTCTCAGAAAGATTGCCGCTAATGAGCATGGTCAACTAGGTGATACTACTACTTTAGCTGATCCAAGTGTTGTTGATAGTTTAGTTGACAATAGAAAAAATATTTAAAAACCCAATCTCTCTATAAATTCTTTTTTAACAACACCCCATTTAAGAATTACTGAGTTTAAAACTATTTTACGATCTAAAGTTTTTAATTCTTCTGCAATTGGAGCCCACTTATACAAAGATAAAGCACTAAGGTTAAATGGAAGATCATTATGATAGGTTTCCCAATTTATTTTCTCGAATCTTTCATTAAAATCTTTTTTTGTATTTTCAATTATATCTAAGGGCATTTTATTTGAAATTTCATCGTCTAGGATTTTAAAAAAAATTTCTTTAGCCTTACTAGTGTCCTCATATTGTGTCACCGCTTTTAGATAAGAGAAAGTGAAAAAAGTAAGATCTTGTAAGGCTACTGAGTAAATATTCCACTTAGCTAGATTTACTGACTTCATAAATTCATCATTTTCGAAATGAAGAACATATCTAGTTCCCATTCTAGTTTTCAAATAACCATACAATGTAACTTGAGATACCCAAGCTGATTTAGATTGTATAAATTCTTCCAATTCGTCTAATGATTTAATTTTTTTCTTCGGGACAAATGCCTTAAAAAGCGCAAATAGATATATCTTAAAGTCTCTCCAAGTTAGGTCTTTCCAGGTAAGTTTATATTTTCCCATAAAATATGCTGTTTTTCATATTTATATCCCAAAAAGGTTGTTAATTAGAGCAATTTTAACACTTTAAATCCTCTTCATAATGGTTATGGTTTTTGCCAGTTATAACTAAAAAGAGAGAGGTATAAATGTCAAAACAAGAACAACACTGGGAAAAATCCAGAGGTTTGCTATTCATGACACTAGCAATCTGGTTTGTATTCTCAATTGGCATC
>CACOKG010000015.1 GCA_902627745.1 uncultured Pelagibacteraceae bacterium | reverse complement strand
TCATTCCATTTAAATGATATATTGTTTTTTTTTGCGATAATTTCACAATCATTTTTCATATTTTTCATTTTACGTTCATTAAAAGCAGGAGCAGTTATGTTGCTTAATTTATGTAATCCACCAAGCAAAATAGGTTTATAATTAAAATTAATTTCTTTTTTATTTTGCATTGATTTAATTTTTTTATAGGCGATGTAAGAATATGGGCTAATAAAATCGAAGTAAAAATCAATTGTTTTACTCATATAGATTAATACTTTTTGCGTAAAATATTCTAATTAGCCAATAAATAAAAATACCCAAGGGACCAATTAAATAAGTTATGACTAATGGTACCGCGACAAGAATTTTTCCTATTAATAACCTTTGAGAGTCTCTTACAATCCAACCACCAACAAATAAATTTATTGATACAAAATGTATCCAAAATAACATTAAGAAGGTATTACTTGTAAACAGATTTGATAGATTACTTATGCTCAAATATAATTCAAAATTACTATCAAAATCATAAGCATTTAAGTAAGCTTTATAAAGTACAAATATATAAGAACCCCCAAGTAAAATTATTGGAAAAATAGAAGTAACGAAATATTTTGTAAAATTTGACTGAGGAAAAAATATTAATGTTAACCAAAATGGCAAAATACCTAAATTCACCCAAAAGTAGAGAATTTCAATTGTAAAGTAAGCAAAAATTTGTTCGATCATTTTAAATAATATTATATTAAATCTCACAATGATTCCTATAAGAAATAAGAGAAAAACTTTACAGGTAACTGTAGATGAGATGAGGAATTTTGCTTTAGCATATGTAGATAAATATGCCCCATCTAAACAACAGTTGAGAACATATTTGTTAAAAAAGTATCTTAAATTATCTGTTCCAAATGTAAAAAAACAAGATGTTACAAATTTAATAGATATTGTTTTATCTGATTTGGAAAAAAGTAAATTTATTAATGATAAATTTTATTCAGAAAGCAAAGCAAAAAGTATGATCCGCAGGGGAAATTCAATAAATAAAATAAGAAATTATCTTATTGGTAAAGGTGTAAATGATCAATTTATTAAAGATACTGTTAATAAAATTAATGAAGACAATTCTGATCAAGATTTTTTTTCAGCTATAAAGATTTGCAAAAAGAAAAGAATTGGACCAGCAAGAACCGACGATAATAGACCTTTATTCTTTAAAAAAGATATTTCTTTATTGGCAAGAAATGGTTTCGATTTTGAAACTTCAAAAAAGGTAATGGAATTAGAAAAAGATGATTACCTCAAGATAGTCAAGTTACTTTGAATTTTTTTTCTTTTCATCTTCAACTAATTTATTGATTTTATTTCTTATGGTATTTTTGACGTAAACAAATACTAATAAACCAAAAATAGATACTGATACAATAATAATCAATATAGTTCTTAATTGTTCATCCATATTAGATGTTTTTACATTTCAAAATTAAACTTGGGTTTTTAAAATTTTTTTTTCCATATGTAATTTCATTTCCCTCAAAATCCGTAATAACTCCACCCGCATGTTTAAAAATTGCATGACCAGCTGCTATATCCCATTCACAGGCTCTGGGTTCTGCAACATAACCATCAAATTCTCCAGCAGCAATTACACAAAATTTTAGAGAGCTTTTCATTCTAACAAACTTCTTAACATTTAATTTTTTGTGTATTTGCTTTATCTCTGGTTTAATTTTGTTTGAATAAGATACAAATTTAATTTCATCTTTTTTAAAATTTTTAGCACAATCTAACTGAATTTTTTTATCATTTACTATTTCATATGCATTATTTTCCCCATAGGAATAAAACATCCTTTTTTTTGAAGGTGCGTAGATTAATCCGCCAGCTGGTTTTTTGTTGATTATCAAACCTGCATTAATTGTGAATTCTTCTAAATCATTAATATAATCATAGGTACCATCTATTGGGTCAACTAACCAAAAATCTTTTAAATCATTAATGGATTTATTATCAGCAGTTTCTTCTGAAACAATTGGTAAATGTGGAGTAATTTCTTTAATTTTTTCTGTAACAATCTTATTAACTTCTAGATCACCATTGCTTACTGGTGTGTTATCAGACTTAATTTTTTTAATTAAGCCTTTGTCTCTTAATTCGAGACAAACTTTTCCAGCATATAAAAAAGTATCGATTAAACTTTCTACTATCTCTTTTTTATCGATGTTATTCATTTAATTTTATTAATTCTATATTTTTTGCATTTATTACTTTTTTTCCTACATTTTCAAAATTTACTGTCACTCTGTCTTTGATTATCGACTGTACTTGCCCAATTCCCCAGTCTTTTTTATTGGGATTTAACACTTTGTCGCCTGGCTCAAAATCTAAAATCATTTCATTTTATTTATAGTAGAAATGAGTATAAATACCACCAAATGAATAGCGAATTAAACTCGATTGGTATCAACAAAAAACCTTCCGATACTAAAGTAGTTGTAGCAATGTCAGGTGGAGTAGACTCATCCACTGTAGCAGGCATGATGAAAAAGGAAGGGTATAATGTTGTTGGTATAACTCTTAAACTTTACGATGACGGTAAAGAAGCAAAAAATGCAAAACAATGCTGTTCAGGTCAGGATATTATGGATGCCAAAAGAGTTGCAAATAAATTAAATATCGATCACAAAATCCTATATTATCAAAATAAGTTTAAACAAGGTGTAATAGATAACTTTGTAGATAGTTATTTAAAAGGTGAAACACCAATTCCATGTGTCCAATGTAATCAAACTGTAAAATTTAAAGACTTGTTTGAAGTATCCAAAGATCTTAATGCAGATGCGCTAATCACTGGTCATTATGTAAAAAGCATTACTAATAACAATACTACTAACATGTATAGAGCTATTGATGAAAATAGAGACCAAAGTTATTTTTTATTCAACACAACTAGAGAACAATTAGATTATCTAAGATTTCCTCTTGGAGGATTATTAAAGGAAGAAACGAGGGATATTGCAAAAAAACTTGAATTAAATGTTGCAGATAAACCAGATAGTCAAGATATCTGTTTTGTGCCTAGTGGTGATTATGCTTCAGTAATTCAAAAATTTAAACCTGACTCTTTTAATAAAGGTAATATCAAAGATCTTAATGGCAAGGTTATTGGTGTACATGATGGAATAATAAATTTTACAATTGGTCAAAGAAAAGGGATCAAAGTTTCAGACAAAAACCCTTTATATGTTTTGAAGATAAATGCAGAAAAAAATGAAATAATAGTCGGTTCTAAAGAAAATTTAGGTAAAAAATTTATATCATTGCAAAATGTTAATCTATTAAGTGACAAGACTGAATTTGAAAAAGATATTTTTGTAAAAGTAAGATCAACAGGTAAATTATTAAATGCAAAAGTAAATTTAATTGGCCAAAATGATGCCGAAGTTAATTTACTTAACTCAGAAGATGGAATATCTCCAGGACAAGCTTGTGTATTTTACAAGACAGATAAAGAGGGTTTTAAAGTATTAGGTGGTGGCTGGATTAAAGAATAATCTACTTTTTCTTATTCTTTTTTCGAGCTCTTCTTTTTTTAGAGCCCATTTTTCTTCGGCCTCTATGTTTTTTTGGGTAACTCATTTAATCCTATTCATTAATTTATTGAATTTCATAGTGGGATATAGCATTGTCTCCAAAGCTTATCAAATTTTTTATGTCAAAATCTTTTAAAACATTTTTAAAGCATACAGCTAAAGATTTTCACAATCAGTCTGTAAACCCACCAGTGGTAAGAGCATCAACTATCATTTTCAAGTCAATGAGAGATATTAGAAAAACTCAAAATAAAGCAAGGAAAAATCCGACAGGTGGTCATTTTGATTATGGTAGGCAAGGAACATCCACAACTCATATTCTTTCCAAAATTTTAACAAAGTTGGAGGAATCTTATCATGTTTTTTTAACTCCAACAGGTTTTGGTTCTATCTTTTTGGCCCTGTTTAGTATTTTAAGACCTGGAGATGAAATTATCGTTTCAGATCCTACTTATAAGCCAACAAGAAGATTAACAGAGGATTATTTAAAAGATTTTAATATTAAGACAATTTTTTATAATCCTCATGATCTTAAATCCCTTAAGAATAACATCACCAAAAATACTAAAATGATATTTGTTGAAAATCCAGGGAGTAATACTTTTGATTTTCAGGATTTAAAAAAGATAATTTCAATTGCGAAAAGTAGAAAAATTTTTACAGCAATAGATAATACATGGGCGACACCTTATTTTTTTAAACCAATTAAACTAGGTTTTGATATGTCAATAGTCTCAGCAACAAAATATTACTCTGGTCATTCTGATGTCATGGGCGGAAGTTTAGCTGTAAATAAACGTGCGTTTAAAAAAGTTCAATTAGCTGAGAGAATTTCAGGATTGAGATTAGGTCCGGATGACGCTTATTTAATTACAAGAGGTTTAAGAACTCTAGATGTTAGACTTGATAAACATCAAGAAAATGCGAAAAAAATTTCAGCTTTTTTATTAAAAAATAAAAAAGTAAAACTGCTTTATCCTTACAAGAAGAGTTCACAAAATTATAGAATGTGGAAAAAATATTATTCAGGAGCATCAGGCTTGATGGGTCTTAAAATAAAATCCCGTAATAAAAACTCTGTTCTTAAATTTGTAAATTCATTAAAACTTTTTGGTTATGGATATAGTTGGGGTGGTTTTGAAAGTTTGGCACTTCATCAAGGAAGTTTAGAAATAGGAAAGAGAAAGTTTCTAAACTTAGCAAAAGATGAGCACTTAGTAAGATTACATATAGGGTTAGAAGATCCAAATGATCTTATTGCTGATTTAAAACAAGCATTAAGACATTTAAGATGACCTCAGAAAAATTTTTTCACTCTAGAACTGCAATAGTTACTTTATTTGCTGCATGTTTAGTTGTTTTGATATCACTTGGTGTAAGACAAACTTTTGGTTTGTTTTTCATGGATTTTAATGAAAGTCTGAAAATAAGTAACACTGCTTTTGGTTTTGCTATTGGATTGCAAATGTTAATGTGGGGATTAACTGGACCAATCTTTGGAGCAATAGCTGATAAGTATGGTGGTCATGTTGCAATAATCTCTGCATTTATTTTTTATGTTGCAGGAATTTTCTTTCTTTACACGGGTCCTAATACAGGAATTTTTTTTCAAATTCATATGGGTCTTCTTATAGGGATAGGTCTTGGAGGGACAGCAATAAGTATCCCAATGTCAATTGTAGGAAAACACTTTCCATTATCTACAAGAACTATTGCAATGAGTTTTGTTACTGCATTAGGATCTTTTGGTTATTTTTTATCACCAATTTTTACAAGTTACTCTTTAAATGAATTCGGCTGGAATTATACTCTATATGTTTTTGGTTTATTATTAATAGCCGGTTTAATAGCAGCATATTTCGTAAGATCTCCATCTGACTCGGAGAGAATAGAACAAAATTCTAAACAATCATTTTCAGAGGCGCTTAAAGAGGCGTTTAATACAAAAAGTTATGTTCTACTTGTCTCTGGTTTTTTTGTTTGTGGGTTTCATATAACTCTTGTTGGGACACATGTACCAAAATATGTAATTGATAGAGGGCTTGAAGACTGGACTGCAGCAGCAATTTTATCATTGATAGGTTTATTCAATATATTCGGTTCTTTACTTAGTGGATATCTATCTGCAAAAATGAGTAAAAAGATTATTTTAAGTGCAATTTATTTCTTAAGAGGTGTTTCGATTGTCTTTTTTATATTCATGCCAGCAAGTAATATTTCTGCGTTTATTTTTGGAGCAAGCTTTGGATTTTTATGGTTATCCACTGTTCCTGCTACTAGCGGGATTGTCGCTCATCTATTTGGAACAAAATATTTGGGTTTGTTATATGGAATAGTATTTTTAAGTCATCAAATAGGTTCATTTTTTGGAGCTTATTTAGGAGGTTTGTTTCATGATACTTATGGTTCATATGACTATGCGTGGTATTTAGCAATTGCATTATCCATTTTTGCTGCAATAATTCATTTACCAATAAGAGAAGAACCAGTTTTGAGACTTAAAACAGAGTAAATTGAATAGATTAAATCAATTAGCGGAAATACACCAATCAGGAAAACCTTATATTGTTTATAAATCTCAAAAAGGATTTGATCTTTATACAAATTTTTCACAAAAGATTATTTTAAGTAATAAAAATATAAAAAGTTTTTTAAATAAAAAAAATAGATATAGATCTAAAAATACTGATCTTTTCATAGGTTTCTTTGGATATGAGTTATTAAATAATTTGATTGATGTCAAAGTCCCAAAACAAAAAAATTTTAACTTTCCAAAGGGTATTTTTTATAAACCAGAAAAAAAGATAAAACTTAACAATAGTCTTAGATATAACAAAAAAAGTTATGAGTCAGGGAACTTCAAAATCAATATCAATAGAAAAACTTATAGAAAAATATTTAATAGATTTAAGAAAAAAATAAAGAGTGGTGAAACATATCAAATTAAAATCTGCACAAAGTATAAAACTCAATCAAAAATTGATCCATTAGATTTTTTTTCAAGATTATCAAGTACAAATTTAGCACCAGAAGCTTTTATGATTAAAGATAATAATTATTCAATAATAAGCTGTTCTCCTGAAAATTTGATTACAAAAAAAGGAAGCAATATATCTACAAAACCTATAGCTGGGACTGTCAAAAAAACTAAGCATTTGAATAAATTAAAAGCATTAAATTATTTTAGAAAAAACATAAAGGAAACTAAAGAACACAATATGATAGTAGATATGGAAAGAAATGATTTATCCAGAATTTGTAAGGTTGGTTCCGTAAAGCTGTCTAAACAAAAAATTGTTGAGGAATATAAAGATCTTTTTCATTACGTAAGCCTAATTAGTGGAGTACTTAAAAAAAATATAAAAAATTTAGATATAATTAAAGCAATGATGCCAGGTGGATCTGTAATTGGATGTCCAAAGATAAGCACACTTAATCTTTTAAATAATCAGGAAAAGGAAAATAGAAATATTTACACTGGAAGCTTTGGCTATATAAAATTTAATGGTGATATGAGATTTAATATAATTATAAGATCAATATTAAATTATAAAAATATTTCTGAAATTTCAGTTGCCTCTGGAGTAGTTGTAGATAGCAATGCCAATAATGAATTTAACGAAAACTTTATTAAAGCCAAAGCATTAATTGATTTATTTTAATGATTTACGTAATTGATCATAATGACTCATTTACTCATAATGTTGTTCATCAACTTGCTTTATTCGATGAAGTTGAGTGCGATAATTATAATAAAGTAAGTGAAAAAAAAATTAAACAGGCATCAACAATAGTTTTTTCACCAGGACCAGGTAGTCCAAAAAATTATCCGATTACCTCAAAAATTTATAAAAAATTTAAAGGAAAAAAAAAGATGATTGGAATTTGCTTAGGATTTCAACACATTCTTTTTTGTGAAGGTGCAAAAATTATTGAGCAAAAAAAGATATACCATGGTTATCAATCAAATATTCAAGTAGTTAATAACAAATCTTTGTTTCAAAAAGGAAAGATATTTAAAGTAGGAAGGTATCATTCCTTAAAATTAAAAGAACCTTTCAAATCTAATAATTTTGAGATAACTATGAGATGTTTAAATTCAAAAGTAGCAATGGCTTTTGAAAATAAAAAAGAAAAAATTTATGGATTTCAATTTCACCCAGAATCTTTTTTAACAGTCAATGGCAACTTACTTATTAAAAAAATCTTATCAACTTAGTGATTTAAAACAGGTTAAATTTCAAGATCTCTGGGATGATCATGGAATTTTTACGACAATGTGGATTTATGGAAAACCGGCAAAAATTTTACTTTTTAAAAATCATATAGAAAATTTGGTAGTATCTTTAAAGAAATATCAAATAAAACAAAAATCTTTAAAGACAAACATCTTAAAGATAATTAAAAATAACTTATCAAAAAAGAAAAAATATAATCACTTACTAAGAATAGCAGTAAATAAAAAAATTATTTCAATATCTTTAAGAAAAAGAATTAAACCGAAACTGAATTTTGATTTAAAGTTAGTAAAATTAAAAAGAGAAAAACCACAATTTAAAAATCTAAAATACAAAAAAATATTATCATATTTGTCTAAGATAGATAATTCTAAATCAGATATTGCGCTAGTATCTAATAAAAGGGTGTTAGAAACTGGAACCTCAAATCTATTATTTGTAAAAGATCAGAAGTTTTTTACTCCCAAAAAAGGTTATTATGAGGGAAATACTTTTAGATTTTTTAAAACAAAAATAAAAAAAATAACAAGAAAAGATATCCTTTTAAAAGAGATCCATGATTATGATGAAATATTATTATTAGGCTCTGGGAAAGGAGTTACATCAGTTAGAACAATAAATGAAATTAGTTGGAGGAGAAGAAATTTAAATAAATATAAGGATCTTTCAAAACACTATGATGCCGTTGTAGATAAATGTAACCCCTATAAATTTTAGTGCATGAAAGATCCAAATAATCCCTGTCTATTTTGTAATATCAAAAAAAGTGGATGCGCTCATGAAAACGACCTAGCTTATGCAAGCTATGATTCTTACCCTGTTTCAAAACATCATTGCCTAATTATACCTAAAAGACACATTAAAGATTATTTTGATTTATCTGATAATGAATTAGTTGCATGTAATGACTTAATAAAAATCATAAAAAAAGAGATTATAAATAAAGATTCATCAGTTAAAGGATTTAATTTAGGAACAAATATTGGAAAAGTTTCGGGTCAATCAATTTTACATTGTCATTTTCACTTGATTCCTCGAAGAGATGGAGATGTTGACAATCCTCAGGGAGGAGTTCGATCAGTCATTCCAAACAAACAACATTACAAAAGAAATAATTAGCTTGTTATAAAAGACAAATTGACCGCAGTTTGAGGTTGAACTTTAAATTCAACATATATAGAGTTAAATCAAAATTTAACAAAAGGCGGAAATGTTAAGTAATAATCCTTTTTCAATTTTATCAGAAACAATTCCACCACTTGCAATGCAGTCTTTTATTGTTGCGATGATCTTATTAATTGCAGTTGGAACAATTGTTCAAATGATTCATCATAAAAACCTTACATACTTTTTTAATAATGCGAAGAAAGCAAAACTTTCAGCAACAAAAAAATTAGGTGTTGGAGAAAAAGTTTCAGTAATTGCAAAGACAACAATAGTAGATATTGGAACAACCTCAGAACTTGGACTTGGTAAAAGGAGACTAGCACATGTTCTTGGAATGTATGGAACAATTTTATTTTGGTTATCGTCGGTAATATTAGTTTTCTGTTATACTGGTCCTGAAAAATCAAACTCACAAACATGGTCAATGCTTTGGCACGTTGGAGCAATTTTAACTTGCTTAGGCGGATATTGGTTTTGGTTTTTTTTAAGAGTTGATGTTTCTGCAGAGGCACATCCTTGGTATAGAATTATTAAAGCAGATTTATTTGTCCTAGCCTTACTTGCATGCTCAACGTTTGGTTTAGCTTGGTCATTTACTCAATTTAATGGTAAAATAGGTTTTTCTTATTTATTTTTTATTTTATTTGTTGCATCTAATTTAATTTTGTTTGGTGGAGTTTATTGGTCTAAATTCGCACATATGTTTTACAAACCTGGTGCAGCTATTCAAAAAAATTTAGCTGAAGCTGATGGATCAAGAGATAATTTACCACCACCAGCAGATGTACCTGAACAATTTGGCCTGGGTATAAAAAGAGAAGAGCCAAAACATTATTAATATGCTAATAGAAAGAGGAGAAAAATAAAAATATGTCAACTTTTGTATACATGACAAGATGCGATGGCTGTGGGCATTGTGTAGATATTTGTCCATCAGACATAATGCATATAGATGAAAATATAAGACGTGCAAAGAATATCGAACCAAATTTTTGTTGGGAGTGTTATTCATGTGTTAAAGCTTGTCCAAATCACGCAATAGATGTTAGAGGTTACGCTGATTTTGCACCAATGGGTCATAGTGTGAGAGTTAGAAGAGAAGAAGAAAAAGGTACTATCTCTTGGAAAATTAAATTTAGAAATGGAACAGAGAAAAACTTCGTTTCACCTATTACAACAAAACCTTGGGGGAAATTTATTCCTAAACTTGCCGAAGGTGATACCCCTAACCAAGGAGAAATTAATTCACAAAGGTTATATAGTGAGCCGGAAGGATTAAATACAAATAAAGAATTACCATCAGTCCCTAAAGAGTCTTTTAAAAAGGGAGTTTACTATTAATGGCAAAGCACAAAACTCATTACGAAGAATGTGATGTATTAGTTGTTGGTGGTGGTATGGCTGGAACAGGTGCAACATTTGAGGCCAGACATTGGGGTAGAGACCTAAAAATCATATGTGTTGAAAAAGCAAATATTGATAGAAGTGGAGCAGTAGCCCAAGGTCTTTATGCAATAAATTGCTACATGGGAATGCAATGGGATGAAAATCAACCTGAAGATCACGTAAGATACGCTCGTAATGATCTTATGGGTATGGTTAGAGAAGATTTAGGTTACGATATGGCTCGTCATGTAGATTCAACAGTTCATATGTTTGATGAGTGGGGCTTGCCAATGATGAAAAATGAGAAGACCGGAAGATATTTAAGAGAGGGTAAGTGGCAGATTATGATTCATGGTGAAAGTTATAAGCCAATTGTTGCTGAGGCAGCAAAAAAATCTGCTGACAAAATTTATAATAGAATAATGGTTACCCACTTATTAATGGATGAGTCTCAAGAAAATAGAATTGGTGGAGCTGTAGGTTTCAACATGAGAACAGGAGATTTCCATGTGTTTAGATCAAAGACAGTTATTGTAGCAGCTGGTGGAGCTTCACATATTTTTAAACCAAGAGCGGTTGGAGAAGGTATGGGTAGAACTTGGTACGCTCCATGGAGCAATGGTTCAGCTTATGCTCTACCTATAGCCGCAGGTGCAAAGATGACTCAGATGGAAAATAGAATTGTTTTATGTAGATTTAAAGATGGATATGGTCCAGTTGGAGCTTATTTTTTACATTTAAAAACTTATACGCAAAACGCTAATGGAGAAAACTATGAGAAGAAATGGTATGATCAAACTAAGGAATTAGTTGGAGAATATATAGATCATCACCCAACTCCAACATGTTTAAGAAATCATGCATTTATTCAAGAAGTTGCTGCAGGGGGAGGACCAATTCATATGGTCACTACAGAAGCTTTTCAAGATCCTCATTTAGAAACAGTAGGCTGGGAAAACTTTTTAGGTATGACTGTTGGTCAAGCTGTAGTTTGGGCATCACAAAACATTGATCCTAAATATACAAATCCAGAATTAACTACTTCAGAACCATACGTAATGGGTTCACATGCAACTTGCTCAGGAGCGTGGGTAAGCGGGCCAGAAGATCTTTCTCCACCAGAATATTTTTGGGGCTATAATAGAATGTTAACTATAAATGGTCTATTTGGAGCTGGTGATACAGTTGGTGGTAGTGCTCATAAATTTTCATCTGGCTCATTTACAGAAGGTAGATTAGCTGCAAAAGCTGCAGTAAAATATATCGAGGATCAAAAAGCTAAAGGAATTAAAGTATCAGATAAACAATGTGATGATTTTAAAAAGGCCATTTATAAACCTTTAGATAATTACACAATAGCTCAAAATGAAATTACTGGTGGTACAGTTTCACCTAGTTATATTTCTCCAATACAAGGTCTACAAAGACTTCAGAAGATTATGGATGAGTATGTGGGAGGAATTACATCAAATTATATGACTAATGGAAATTTGCTAAAAAGAGGATTGGAGTTATTAGATTGGCTTCAAGAAGATTTAGAGAATGTTGGTGCTGAGGATTATCATCAATTAATGAGAGCTTGGGAATTAAAACATAGAGCTCTTACCTCTCAATGTGTAACTGAACATACTTTATTTAGAGAAGAAACTCGTTGGCCTGGTTATTATTACAGGGGGGATTTCATGAAACTTGATGATGATAATTGGCATTGCCTTACTGTATCGAGAAGAGATCCAAAAACTGGGAAATTTTCACTAGAGAAAGTACCTGTCTATCACATCGTTGACGAAAAAGAGAAAAAGAAAGCCTCATAAACTTATTTGTAAAGAGTAATTTCTATGGATCTGTTATCAAAATCTGATGAGGAAATTTTTGAAATAGGGAAGCCTTTTTGGGATAATTTGGTCAAATCATCAAACATGAGAGATTATGGTGGCTTTACAAGAGATTTTTCTACCCAGATGTTGTTTGGAGCTAATGAGGTAGAACTTGGAAAACAATGGGCTAATAACAAACTTATAACAAATCTAAAAGAAACTTATGAGCCATTCGGTACTTTGAGGAGAGGGGAGCATATCACAGTTTTAATTAAGCAAACTAATAAAGAAATCCCAGGCGAGTTCCTTGGAAGGCTCGTGCTTGGTGTTGAGGATGGTGAGATTAAAGTCTTCGGCGCAACAATATATTGATCTAAAAAAATCATTTTTTTTTAAATTAAGTTTGACAATTTTTAGTCTGGTGTTATTGAGGAATTAGATGCGCCTTTCAAATATAAAAAAAGTCCCCCAAAAAATCTATAATCACAAAATAACATTTATTAAGACAGGGATCTTTTCAGCTATTTTAGCTTGCTGGGGTGTTATAATTGTTGGAACTTTTTTAACTTTTAAATAATTAAAATTTAAAGTTCCATTTTTTAAATGGAAGTATTTTTACCAATAGCCCAAGTATATATAAGTGCTCTTGAAATAATTTTATTGAGTGCATTGGTTGGTATTTTGTCAGGATTATTTGGCGTTGGTGGTGGATTTTTAATGACACCTTTTTTAATTTTTTTAGGAGTTCCACCAGCTTATGCAGTTGCTAACGAGGCGAATAATATTTTAGCGACATCTGTTTCAGGATCAACAACACATTATTTAAAGAATACTTTAGATTATAAAATGGGTTTTATAATTGTGATAGGAGGTGCGATAGGAACTTTATTAGGTATTTACACTTTCACGTATTTTAAAGGAATAGGAAAAATAGACACTGTAATATCACTTGCCTACATGTACATACTTGCAATTATTGGAACTCTAATGTTGGTTGAAAGCTTAGGTGAAATAGATAAAGCCAAAAAAAATATTACTACAAAAAAGAAACTTCATGTTCATTATTGGATACATGGATTGCCATTGAGAATGCGGTTTCCAAAATCAAAGCTGTATGAAAGTGCATTTACGCCAATCATAATTGGATTATTTGTTGGTTTTATCGCAGCGATAATGGGAATTGGTGGAGCATTTATATTAGTTCCAGCAATGATTTATATAATTGGAATGCCAACAAGATTAGTACCTGGAACATCTTTGTTCGTAACAATATTTGTAAGTGTAATAGTTACTTTTTTGCATGCGTTTAACTATGGCTCGATCGATTTA
>CACOKG010000014.1 GCA_902627745.1 uncultured Pelagibacteraceae bacterium | reverse complement strand
TCTCCTCCAAAAGTTTAATGCTTAAGGATACTTTTCTTTTGTCAACTTCAAGATCTTGGATTGCACAATCTATTCTTTCTCCACCAGTAAATCTAGAGGTTCTTGAGTCTGCAGCATTTATAGCAATGTTAGATTTTTTAATTGGAAATTCTATATCACACCCTTCTGGTTTAACAATTAATCCTTTTGAGTCTGTAGAAACAATTTTGACAGTAATTGTTTGTTTTATCTTTTTATCTTTAAAATATTCCACAAAAGGATCTGGCTTGGTCTGGCGAACTCCTCCTCTCAACTTCTGTTCTGGTACATTTATTTCTAATACTTTAATTGTTACTTTATCACCTTTTTTATAATTGTTGAGTTCTTGCTCACCATTATTTGACCATACTAAATCATTACAATGGACAAATATATCTAAATCTAAACCCTCCGCTTTTACAAATAGTGAATATTCATTTTTGTTTACCACTTCTGTCTCAACAATAGTTCCAACTGGGAATTTTTTTTTAAAAACATCGAACGGATTTGTTTGACTCAGGCGATGAGATATAGCTACACGTCTTTTTTCTTTATTAATTTCGGTTATTACACATTTAATGACATCATTTACCTTAAACATTTTTTTCGCTGATGCATTTTTTTTGTTCCAGGAAAGTTCAGAGGAATGCAGTAATGTCGTGAGCCCGGGTTCTAACTCACAAAATGCTCCGAAGTCCATGATCTTAACGACCTTTACTTCGTAAATTTTATTTAATTCATAATTTTCAATATGTTCAAAAGGATCTGGCAAAAGTTGTTTAACACTACAACCAACCTGTAATTTTTCTTTATCAACAGTTATCACTTTTAGATCTACCTTATCTCCTATATTGAATAGCTCGTCAGCATGATTTACTCTTGAGTAAGAAAGTTCACTAGTGTGGCACAAAACATCTAACTCACCATTAACATTAAAAAAACATCCAAAGGAACTATAGCCTTTTACCTCAGCACCTTTAATGATATCCCCAACTTTATATTTTTCTATAATTTTAGCTTTATCTTCTTTTTTAGATGAAGAAATAATTTCCCTTCTTGAAACGCAACAGTTTCCTCTGACTCGATCGAGCTTAATAATCGCAAACTTTTGAGGTTCATTCATTAAGTGGTTTATGTTTTTTAGAGGTTTATCACTTATTTGAGATCCGGGTAAAAACATTAAAGATCCAGTTTCAATATGTTCGCAAATTGCCCCTCCTTTACACGTTGAAATTATTTTTGCTAAAACAGGTTCGTTTTTTTCGTAAGCTTCAACTAGTTTATCCCATCCTTTAATTTTAGCTGCTTTACTCGCAGATACTAAAACTTCACCATTTTTATCCTCAATCTTTTCTAAAAGTACTGGGATTGTTTCACCCAATTTGATTTTGTCTCCTAAACCCATACTTTTGAGTTCATTAATGTCTAATACTGGTTCACTTTTTAGACCTTCAACAAATAGAAAAACAAATTTATCGGTAATCTTATTAATTTTGCCATCAATAATTTTTCCTTCTTCAATGTTTGTTTTTGAAAGTTTTGAATTTAATAATTTTTCGAATTCTTTTGAGGCTGGATTTGTTAAATCTTTATAAATTTCCATTAATATTTAATTTTCCTATCTATAATTTTTTTAATTTTTAAAAAACACGCCCTTTTAGTTAAATTTGAACTATTTATCAATATAGAATCTTTAACTTTCTTTAATGGTGAAATTCGTCGATTATAGTCACTTTTGTCACGTTTTTTAATGTTTTTAAGAACGGCTGAATATGTAACTTTTTTCCCAAGCTTTTTTAATTCATTAAATCTTCTTTTGGCTCTTATTTTCAAATTTGCAGTTACAAAAAACTTAAAATCTGCATCTGGAATAATTTTATAGGTTATGTCTCTACCATCTAAGCAGGATCCGTTGAATTTCTTTGGTGGGTTATATGCACATTTTATTTGAAATAAATGGACAAGTTTTCTTATATCACTATCTTTTGCAATTAGAGAAGCTTCAGTACCAACTTCATCTGACAATAAATTCTTATTTTGTAAATTTTTTAGATTTAAATTTTTAATTTTTTTTTTTAAAAATTTTTTATTATACTTTTCTTTTTGTTTTATCTTAATATAAGCTAACATTCTATAAATTTTACCGGTATCCAAATATAAAAGATTATAATGTTTTGAAATTGATTTAGCCAAGGTTCCTGCTCCTGCTGCAGCCGGGGAGTCTATTGCAATTTTAATAAATTTTTTTTTTTTCATTTTTTAAATTTATTAAGAATTTTTAAGAATGATGGAAATGAGCTATTAATCGAATCTTTATCATGTATATGCCACTCTCCACCAAAAGATAAAGCAGCTATAACACTTGTCATAAAAACTCTATGATCTTTTAAATATTTTTTGATAACAATTTTTTTATGAATACTCAGTTTTGGATTACCAAATATTCTTATAGAATTTTTAGTGGAAATAACTTTTACACCCATCATTCTTAAAATTTTTGAACCCCATCTCAATCTTGGACTTTCTTTTTTATTTAGTTCCTCTAAATTTTTAAAATTGGATATACCTTTTGCTTTTGCTGCAATTAAAAAAATTACTAGAAACTCATCTATAGCCGCACTATTTAACTCTGGCGGGCAATTTATAGGTTTTAAATTTTTAGGAGTTTGTATAAAGATGTCTGCTATAAACTCTCCCTTATAAATCCTTTTATTAAGAAATAAAAATTTCACTCCCATTTTTTTTAAAATTTTTATAATCCCAATTCTTGTTGGGTTGATATTAATATTTTTGATGGTTAATTTTGAATTTTTTGAAAGGACAGTCAATGCTATAAAAAAAGCTCCCGAACTTATATCAGCAGGAATGTTATAATTTATCGGTTTGATTTTTTTTACTTTATTTATTTCAATCAGGTCGAAATTTTTATTTTTAATTATCTTTATTGGTAATTTTAGATATTTAAGTAGAAGTTCTGTGTGATTTCTAGATTTCTTTGCTTTTATTAAAGTTTTTCCATTGGTTTTTATGCCAGCAAAAATAATACTGCTTTTACATTGTGCTGAGCCTTTGTCCTCAAAAAATTTTATTGGTTTTAATTTTTTTGATCCCATAATAGTGAGAGGTAAGTTCGAACTATTACGAAGATAGAAAGAAGCCCCAAATTTACTCAGAGGTTTGGCAACTCTTTTAAAATCTCTTTTAGACAAGCTATTATCACCAATAATCTTTATAGGGAATGGAGTATCAATTAAAAGTCCAGATATTAACCTTCCAAGTGTACCTGAATTTTGAGCATTTATTACAATATTTTTTTTATATTTATAGCCATTAATACCCACACCATGAATTTTACAAATATTATTTTTTACATTAACTTTTACACCTAACTTTTTTATCGCTTTGATTGACGCTAATACGTCCTCCGACATTAATAAATTTTTTGCCTGTGAAATCCCGTTGCTAAGGGAGGAAATAAGTATCCATCTTATGCTGATACTTTTATCACCAGGAATTAAAATTTTTTTTTGAAAAGTAGGAATTTTTTTTTTTAGAACAATTTTATTTGGCATCAACAATTGTTAATTGAATTTAAAACTATTACCAAAATATGCATTTTTAGCATTGATATCTTTTACAAGATTTGATGGTGTGTCTTGAGCGATCACTTTACAATTGCTCAAAATCATTGCAACATCCACACACGCCAATAAATCTCTTGCTTGATGATCGCATATGCAAATCGTTATCTGATTTTCTTGTTGTAAATTTACTATAATTTCTTGTAACATTTTTATTGTTAATACATCTAATGCCGCAAAACATTCATCTAATAAAAGTACTTTTGGATCACTTAAAAGTGATAATGAGATTACTAATTTCTTTTTCTGTCCACCTGATAAAAATTTTGCTTTAATATTTTTAATATTTTCTAGTTCAAACTTTGATAACAAATAATCAATTTTTTCTTGTCTCATATTTTTGTCATCAATCACGATTTCACTTATGGCTTTTAAATTATCGTAAAGAGTCAAGTCATTGAAGAATCCACCATATTGTGGTACATAACCTACTTTAAATTTCTTAGTTCTTAGATATATTGGGATTTGAGATACATCTTCACCATTAATTTTAATTTTACCATACTTTGGGTTGATTAGCCCTGTTATTAAATTAAAAATTGTTGATTTTCCGACACCATTTGGACCAAGCATACCAAAAATTTGACCCTCATTAATTTTAAAACTTATATTATCTAAAATTATTCTATTTCCATAAGCTAAAGTTACGTTATCAAACTCAATAATTGTTTTGATTTTTTTAAAAGATTTAATTCTAAATTTTTTAATTAGTGCCATTTTCAATTTAACGACTTCATATTAACTTTTTTATTTTCCTCGTACATAAATATTTTGATATCCCTTGTATCAATATTTACCTCAATTACATCTGCTTTGAGAGAACTTTTATTATTTTTTAAAGTTACATCTCTAGATATGATCATCAGCTTTTTATCTAATGAAAAATCAAGATAATCGCCCTTTATAATATTATCTAGATATTTTATTATTACATTTTTAGAAAAAATAGTATCGTAATTATTAATATTATATTTGCCGAAGTCTGATGAAATCTCAATCAATTTGTAACTTTTTAATTTAATATTTGCATTTACAGATGTTAAAAAGATAAAATTACTATCATTTTGATCTATTATTCCCTCACCTGCTTGTAAAAAATACTCATTTCCTTTCGTGTCTTTTGCAGAATAACTTACGTCTTCTATTATGTTTGAACTTTCAATCGTTTCCTCTACTTTTTCTCTATTTTCTTTCTCAATCAATTCTATTTTTTTTCTCTCAATTAACTTTTTTTCATTACTTGATTTGAAATAAAAAAAAATTAAGAAGAAAAAAAAAAGAATTAGTAAAGAAGAACCAAAGATAATTTTTTTTTTCATTAAGAAATATTAGATTGTAGTATGTTGTGGATGTGTAAAACTCCTATGGTTTTAAATTTATTTTTTTTATTATAAACACATAAAGAAGTGATCTTTTTATCATTCATAAGTGATAACGCTTTAACCGCTAACTCATTTTTATCTATTCCTATAGGATTTTTTGTCATTATTTTTTTGATTGAAATGCCGTGTAGATTTTGATTCTTCTGATTAAATCTTCGTAAATCTCCATCAGTCAAAAGTCCTTTGGTAAGTTTTTTTTTGTCTCTTACTAATAAGAAGCCTAACTTTTTAGAACTCAAAACTTTTAATGCATCTTTTATTTTCAAGTTTTCATTTACAAAAGGAATTGCATTATCTTTAAGCATAATATCTTCAACAGTTTTTAATTGTACACCCAAACTTCCTGCAGGGTGAATCTTTTTAAAATCTTTTTTGTTAAATTTTCTTTGTCTCATAGTTGCAATAGCTAAAGCATCACCTAAAGCTAATTGGGTTGTAGTACTTGCGGTTGGTATAATATTTCCAGCTTCAATTGCTTTAGGAATTAAAAGTTTTATGTCTGATGATTTATAAAGGATAGAGTTTTTTTGGGAAACTATACCAATAAGTAAAATTTTGTTTCTATTAGCGAATTGAATAATATTTTTTAATTCATTTGTCTCTCCAGAATTACTAATTAAGATTAAAATATCTTTTTTTGTAATACTTCCTAAGTCACCATGAGATGAGTCACTCGCCGAAAGGTAAAAAGAAGGGGTGCCAACAGATGATAAAGTTGAGGCAATTTTATTTGCAATCAAGCCACTTTTTCCCACACCACACAAAATTACTTTGGATTGACATTTTAATATCTGCTCAACAGCAAGATTAAAAGAGTCATTAATTGTATTCTTTAACTTATTAAGTGCTTTTATTTCAAGATTAATTACTTCTTTTGCAATATTAATAAATTTTTTTTTTTTCATTTAATGAGACCAAATATCATCTTTGAACAAAGCTAAGTCAAGCTCAACTCTAGTTTTTAAAAATTTAAGACAATCTTTATATAAGCCTATTCTTTTTTCTCTCTCTAAAATTTTATTTAATTCAGCATGAATTTTATGAAGATAAATTACATCATTAGCACAGTATTTCATCTGAGCAGGCGTTAATTCTCCTCCGAAATCAGAATTTTGAAATTGTTTACTTATGTCTACATTTATAAATTCTTTAATCAAAGTCTTGAGTGAATGGTTATCAGCATAACTTCTTGCTAAACGACTTGCAATTTTCGTATCAAGAATATTATTTGTTTCGGTTTTTAAGTAATATTTAATATGAGCCATGTCAGCTCTACCGTAATGAAAAATCTTTGTAATTTTTTCATTCTTTAATATTTTGACTAAATTTGGTGCACTATAATTTGATCTATTTAGTTGAATTATGTGTGCATCTAAATTGCCTGATGAAATTTGAATTAAACAAAGAGGATCTCTTCTGACATTTAGACCCATGAACTCTCCATCAATAGCTATTACATTGCCTAAATCTAAATCATCTGGTAAGTCATTTTTGTGAAGTTTGATATCAATATTCATTTAAAAGTCTTATATATATGAAAGGAAAAAATTGTCTAATTTTTGGTGGAAGTGGTCAAATTGGGCGCCATCTTATAAGGAAGTTAACAAAAAATGACTACAGGGTTACTGTTGTCACGAGAAACATCCATCAAAAAGGTCATATAATAAAAACCCAGGGAAATGCTGGTTATATTGATATTATAGAAGCAAATATTTTTGACGAAATTAGAATTAAAAGTTTATTTGAAAGAGCAGATATTTGTATAAATTTAATTGGTATATTATACGAAAAAAAAAAAAATTCTTTTAAAAATATTCATACTTTATTCCCTTCATTATTGGCAAAACTAAGTAAGCAATATAATTTAAAACATTTTATACATATATCGGCATTAGGTATAAATGAAGCTAAAGACTCTGATTATGCACGAAGTAAATTAGAGGGAGAAAAAGAAATATTAAAAAATTTTCCTTTATCAACAATTCTAAGACCATCTATCGTTTATTCTGTAGATGATAATTTTACTACTAGTTTTATGACATTACTTAATCGGCTTCCAGTATTTCCACTTTATTATAGTGGAAAAACTAAATTTATGCCTATTCATTCTTCAGATTTAGTTGATATAATATATAATGTAATTTCTAAGAATATTTATTCTCAAATAATTGAATGTGTGGGACCAGAAACATTATCATTTAAAGAAATAATTGAAAAATTACTTAATTTGATTGATAAAAGGAGAATTTTATTACCAATGCCATTAATTTTTGGAAAATTAACTGCAAAATTTTTTCAACTATTCCCAAAACCTCTACTTACAGAGGATCAACTTAGGCTTTTAAAGTATGACAATATTTCCTCAGGCAAGTATAAAACTAATACAGATATTGGTTTTCCTGCAAAATATTTATTTGAAAAAGAAGTAGAAAAATATTGCTATATGTGGAAACAAGGTGGTGAATATTCAAAAAAAAATTTCTATTAGGAAAATTATTTTTAAGCTGATTTAATTTTCTTTTCTATAAACTCTGGTACTTCATTTTTTTCCGTCACATCATCTTTTTTACCTTTTGGTTGATAAGCGTATAACAAATGAAGTTTACAATAAGAAAAATCTTTTAATGAAGTCCTTCCACAAAAATAAAAATCTTTTTCATTAGGATGACCAATTGGCCATTTACAAGAGCTTTCGTCTAATTCCTCTAACGTTTTAGGATTTTCTGGTTCAAAATCTTGCTCAATTATCAGGGATTTAAATTTACTTCTTCTACCTCTTTTTAATTTAATATTTTTATGATCAATCGAATTCTCAAAATTTTCATTAGAAGTCGCAGATCTCGTTTTTATTTTTGCTGAGAGATTTAATCTATGAGCTTTTCCATTTGCGCTAATGCCCCTCTAAAGTTAGAGGGGCTAAATGCGCCCAATGACGGCATTACGTGAGATGCCGCCAATAATCTCCGCTATTTGAGAGGCTGTGTTTCCTTTGCCCCATAATTCTTTTAATTTTGAAACTTTTTCTTCAGTCCAACTCATAATTACAATATATAGTATAACTTATTAATATAAATACAATATACTGCTAATAAAAAGTGCTTCACAAGCAAATTTTTTGACTTATTAACAATTTCAAAAAAAGGGGTCTACAAATCTTACAATCACTACTTGAATCTATTTACTTTATTAATAAGAGAATTATTAAGACATTGAATTTATAATTTATTTATGAGTTATTTAGCAGACAATTACAAAAGAAGAAAAATATCATTCTTAAAAGGAAAAGGATCATATTTATTTTCCACTGATGGAAAAAAATATTTAGATTTTTTAAGCGGTATTGCTGTAAATACTTTAGGTCATTCAAATCCAAGATTAATTAAAGCATTGAATTCACAAGCTAAAAAAGTTTGGCATGTTTCCAATTCATTTCAGATTCCTGAGGGAGAAATTTTAGCAAAAAAACTAGCCAAAAGAACTTTTGCTGACAAAGTTATTTTTGTAAACTCGGGAGCAGAGGCTAACGAAGCTGCAATAAAGGTTGCAAGAAGGTATTTTTATTCTTTAGGGAAGCCTGACAAAAATAGAATTTTGTGTATAAAAAATTCATTTCACGGAAGAACATTAGCAAATATTTTTGCTAGTGGATCAAAAAAAATGACTGAGGGTTTTGGACCAAAAGTAAGTGGTTTTGACCATTTTAAATATTCTGACATAAAGTCTCTAAAAAAGAAGATAACCAAAAAAACCGCAGCAATTTTTTTCGAAACTGCTATGGGTGAGTCTGGCATTAAAGTTCATACAAAAAAATTTTTGAGAGAGGTAAAGAAAATCTGCAAAAAAAGAGATATTCTTTTAATTCTTGATGAAGTTCAATGTGGAATAGGTAGATCTGGAAAATTTTTTGCCTATGAGTATGCAAATGTAAAACCAGACATAGTACCTATTGCTAAAGGCATAGGAGGAGGCTTTCCTATAGGAGCTGTTTTAATGACAAAAAAAGTGTCAAAATGTATGGTACCAGGAACTCATGGTAGCACATATGGAGGAAATCCTTTAGCAATGGCGATTGGAAATGTTGTCATGGATGAAGTTTTTAAAAAGGGTTTTTTGAAAAATGTAAGAAAAAATTCAAATTATTTTTTGAAAAAACTTGATGATCTAAAAAAAAGTTACCCAAAAGTGATAAAAGAAATAAGAGGTATTGGATTACTAATAGGAATAAAGGTAAATGTAGATTTAGGTAATTTCATAAACAAACTTACAAATCATCAACTTTTAACGATTAGGGCAGCAGAAAACGTTGTTAGAATACTACCCCCCCTTAATGTTAAAAAAAGAGAAATAGATCAAGCTTTAAAAATAATAAATAAAGTTTGCTCAGAATATTAAGTTAATGAAACATTTTATTAATTTGAAAGATATTCCAATAAAAGATCTTAGAAAAATATTAATTGATGCAAAAAAAAGAAAGAATGCAAGGAAGAATCTTAATAATCTTGATGTTGATAAAGGTGCACCTTTAAAAGGTAGATTATTAATACAGATGTTTGAAAAATCTAGTTTAAGAACTCGATTAAGTTTTTATATTGCATGCAGACAACTTGGTGGAGGTGCTTTGACCCTCAGACCAGATGAATTACATCTGTCCAAAGGTGGGGAAAGTATTGAGGATACAGCTAAAATATTATCCAATTTTGGTGATATTTTTATGCTCAGAACAGATAAGGATAGAAAGCTTGAGGAATTCAAAAAACATTTATCAATTCCAATTATTAATGGACTTAGTCCATCTTCACATCCAACACAAATCCTATCAGATGTCTTTACAATTGAAGAAATTAAAAAAAAACCAATTTCTAAATTAAATATTACATGGATTGGAGATTCAAACAATGTTTTAAATTCTTTAATTGCTGCCTCAATTAAGTTCAATTTTAAGTTAAACATTGGATGTCCAAGAAATTATCATCCCAAAAAAGATATGATGCGTCATTTCAAAAAAAATAAGAATAAAATTTCAATTTATAATAATCCGAAAAAAGCAGCAGAAAATGCTGATGTAATTTTTTCTGATAAAGTAATCTCTATGAATGATAAAGTTAATAAGATAAAAAAATTAAAATATTTTAGATCTTTTAAAATTAATACTAGACTTATGAATTTTGCAAAAAAAGATTGTATTTTTCTCCATTGTTTACCAAGAGGAGATGAAGTAGATGAAAAAATTTTTTCAAGTAATAAATCAAAAGTTTGGCAGCAGGCTCTTAACAGAGTTCACGTACAAAAATCTATACTTCTCTATAGTCTCGGAAAATTAAGGTAGCGGTAGTGGGTTGTCTGAGTTTTTATTAAGATATAAAATTACCGATGCTCTATCTTTTTCTTTTCTTAAACCCGCAAAGGCCATTTTAGTTCCTTTAATCCATTTGGCTGGTTTAATTAGGTAACCATTAAGTTCTTCAAAGGTCCAATTCTTCCCATATCCAGCAAGAGCTTTTGAATATTTATAATTGTCAATCAAACCAGCTTGTCTGTTCACCACGTTATAAAGTGCTGGACCAATATTATTTTTCCCTCCTTTGACAATCGAGTGACACGCAGAGCATTTTTTAAAAACTTTTTCTCCATGGGCAAGGTCTCCCATTGCTAATAAAGCTGCAATATCAACTTTTTCTACAACTATATCTGATTTAGTTTCTGCTCCAGCAGTTGCAGATTGTTCTACTTCTACCACATATCCAGGAGTTTTAGGTTTTTCTACATAAAAAATTGCATCAGAGAGTTTTCCAATACCAATAATGATTAGAGCTACTAATAAAACAGCAGCGATTATCTTGTTTAGTTCAAATGAGTCCATTAAATTAAAATATTTTTAACATATAACACTATAAATTTAAAATTGCTCATATATTTTGATGTACAATTTTGCCTCTGTTTATATTGTGCTCATAGTTAAAAAAATAATGAAAACTTTGGTAATAATTCCCTCTAGATTGTCCGCTCAAAGATTGCCGGGTAAACCCTTGATGAAAATTAGAGGATTGTCAATCATTTCGCATGTTTTTAAAAAAGCAGAGGAGGCAAATATTGGAGAAGTAATAGTTGCAGCAGAAGACCAAGAGATAGTCGATGATGTTAAACAAAATGGTGGACAGGCAATTTTAACAAAAAATGAGCATAAAACAGGTACAGATAGAATTTATGAAGTGTTTCAAAAAATCAATTCCACAGACATTGATTTAGTAATGAATCTTCAAGGTGATGAACCATTAATGAATATAGATGATATTAGAAACTTAAATAAAAAAATGATTGAAAGTTCCTCTAAATTAGGAACTTTAGCTTCCAAAATTCAGGACAAAACTCTATTAGAAAATCTAAATGTAGTTAAAGTTTTGACCAAAGAAAATTTAAATCAAACAAATTTTCCGGAGGCATTAAATTTTATGAGAAATATTACTGAAGAAAAAGAAAACATTTATCATCATTTAGGTATATATTCATATAAAAAAGATACTCTTGAGAAATTTGTTTCTTTAAATCAATCTAATAGTGAGATCAAAAATAAACTTGAGCAACTTAGGGCGTTAGATAATAATATAAAAATTAATGTTGCTTTTGCGAAGTTTGCCCCTATAGGTGTAGACACTGAGGAGGATTTAAAGGCTGTTAAAAAAATCATGGAAAACAAATCTTAATGAGTAAAATTTATTTTCAAGGTACATTTGGAGCCTATTCACATCTTGCAGCATTATCAATTTTCAAAGATGCAGAAATTATTCCTTGTAAAACTTTTGATGAATGTTTTTTAAAAGCTTCAAAAGATGATAATTCAAAAATTATTATTCCAGAGTCTAATAGAATTACAGGAAATATAGGCATTGAGTATTTAATCTTTAAATATAGGCTGAATATTTATTCTGAATATTTTCAGAAAATAGAGCATAACTTATTAGGTTTACCGGGTACAAAAATTTCAGACATAAAGGATGTTTATTCTCATGGACAGGCACTTTCTCAATGTTCTAAATTTATAAAATCTCACCATTTGGTTGAGCATGTAAGAGCAGACACAGCTGGATCTGCAGAAATGGTCTCAAAAACAAAAGATAAGAAAAAAGCTGCAATAGCTTCGTCTTTAAGTGCCAAAACATATAATTTAGAAATTATAAAAAAGAATATTGAAAATGAAAAAGGTAATTTAACAAGATTCTTAATTATGGGAAAAAATATATCTCAACCAGAATTTGGAAACAAAAAATACATTACATCTTTTTTATTCAAGCTTAAAAGTAAACCTGCAGCTTTATATCAATCTTTAGGTGGTTTCGCTATTAACGGAGTTAATTTAACAAAACTACAAAGTTATCCAGAAAAAAACACATTCGACTCTTTCTTTTTTTTATGTGATCTTGATGGTCATATTGAGGATACAAAAGTTCAAAAATCTTTAGAAGAATTAGGATTACATTGCCAAGATTTTCACGTTCTAGGTGTTTTTGAGGCAGACAAAATAAGAGAAAAATAAAAAATAATCTTTTCTTGTAGACTAGAAATTATACCTGCTATAATAGTTTTGGGGGCTAGGGCGTTTGCTTCATGAAACCGGTCAGGGAAGAAATTCAGCAGCCGAACTAAAAGTGGAACGGGTCTAGTCTCCTCATTTAATTATGAATAAAAATTCTAAAGTATTAGCTCTTAAGTACAGACCGCAAAATTTTTTTGAATTGATAGGACAAGAAGTAATTGCTGAAACTATATTAAATTCAATTAAAGCGAACAAAGTGCCTAATGCATATCTTTTCACAGGTATTCGTGGTGTTGGTAAAACAACGATTGCTAGAATTGTAGCTAAATCTCTTAATTGTATAAATGGCATAGATAAAATATGTAAAGATGATTTATGTGATAACTGTGAAGCAATTACTAATTCCAGTCACATTGATGTCCTAGAGATGGATGCCGCTAGTAAAACAGGTGTTGATGATGTAAGAGAACTAATTGAATTCTCGAGATATGGTCCCAGCACATCAAAGTATAAAATATTTATAATTGATGAAGTGCACATGCTTAGTAAGCAGGCATTTAATGCTTTATTAAAAACTCTAGAAGAACCTCCTCAATATGAGAATGGAGGTGGTTTAAAATTTATTTTTGCTACTACAGAAATTAAAAAAATTCCAATTACTGTAGTTTCCAGATGTCAGAGATTTGACTTATCAAGAGTAAAATCAGGTGAATTGTTTGAATTTATAAAAAATATTAAAGACAAAGAGAAGGGAAAAATATCAGATGATGCCTTGAGACTGATTGTAAAAATTTCTGAGGGGTCTGTTAGAGATTCATTATCTTTACTCGATAGAGCTTTATTAAGTTTGGATAAAGATAAAGAATTAGATTTAAATTCTGCTCAAAAAATTTTTGGATATTTTGACAAATCACAATTGATTGATTTATTTGATTTAATCTTAAGGGGAGAAGAAAAAAAAACCATAGAAATTTACAGAAAAATTTATGAGCAAGGGGTTGAGCCAAAAGTATTTATAAATGATTTTTTAGAGCTGGTTTATTATTTTAAAAATATTAACTCATTAAATATGGAGAGTACGAATTTTACTTTGAATGATGAGGAGTTTTCGAAAATAAAAAAAATTGCCAATGAAGTTAGCGATGAAACATTAATTTTATTTTGGCAGTTTACTTTAAAAACTCTTGGAGAGTTAGAAATTGTAAACAATCAAAATTTATCAATAGAAATGTTTCTTATAAGATTAATGTATTTAAAGTCCTCAGCAAATAAAGATCACTCACCTTTGAGCAAGAATAAAATTGATCAATTTAAAAAGCAAGATGATAATCAAATCATGGCGAACAAAAAAAAGAATGAAACAATTAGTCAAGTGAAAAATATTTCACAAGAGCAAGAAGTAAAAATTGAAAAAAATAAAGAAATTAAAGCAGAGGAAAAGCTAAATGTAAATTCATTCGACCAACTTTTAAAAATTTGTAATGAAAAAAAAGAGATCAAACTTAAGTATGAATTAGAAAAAAATGTAAATTTAGTTTATTTTGAAAACAATCGTATTGAAATATCTTTTAATGATAATCTAGATAAAAATTTTATTAAAGATTTATCTTTAAAACTTTTTGAATGGACTGGAGATAGATGGATTATCACATTAAGTAAATCAAAAGGTGAGCTATCAATAAAAGACAAACAAAAAAATGAAAAAATTAAAAATTTCAATTCCGCTAAACAATCTAAATTATACAAAAATTTAATAGAAAAATTTCCTGATGCAGATTTAATCGACGTCAACCCAAAAGAGGAAATTGATTAGATGACAGATTTTACTAAAATATTGGATAAGGCTAAAGAACTTGAGGCAAAAATGAAAGAAAGTCAGGAAAATATAAAAAAGATTAGAGTAGAAGGTATATCAGGAGCTAATTCGGTTAAAGTTATTTTGGATGGAGAGGGTACAATGCAAAAAATAGAAATCTCAGATGAAACATTAAAAGAAAATAAATCTGTTTTAGAGGATTTAATTACTGCTGCTCACAATAATGCGAAATCAAAATTGAAAGAAAAAACTAATGAAGAAATTTCTAAAACAGCTGGAGGATTTGGAATCCCTGGCTTTAAGTGGCCACTATAAATATGCAAAATGTAAATGAGATAGATGAACTAATAAAGATAATATCAAAACTTCCTGGTCTCGGACCAAAATCTGCAAAAAGAATTGTTCTAAAATTAATCAATAATAAAGATGAACTTGTAAAACCCTTGGCCAACGTATTAGTTCAAATTTATAAAAATGTAACAAGATGTAATTCATGTGGATCTTTAAAATCTAATCTTCAAGATTGTGTTAATTGTGTAAATCCAAAAGGGAATTTCAAAAAGATTTGTGTAGTTGAGGATATTGCTGATCAGTGGTCGATTGAAAATTCAAATATATTTCAAGGATATTTTCATATTTTAGGAGGAACAATTTCGTCTTCAACACAGAGAAAAGAGGATTTATTAATTAATTCATTGGTTGAGAGAGTAAAAAGAGACGATATAGAAGAAGTAATTTTAGCCACTAGTGCAACTGTTGAAGGCCAAACCACAGCATTTTATATTCAAGAAAGTCTAAAAAAAACAAAAGCTAAAATTACAAGATTAGCACAAGGTTTACCTGTTGGTGGTGAAATAGAAACTCTTGATGACGGAACATTATTTTCTGCTTTCAAAAACAGATCTGAAATTAATTCAAGCTAGATTTTTTTTCTATTCTGTTTAAATGCAGAAGAGGCTCTGTATAACCTGATGGTTGATCTTTACCCATAAATACTAAATCACATGCAGTTTTAAATGCTACTGATTTATCATAATTTTCACTCATTCTAATATAATTAGGATCATTTTT
>CACOKG010000013.1 GCA_902627745.1 uncultured Pelagibacteraceae bacterium | reverse complement strand
ACATTTTTACTTGTCTTATTTTCATAATTAAGTCTTTTGTAATGATTGTGAACTGCTACAGATAAAACTTTTTTAGCATGAGATTGACCAATTACATAATCATCTAAAACTGAACAAATCTCTTTTGGTGAAGGTAAACCATCTTGGTGTTTTACGAAAGTGTCTTTACTTTCTTCTTTGATGATGTCCATACAAAGTTCAACACATTCATCGCATATAAAAACAGTTGGGCCTGCAATAAGTTTTCTAACTTCGTGTTGGCTCTTTCCACAGAAAGAACAATATAAAATATTTTTATTGTTTGTGCTCATAATTTTTATAACGAATCAATTTAATTACTTTATTATAAGAGTCTTATATTAATCAAGTTTCTAATAATTTGGTTTCAATATCTTGTGTATTAAGATCTTTTTTCTACCACTTCATCTATCAATCCAAATGATTTGGCTGCATCAGCTGTCATGAAATTATCTCTCTCTAAAGCAGATTTGATCTCGTCTACTGATTTGCCCGTATGTTTAGAATAAATTTCATTTAATCTTTTTTTTAAAGATAAAACTTCATTAGCATGTATCTCGATATCTGTAGCTTGTCCTTGAAAACCTGCTGATGGTTGGTGAACCATTATTCTTGAATTTGGTAATGAAAATCTTTTACCTTTTTTTCCAGCTGAAAGTAAAAATGATCCCATCGATGCAGCTTGACCAATACATAATGTGGAAATATCAGGCTTTACATATTGCATAGTATCATAAATACCAAGACCAGCAGTTACTAACCCTCCTGGACTATTTATATATAAATAAATTTCTTTTTTTGGATCTTCTGCCTCTAAAAATAAAAGTTGAGCAGTAACCAGAGAGGCAACATTATCGTTAATTTGACCTGTTAAAAAAATTATTCTCTCTTTTAATAGTCTCGAGTAAATATCATATGCTCTTTCTCCCTTACTTGATTGTTCAACAACCATAGGTACTAACGTGCTCATATGTTCTGATATTTTATTTGTCATAAGTTGATTCGCTTTACTTATACAACTTGAGATTACTTTTTGCTAACTTTTTTTGTTTTTTTAACAGGCGACTTTGTTTTTGAGGTTTTTGTTTTAGTTTTGTTCGTTGAAGTTTTTTTAGCCTCAATCTTCTTTTCTGTTTTTTCTTTGCCTTCATTAGAATGACTATATTCTTGCATTTGAGATTGTTTCAAAATTTTTTCCGCTTCTTCTTTTGAAACTTCTTTCTTATTTGGTTTTGCTTTCTCTTTAATTAATTTTAAAATTTTTTCCTCATAAACTGTGCCTCTCAAGCTAGATAGTGCTGAGGGATTTTTTTGATAAAAATCCATGACCATTTTTTCTTGACCCGGCATCATTCTAATTTGTTTTTGAACTTCCGCTTGTAGTTCTTGTTCTGTTACCTTAATTTGATTTTGCTCGCCAAATTCATTTAGGACTAATCCAACTTTAATTCTTTTTTTCGCTATCTCTTCAAAATTTTTCCTACTTTTTTTTGCATCTTCTTCGGACATTCCTTGAGAAAGGATCTTTACTTCTTCATCAATCAGATTCTCGGGAATTTCAGTAATCTTAAATTTTTCTATCTCTTTTAAGATTTGATTTTTAGAAAAACGATCAAGAGAATTTTTATATTCATCATTTATTTGTTTTGAAATTAAAGATTTAAGATCATTTAAATCTTTTGCACCAAAATTTTTTGCAAATTCATCGTCGATTTTTACAGGTTCAGGATTTTTTAATATGGTTATTTTGCATTTAAATTTTGCTTTTTTATTTACCAATTCTTTTTCAGGAAAGTTTTCAGGCAAAGTAGCTTCAACAGTCTTTTCATCACCTACTTTGACACCCATTAGTTGTTTATCAAAACCTTTTAAAAATAAATCTTTACCCAAAGTTAATTGTGTATTTTTACCTTCACCACCTTTGAATGGCTTGTCATCAATGGTGGCATTATAGTCAAAGGCTACTAAATCACCTTCTTTTGCAATTGTATCTTTTGGAGCTTCTTTGAAGTTTGGTTGATTTTTTGCTATTTCTTTTATTCTTTTATCTGCTTCAGTATCATCTATTTTTACTGAATACTCATCAAACTTAATATTTTCTATTGGCTTTACTTCGACCTTTGGAAGCTCTGTTACTGAAATAATATATTCAAGATCTTTATCTTCCCCATATGTTTTGAGATCTAATTTTGGTTGACCTGCAGGTTTGATATTGTTTTCTTGCAATGCTTTAGTTGAAGAATCTTTAATAACCTTATCTAAAACTTCACCAAAAACTGCTTTTCCAAATTGTCTTTTTAAAATTTCCTTTGGTACTTTTCCAGGTCTAAAACCTTTTAGGTTTACAGTTCCTTTTATTTCTTCATACCTTTGGTCCATATGAGTATTCATAGTTTTTTTATCTATGAATACTTTTAAGTCTTTATTTAAACCTTTTTTATTTTCTACTGTTACTTTCATAATCTATTGATGGTAGGGCGAAAAGGACTCGAACCTTCACAGATTGCTCTATCGGTTCCTAAGACCGACGCGTCTACCAATTCCGCCATCGCCCCACAAATCTTGAGGTTTTATATATTATTGAAACTATTTGTCCAATGACAAATATTGAAAAATTATCTATTTATTTAATAAATTTTATAATATTTTTATGATTAAGTAATTAAAAGGAAGCTTTATGGAATCAAATAATAATTTTTTTTTAAAAAGAAGATCCGTTTTAGCAAAAAAAATACAAAATGATCCCATTAGTGAAGATGATTTAAATATAATTTTAAATGCTGGAATAAGAGTTCCAGATCATGGTGCTTTAAATCCATGGAAAATAAAAGTTATAAAAGGTAACAAATTGAAAATTGTAGATGAAGAGGTTATTCTATCAGAATTTATTAAAGAAAATCCTGATGCAAGTTCAGAAAGTAAACTTTTAGAATCGAAAAGACTTCAAAGAGCTTCAGTAGTTTTAGCAGTTTTATCAACACCAGTTGAGCATCTTAGAATACCTAATTGGGAAATGATATTATCCTCTGGTGCTGTATGTATGAATTTACTATCATGTGCTCAGTCGTTAGGTTATGCAGCACAATGGTTAACAGAATGGTATTCTTATAATAATAAAATGCTTAAATATTTAGGTGGTAGGTCAGGTATAGATCGAATTTCTGGTTTTATCTATATCGGTCATAAAGCAGAAGAACCATTAGAAAGAAAAAGGCCTGATCCAGAAAAGGTAATTTCATATATATAATGATGACAAGAAAGTATTATGGCTAAGACAACTATTGTAATGATAATTTATATTTTAGGACTTATTTTTGGAGCTTTATTTCTTAAAATATGGAGTGCAGACACCAATGTATACAAAGGTCTTTTGGGACTGGGCTGGACAGCTATATTTTTAATTAGTTTATTTTTAGCTGACAAACATGAAAAAAGTTAAATATTTTATCATTTTTTTATTACTCATTTTACCCATCCAAAGTTTAAAATCTGAGATCATAGTAATGAGTGCATGTGACGACAAACAAGATGAGTTTTTAAAGAATGAATACATACTTAATTTAAATGAATTAATTATGGTCAGAAATTATGTATATAAAGAAAAAACTTATCAAAAATACAGATTAACAGATCTAAGTGTAAAAAAATCTAATTCATACATAAGAAATATTTACGAGGAAAATGGAAAAATTTTAACTCACAAACATGGATACCCACAATTTTATACTCAAATACTTTTTGAAAAAGGAAAACAAGAAGTTTATATGAAAACTGTTTTAAATGATGAGGAAGGAATTTCTAAAATTTCTACATGTAAAAAAGTAGAAAAATTCGATAGTGAAAGTTAATTTTTTTTTCTTTTTTTTGTAAAATTTCTTTTTTTTTGATTAAATCGAGTTTGAGTAATATTACTCCTATGTTTAGCGTAAGCTTGTTTTTGTGCTTGTTTCATTGCTCTTTTTGATGACATAAAATTAATTAATTTTATTTTTTACAGATAACACAAATTCTACCCATAAATAACTCATCCAAGTATTTTATAAAAACAAGTGGATAAAATAAAAAACTTAATAATTTAAAAAATATTTTTTTGGATCTTCTGCCATCTGTTAATATTGGTCTTTTTATCCATTTCACATTTGACCAATTATTTTTCTCCAATATTTTTTCAAATTTTCTAATAGAAGTTCCATTTAACGTTGGAAGCTTTTCCCATTCTTCCAGGCTAAATTTTTCTCCATTGTACCACTTTGCAGAGTCTCCTCGTTCTTTTAAAATTTCATAGTAATTTTTTGAAACTTTATCAGAATTAAAAAACCAATGAATACATGGAAGGTTTGTAACAAAATTTAAATGAGACTCGAATGGTTGAAGAAATTGTGGAAAAACAGCTAATAAACTTCCACCAGGTTTCAAAACTCTATAACATTCATCCATTGTGATTTTTAAATTTTGAACATGTTCAAAAGTGTCTGTGCTTACAACAAAATCAAACATATTGTCTTCATAAGGTAATTTTTCTCCAATACCAATTTTAAAATCAGCGTTAATTTTTTTTTCTAATGCAAACTCATCAGCTGCTACTTTAAAGATCGGATTAATATCTATGCCATAAGCTTTTTCCAATTTATAATTTTCATACCAAGCTGATAATCTTCCACCAGTAAAACAACCTAAGTCTAGTAAAGTTTTACCTTTAAGCATTTCGGGATCTAGATCTTTTAAAAAATAACTTTCCATCCACGAAAATTTTTTATCCTTTTCAATATCATATCGTGCTATGCAAGTTGCTTGTCTAATCTCTTTCTGTTTTGTCTCGGTATTTTTTAAATAAATATCATGATTAAAAACCTCCCAATTTTCAAAATTTTTCTCTGATGGAAAGGTTTGAAATGTTTTCATTAAAAATTTGATCATAAAATGCTATTTTATATTAGATATACTTCCAATCAATTTAAAATTCGTATCTGAGATTACAATTTCGCCAGACGATGGTGCATAGTCTAAAATTTCAAGTATGACAACATAATGAGTAACAAAAATTAAATTTTTCTTTTTATCCCATTTATCTATATAAGATTTTAGATTTTTAATTTGTAAATCCTTATTTTTTCTAAACTTATCGCTAAAAAAAGAATTTAAGAAACTCTCTGTTTTATAATCAGAAAAAGCAATAACAGCTGTTTCTTTGCACCTACACCATTCGCTAGACAAAACTTTATCTACTTTTATTTTTTTATTTTTAAAGAATTTGCCAATATATTTTGCTTGTTTTCTTCCTTCCTTGCTCAAATTTCTTTGAGTAGAACAATCGTTAAGATTGAAATTATCTGGATCACCACTTCCAGGTGCATATGCATGTCGAATAAATATCAATTTTCCACCATCCTCAAGTTGATTAATTAACTTTTTATTTAAATCTGCTTTAACTGATGAAGTTAAAGATATAAATATTATTAAAAAGAATCTTAAAAATTTCATTAATGGATATTAGATTGAATAACTTAAACAAAACAATAGTTAATTGTAAAAAATGTCCAAGACTAGTTAAATTTGTTCACAAGGTATCTACACAAAAAAGAAAACAAAATATGAATGAAGTCTACTGGGGAAAGCCTGTTCCAGGTTTTGGAAATTTAAATTCAAAATTAGCAATTATTGGACTTGCCCCCGCTGCTCATGGTGGAACAAGAACTGGAAGAGCTTTTACAGGAGATAAATCAGGTGATTTTTTATTTAAGTGTTTACATGAAGTGGGTATTTCAAATTCTCCTTTTTCTGAAAGTTTAAATGATAATTTAAAACTAAAATCTACCTATATTACTAACATACTAAAATGTGTACCACCTGAAGATAAACCACTAAGTAATGAAATCTCTAATTGTTCTAATTTTTTTGATGAAGAAATATTATCTCTAAAAAATCTAAAAGTAATTGTTACGTTAGGTAAAGTTGCCTTTGATAATTGTATTAAACTATATAAACAAAAATTTAATATTAAACAAAAATATATTTTTAAACATGGTAATTCTCAACTACTGCCGAATGGTCTAATCATTTTATCAAGTTATCATCCAAGCCCGAGAAATGTTAACACTAAACTAATCTCAGATAAAATGATGGTAGATTTATTTAAAAAAGCAAAAAAACTTGCTAAGTTTTAATTGTATCACAAAAATAAGGTTTAAATTTTGTATATATATCTTCGGGAATTTTAACTGGTTTGCCATCTTTGTTCACAAAAACTAAATGAACTTGTGCTTCAACTATAATTTCTTCATCTTTTGTTATAATTTGGTTCATAAAAAAAGAAGTTTTGGTTATAGATTTAACAAAAGATCTAATTGTTAACTCATCCTCTAAAAAAGCTGATTTCTTATACTCAATGTTACATGACTTGACGATTATTAATGAATCAAATTGTTCTTGAACCTTTTTATTACTAAAACCTATTGAAAAAAGAGCCTCTGTTCTTGCCCTTTCCAAGTACTTTAAATAATTGGCATAATAAACCACTCCACCAGAGTCTGTATCTTCATAATAAACTTTTAATTTGTGAAAAAAATTTTCATGCATAAAAAAAATTATATCAAATAATTAACTAATTTGACGAAAAATAGATATTTTGAAAATAAGCTATAGCCTTCATTTTAGAATTATCAGTATCAGACATTATAGCTAACCCATCTAATTCATTAACATCTAAATTGTGGAATTTTTTAAAATCTTCTTTGACATTTGCTTTAACAGTAACCCACTGATTGAGATTATTTTTGGTTGTAGATAAAACATTATCTATGGATTTTTTGGTATAAGGGCTCGGTGAACTAAATCCAATTTGGTTGTTACTTGAAAAGACATAATTTATTGCTCTATTAGAAAGTGGTGTTGCACCAGTCTTTTTTACTGCAAATACTCTGGCTGCAAAATCATGTCCTTTTTTTGTATTTTCTTTTATCCCAGATAAATCTTTTTCAACTTTCCATGTAATATTAATAAAAGGTGTCTTATTAAGATCAATCTTCACCTCTTTTCCTAAACCAGAGGCAGCATTATCAGCAACTGATTTTAAAAAATTGCCATTTTCATTAGATCCAACCGAATAACTTGTCTTATTGTCAGCACCTCTCACTTTTCTGACCTCAAGCTGTGAAAGTTCAGCTTCGGTAAATTCAAATACTTTTATTTCGGTAGCTAAACCAATCTCAGTAAACAAAAAGAGACTGATTAGAAGTTTTAAAATTATTTTCATAAATTTATAAAAAAAATTGTTAATACATTATTTTGACAAAATTTAAACAATCAAAAATCAATTTCTATTCGTATATATTAATTATGAAGACAATTTCCATTTTTATTTTATTAATATACTGGTCAATAATGATTTTTGCTCCAGTGATGTCAAAAGATGTAAAATTTGGCAGGGCCAAACTAAATCAAACTAAGATAGTAGAGATAAAACCAAGAAGTTAATAGGTCGAACGACCCCCACTGATGTCAAAAACTGCAGCAGTTGAGAACGTATTTTCCTCTGAAGACAACCAGCAGACTAAAGAAGTGAACTCTTCAACCTCAAGAAATCGTCCTCTTGGCACTTTTGATAACATTCTTTGGACGTGTTCTTTGGTCATTTGGTCTAAAATTCTAGTTTTAGCACCTGCAGGAGTAACGGCATTTACTGCTACATTCTTATCAGCAAGCTCTTTGCCTAGTGATTTTGTTAATCCAATTGCTCCAGCTTTTCCAACGCTATAAGCACTAGCGTTTGCATTGCCATCTTTACCTGCAACTGAAGCTACATTAACTATCCTACCATAATTATTTTTGATCATATTCGGCACAACTGTCCGACAACAATTAAAGGTGCCCATTAAATTTATATCAACAACTTTTTTCCACATCTCAATATCATATTCCCATAAAGTTGCTGTTGGACCAGTAATACCAGCGTTATTTATCAATATATCAATATTCTTTTGCTTAGTGATTTCCTGCACACATTCTTCAACTTTTGTGTAATTAGAAATATCAACGATATTAAAACTAAGATTGGGACTTTTAATATCTTCAATTGCTTTTTCGACCATTCTTTTTTCGTTGTCCCAGATAATTACATTCGCACCAGATCTTATAAATCTTTTTGTGATGTCCAATCCAAAGCCTTGTGCACCGCCAGTAACAATTGCAGTTCTGCCTTTAAAATCAAAAGAAATTTTATCCATAAAACTACTCTCTAGCTAAGAGGTAATAAACAAAAGCTGTAGCAAAAGCACCAATAATCCAAGAGTAAGATTGTAAAAACATAAAATTTGTGTTCCAAATTGTTGAAGCAGAAAAAATAAATCCTAATATTAAAGAATAAACTCCTTTAAGGTGCCATCCTCCTGAATAATAATAAGCACCATTAGTTTCAAGTGAGTATATATCTTTATTTTCTAATTTTCCTTTTTTAATCATATAAAAATCAGCAATCATTAATCCGAACAGAGGACCAAAAAAAGCGCCGATCGTATCTATATAAGATAAGACTCCAACCTGACTTAAAAAAGTTAACCAAAAAACTCCTATAATAAATCCAAAGATAGCAATTACATAACTAGCACTTTTTAAAGAAAAAGATGAAGGGTATAAATTAATTAATGTATATTGAGAGGGAATAAAGTTTGCTATTAAATTTGTTGATGCAGAGGCAATGATTATAAAAATTAAGGCTAAAGAAACCAAAAGAATATTATCTAATTTTCCAATTATATCTGTTGGGTTGGTTAAAATCATTTCTACATTTTGCTCATTTAAATTCTGAAAAGCATCAGCACCTGTAACAATAAATAATGAAAAAAATGAAAAAATTATTAGATTTAAAATTAAGCTTAAGTTGCCTTTTCTTAGCTCTTTTTCATTTTTAACATATCTAGAAAAATCACCAAATGTTAAGATTATAATAGAAAAAAAGGTAAATGTGGTTCCTGCAACTGTAATTATTGGACCAACATTATTCGGATTAAAAATATTTTGAAAATCCAAAAAATCCATAAAAGATTTTGCGGTCAGTTTCACATCAGACAATAAAATAATAAGGAAAAACATTATCATTGCAGCATAAATCGTTAATGCAGAAAACTTGATTAATTTTTTGTTATAATTCATTCCAACACTAAACAAGTATGTTTGCAGTATAATTGAAATCAATATAGCAGCCCAATCGATAATGTTTAATCCTATGAAAAAAACTAATAAAATTTCTTTTTGTAAAATTGAATTATCAACTGAATACATTAAAACTCTAATAAGAAAACCAATCGCTTTTGATAAAAAATATGTTTGAATTCCAAACATAAATATTCCAACAATACTTCTCAACAATCCAAAAAATTGTGCACCTCTAAATCCTAATGATGATCTTAATAGGACAACAAATGGTAATCCAAATTTCTGGGAAGGTTTTCCAATTAAGTTAGAAAATATATAAACAAAAAAAGTTCCTAAAATTGTCCCAAAAAGAACTACAGCAGTATTTAAATTATAAATTAAGTACAAAGATGCAATTAGTGAAAATCCAATAACACTCTGAATGTTAACTCCCCAAAAACAAAACAAATCTCTCCAATCCCATGTTTTGTTATTAGGGTTTACAGTGACTAAATCCCAATTAATGAGTGTTTTTTTTGTTTTTTGTTGACTCACCTAAACTATATAAAACTTTAAAATTCTATTGTCCATATAAGAGAGTAGGCAGCCAAAGTGCGATCTTAGGGAATATTACAATTAAGATTAATCCTATGATTTGTAGAACCATAAATTGCATCATTCCATAATAAATATCTTTTAAATCCCACTCAGGAACTACTCCTTTTAAGAAATAAGCTGATAGGGCTACAGGTGGTGAAAGCCAGGCGGTTTGTAAATTAACCGCGACTAATATTGCAAACCAAGTTAAATTAAATCCAAGTGCCTCAACTAGAGGTAAAATTATTGGAATAATTATCATTACAATAGGTACCCATTCAAGAGGCCAGCCTAATAAGAATATCATAACCATTATCATTGCTAGAATTAAATATTTGTTCATTTCTAAACCTAGCAAAAATTCAGTTAACAATGTTGGCGTTCCTAATCTTGCAAAAACTGCACCAAAAAAATTTGATGCTGCAACTAAGACCATAATCAAAGCAGTAATCTCTAATGTTTTCACTAATGCCTCTTGAAGTTTTGGTAGAGTTAATTTTTTATATGCTAAAGATAATAAAAGAGCTCCCATTGCACCACATCCTGCTGCTTCAGTAGGTGTAGCAAAACCAAATAAAATACTTCCTAAAGCAGCAAAAACTAATGCAGCAGGAGGAACTAATCCAAGAAAGAATTCAATCCATACTTCTTTCATACTAGCTGCCCTCATATCTTCAGGTAAAACTGGACCCAGTTTTGGATTTATCATGCATCTGATTGTTGTGTAAGCTGCGTACAAACTTGCAAGAAGAATTCCTGGTATGATCGCAGCTGCAAATAAGTCTATAACTGGAATTTCCATGATTGGCCCCATTACCACTAGCATAATACTAGGTGGTATTAATATTCCTAAAGTTCCACCTGCTGTGATTGTTCCAGCTGCAAGTTTAACATCGTATCCAGATCTATTCATGGATTTTGCAGCCATTATTCCTAAAATCGTAACTGATGCACCAACAATACCTGTTGCAGCAGCAAATATTACCGAAACAAATAAAACTGCATAATATAAAGAACCTTTTACTTTTGCTAACATCATTTGAAATGATGAAAATAATCTTTCCATTAAACCAGCTTGTTCCATCATAATACCCATAAAGACGAATAGCGGTACGGCGGCAAGAGTTTGTTCAGTCATAACCATGGAAAATTGAAGTGTCATCAAATAAAAAACTAATTTTCCAAAACCTAGGTATCCAAAAACAAATCCTAGAAATATTAGTGTGAATGAAATGGGAAATCCCACAAATATTGCAAAAAGCATCACGCCTACAAGGACGAAACCTAAAATTGCTGGATCTATTAATTCAGCGATCATTTTTTACTTTCTTCTCCTGGCCATTCGCCTTTTTTTGCTGCCCAGTAACTCTTAAGTAATTCTGAAACACCTTGGATTAATAAAAAAATTATTCCAACTAACAAACATGTTTTGATTGGCCACATATACGGCATCCAAGTAGTATCCATGCCCCTCTCACCTCTTTGAATAGACTCTCCAACAAAGCCTATTGTCATATAAAGAAAAACAATTAAGCCTGGAAAATAAAATAAAAGATATAACCAAAAATCGATCAGACCTTGGTTTTTTGTTTTAAAATTTCTGTATAAAAAATCTGCCCTTATATGGACTCCTCTAGAAAGAGCGTATCCTGCACCAAGCATAAATAATGCACCATAAAGAAAACGGCTTATGTCGTAAGCCCAAATTGTTGGTGCTAAAAATAATTTTCGTGCAAGCACTTCATAGGTCATCGCAAAAATGAGTGGCATCAATATCCAACAAACAATATTACCAATCCACTTACTAAATTTATCAATATTTATTATAGATTTTGCCATCCATAACGGCATGTCATCAGGCATTTTTCCCGAACCGCCTCGCCTCTCAGCAATCATTTCATCAGAGATATCTAATTTACCAGGTTCGTCTGCCATAAAATTTTAGTTAAAAAAATTAGAGCGGACTTTTAAAGTCCGCTCTAAAAAATCAAGATTAATTACTGATTACTTTAATGTCGCCGCGTGAGCCATTCCTAGCTTCGCATTAGACATTTGAGCACCACTCCAGAAAGGAACAGCAATATCAGCAAAGTTTTTCATTGAATTATAAACTTCATTGAAAAATTTGTTGTCTTTAGCATTCTTATTTAAAGAAGCTTTTGCTGCAGCCATGTATTCTGTGAAATAATCTGAAGGTGTATCTTCTAGAATTACTCCATGTTTAGTAGTTAGCTCTTGTAAAGCTTTACCATTCTCATAGATTCTGTAACTTAAAGATTTCGCTAATGATGCATTAGCAGCTACTTCAAGTGACTTTTTCTCATGAGCACTCATAGCTTTATAAGTTTTTCCAGTAATATAAAAGTCAGCATTAACGACTACTTGGTGTAAACCTTGTAAGTAATAGTGCTTTAATACTTTTTGAAAACCAAATGTTAAGTCTGGTTTTGGACAACACCACTCAGCAGCATCGATAGTACCCGCCTCAAGAGCTGGAAGAATATCTCCACCGCCCATTGCAACAGATGCTATACCAATGTCTTTATAAGTTTGTCCTGGAATTCCTGGAGGAGTTCTAAACTTATATTTTCTAAAGTCAGCCATATCTTTAATTGGTTTTGGAAACCAACCTAAAGCCTCTGGACCAACTGGTTGAATCATAAATCCTTTAATGTCTCTTCCCATTTCTTTCCAAAGTTGGTCGTATAATTCTTTACCACCACCGTATTGGAACCATGATAGGAATGCGATATTGTCGATACCAACTCCACCACCAGCTACTGGAGATCCAAATAGCATTGCAGCAGGATGATCACCTGACCAATAGTGAGTCCATGCGAATCCACAATCGATCAGACCTTTATCCACAGCATCAAGAGTTTCCTTAACTCCAACAACAGCGCCCGCAGGTAAAATTTCGAATTTTAACGAACCAGCTGTTAATTCAGTTACTGTATCAGTAAAGTCCTTTAACATTTTAACTTCATCAGCTTTAGTGTTAAGAACAGTCTGACATTTTAGTGTTTTTGCAGCATTAGCATTTGAAATAAATCCAAGCACTAAGACAGATGCAAATAACATTGAAATGATTTTTTTCATTATTTTCCCTCTTGTTAGTTAAATTTAACAAATACATACAATCAGAAAAACAAACCTGACACAAGTGACAATTGATTAATATGAGTGTAAAGATGATTTAAAAAGATTTATTAAAAAATTATTCAACTTGTAATGGAAAACTTTGATTTTATAATTATTGGTGCTGGATCGGCAGGATGTGTTCTAGCAAATAGACTTTCTGAAAATTCTCAAAATAAAGTTTTATTGATCGAAGCTGGAGGCAAAGACAATTATCCGTGGATACATATACCTGTTGGATATTTTAAAACAATGCACAATCCATCTGTTGATTGGTGTTACAAAACAGAACCTGATGAGACAATGAATAATCGATCAATTCGTTATCCAAGAGGAAAAACTCTGGGCGGGAGTTCAGCTATTAACGGTTTATTGTATATCAGAGGACAAAGCAGAGATTATGATGTTTGGCGACAATTAGGAAATACTGGTTGGGGTTGGGATGATGTTCTTCCTTATTTTATCAAAGCGGAAAATCAAGAGCGAGGCAAAGATAATTTTCATGGTGTTGGGGGACCACTTTCTGTCTCTGATCAAAGAATTCAGTTGCCATTATTAAATGAATTTCAAAATGCTGCAGAAGAATTTGGAATCCCGAAGACAAAAGATTTTAATACTGGTGATAATCATGGTTGTGGTTATTTTCAAGTCACTGAAAAAGATGGTTTTAGATGTAGCACTGCTGTTGGATATTTAAATCCTATTAAAAATAGAAATAATTTGAAGATAATTACTAATGCTCATGTAAAGAAAATCAACTTCGAAAATAAAACTGCTAAAAGTGTCGAGTATTGGCAGGAAAATGAACTAAAAAAAGTCTCAGCAAATAGAGAGGTGATTCTTTCCTCGGGATCTATTGGTTCTCCACAGATTTTACAAACCTCTGGAGTTGGAAATTCAAAAAAATTAAAAGACTTAGGTATTGATATAGTTAACGATTTAAAAGGAGTTGGAGAGAATCTTCAAGATCACCTTATGTTTAGACCAATCTACAAAGTTCATGGACTAAAATCTTTAAATAAAAAGATTAATAGTTTATTTGGAAAATTGATGATTGGGCTTGAGTATATTTTTAATCGTAGTGGTCCAATGACAATGGGTGCTAGCCAAATGTGTATGTTTGCCAAAAGCGATCCATCTTTAGAATTACCAGATCTTCAGTGGCATGTACAGCCAATGAGTATGGATACATTAGGTGCAACAAAAAATCATGACTTTCATGCATTTACTCCAACTGTCTCTAATATAAGACCAACTAGCAGAGGTCATGTAAATATAACAGATAAAGATTCTAGAACTTATGCAAAAGTAAAACTCAATTATCTCTCAACCGACCATGATCGTATGGTTGCAGCAAAAGGTTTAAAACTAACAAGAAAAATTGTCATGGAGTCTGAGACATTTAAAAAATATAAACCAGAGGAATATAGACCCGGAATAGATATTAATGATGATGAGGAGCTTGTAAAAGCTGGTTCAGAATTTACTCAGACTATTTTTCATCCTGTGGGTACTTGTAAAATGGGACAAGATGATATGGCTGTAGTAGATGAAAAACTTAAAGTAAAAGGTTTAAATAATCTTAGAGTGATTGATGCTTCAATAATGCCAAATATAACTTCAGGTAACACTAATGCACCTACAATAATGATTGCAGAAAAAGGTGCCGATATGATACTTAGAAGTTAATGTTCACAGATCTAATTACTCCAGAACAAATTACTATTCTAACACAAATTATTTTAATCGATCTAGTTTTAGCTGGCGACAATGCAATCATCATTGGGATGGTCGCATCAAAATTTCCACTAGAACAAAGAAAAAAGATTATTTTTTGGGGTATAGGTGGTGCTGTAGTTTTAAGAATTATTTTAACTTTATTAACTGCTTACCTATTGCAAATTACAGGTTTAAGACTAATTGGTGGTCTTCTTTTACTTTATATAGTTTACAAACTATATGTGGATGTTGTGAAAGGATCTAATCACGATAGTGATATAAAAGTAGACAATTCAAGTTTCTTAAAAGCTATTTGGACAATTTTATTGGCTGACTTTACAATGAGTTTGGACAATGTTTTGGGTGTTGCTGGGGCAGCTGGTGATCATTATTATTTGCTAATTTTTGGTCTAGTTTTATCAATTGTTTTAATGGCTACTGCTGCAACATTAATTTCCAATTGGATTAAGAAATATAAGTGGATTGCATGGGCTGGTTTAATAGCTATTCTAATTGTTGCTATTGAGTTGATTTACACTGATATTAAAATATTATTTTTATAATGTTCTTAAAAAATTATAACTTCAAAAATAAGACTGCAATCGTAACAGGTGCGGGTAAAGGTATTGGTAGAGCTTGCGCTATAGCTCTAGCAGAAGCAGGAGCAAATTTAATAATTATTAGTAGAACCAAAAAAGATTTAGATGAGGTTTCAAAGAAAATAAAAAAATTTAAAACAAAGTGTAAATCTTATGTTTGTGACATTACAAATTATAATGAAATTAAAGAAATCATTAACAAACAATCTAAACTAGATATTCTTATAAATAACGCTGGCAATAATAGACCTGCACATTTTACAAAAGTAAAAACTAAAGATATGGAACATATGGTTAGGATAAATACAATAGCCACGTTTAATCTTGCACATTTATGTGCACTTAAAATGATAAAATCAAAAAATAGAAAAAAAATTGGTGGTGCTATTGTTAATATGTCATCACAAATGGGTCATGTAGGTGGACCAATAAGAAGTGTTTATAATATGAATAAATTTGGTTTAGAGGGTTTAACAAAAGGTATGTCAATAGATCTAGCAAAATTTAACATTAGAGTTAATACTGTTTGCCCAACATTTGTTGTCACCCCCATGACGAAGAAGTTTTTAAAAGACAAAAAATTTAAAAGAGATATGTTGAACAATATTCCTCTTGGAAGATTTGCTGAATTATCTGAAGTAGCAACTGCCGTGGTATTTCTAGCTTCTGATGCAGCATCAATGATTACAGGTACTTCTTTATTGGTTGATGGTGGATGGACTGCAAAATAATATCTAGACTTTTATTTGTAATAATTTTTTTTACCACAACTAATCTAAATGCTGTTGAATTTAAGGGAAAATTTTTACAAGGACATTTCATAGTTGGTTTAACAGACCCATCAGCTAAAATTATTATTGGCAAAAAAGAAGTTAAAGTATCAAAAGAAGGTTATTTTGTTTTTGGAATAGATAGAGATAGAAAATTTGATTTAACTATAACAAAAATAATTGACGGAAAAAAAAATAAAATCACTAAAAAAGTTTTAAAAAGAAAATATAATATTCAAAGAATTGATGGTTTAGAGGAAAGTAAAGTTACTCCTCCAGAATCTGTTTATAAAAGAATTAAAGAAGAGAATAATAAGATTGGTAAAGCAAGAGCAATTAATTCTGATTTACCATTTTTCAAAAATCAATTTATTATGCCAGTTGAAGGTATCATAAGTGGTGTTTATGGAAGTCAGAGAATTTTAAATGGTAAACCTAAATGGCCTCATTATGGAATTGATATTGCTGCAAAACAAGGAACTATGATCAAATCATCTGGATCAGGTATCGTTACTATGGCAGAAGATGATCTTTACTATACTGGTGGAACAATAATTATGGATCATGGTCATGGCATCTCAACTATTTATTCACATCTTGAAAATGTAATGGTGTCCGTTGGAGATAAAATTAATCAAGGAGATATAATTGGAACTGTTGGTTCAACTGGAAGGTCAACTGGTCCACATCTCGATTTTAGAGTTAATTGGTTTCAAACTAGACTAGATCCTATGTCTGTAATAAACTAAATTATGCAAACATTAATTCTCTTGGCTTTGGTAATTGTTACTGGGTGGATATTATTTAGACCAATCACAAAAAAAGAACTTGATAGATATAACGACAAAGACTGGCCTGATATGAATTTATAACAGGGCACCTGGCAACAGAACTCCCAGGTTAAATTTCAGATCTAGCTCGAAACCTTTCATACATAAGTCTGGCTTTTATTCCTAAATCCAAAAAAGGTTGTGGTGGTAACCAAGTAGGTTTACTTCTTGCCTCAATAATTTCAATTTCTTTTGTGTGTTCATTGCTAGCCTTAATGGCAATTTGTTCACCAAACAATGTACCTACCCCAATACCTGAACCATTGTAACAACCTGCAACAAATATATTTTCTTGAGTTTTTTCAAAAATTTGAGAACTATTTCTAGTCCTTGAGACAATACCAGACCAAGTTGATTGAATTATATCATCTGGTAATTGTGGAAATCTTTTTTTTATACCAATCTTTTGTTTTACAGATCTTTTTTTTAAATTAATTTTAGACATTTGGGATGGATTGTGAACTTCTGCAGTATTTCTTATTAAAATTCTTCTATCTTTGGTCATTCTAATCGTTGCACCCATTGGTCTAACAGGTAAAACACCCCACTCTTTTGGTTCTCCAATTGATGTAAA
>CACOKG010000012.1 GCA_902627745.1 uncultured Pelagibacteraceae bacterium | reverse complement strand
TCGAGTTTTATCAGGCAGAGATAAAAAAAAAGAAGGTGAAGTAATTGAAATTGATAGACCAAACAACAGAGCAAAAGTTAAAGATGTTAATATGGTAAAGAGACACGTAAAAACAACTAAGGAAAAAAAAGGTGGAATTTTTTCAAAGGAAAGTTTTATTCATTTATCAAATTTAAAACTAATTGACGAAAAAACAAAAAATAAAAAAACTGAGGCTAAAAAATAATGACTCCTAGATTGAAAGAACTTTATTATAAAGAAATACAACCTTCATTAAAATCTCAATTTGGTTTTAAAAATTTGTACATGGGTCCAAAAATTGAAAAAATTGTTTTAAATATGGGCTTAGGTTTAGATGGAAATGACTCAAAAATATTAAAATCTTGTGAGGAGGATTTAGCAAAGATAACAGGTCAGAAACCTGTGATTACCAAATTTAAAAAGTCAGTTGCAAATTTTAAAACAAGAAAAGGGTCAAATGCTGGTTTAAAAGTAACACTTAGAAAAGATAAAATGTATGAATTTTTAGATAGACTCGTGAATATAGCTTTACCAAGAATTAAAGATTTTAGAGGACTGTCAGCAAATGGTTTTGATAAATTTGGAAATTACACATTTGGTGTTAAAGAACATATTATATTTCCTGAGGTAAGTTTTGATCGTGCTGATAAGGTTCGTGGTATTGATATTGTGATTGTAATATCAGCTAAAAGTAAAGAGCATAGTTTTGCTCTTTTAGAAAAATTAAATTTTCCATTTATTAAAAAAGGAGACAACTAAAATGGCTAAATTAAGCTCAATAAATAAGAATAATAAAAGAATAAAATTATCCGACAGGCTATTTAAAAAAAGGCAAAAGTTAAAAAAGATTGTTATGAATAAAAAACTTCCTTTAGAGGAAAGATTTAAAGCGCAACAAAAATTATCAAAATTACCTAGAAATTCTGCGAAAGTAAGAGTGATGAATAGATGCCAGATCACTGGAAGACCTCATGGTGTTTACAGAAAATTGAAAATATCTAGAATTGCATTAAGACAATTAGGTCTGCAAGGAAAGATACCAGGTTTAATTAAATCAAGTTGGTAGAAAGGAAAATATGAGTTTAAGTGATCCGATTGGAGATATGATAGCAAGAATTAAAAATGCCCAAGATAGAAGCCATAAGAAAGTTGAGTTACCTTCCTCAAATTTTAAAACCAAGATTGCTGATATCTTAAAGAATGAGGGTTTTATAAAAGACTTCAAAGTGAACAAAGAAAATAATAAATCTCTATTATCCTTAGAACTAAAATATCATTCTGGAAACCCTGTAATAAGTACTTTTGAAAGAGTTTCTAAACCAGGTAGAAGAATATTTTCTAGTGCAGAAAGTTTACCAAAAATAAATAATGGATTAGGTATAGCAATAGTATCAACTCCCAAAGGCGTTATGACCGATATTGATGCAAGAAAGCAAAGAGTGGGTGGAGAAATAATTTGTAAGGTATTTTAATGTCAAAAATTGGTAAAATTAATATTTCAATTCCTGAAAAAGTCAAAGTTGCTTTGGCTGGTAATATTTTAAACATAGAAGGACCTTCGGGAAAGAAGTCAATCAATATTGATTTAGATGTTTTTAATCTTGATATAAAAGATGGAAAAGAAATATCAATCAAACCAAAAAAAATTGATCAAGAGACTAAGCGATTATGGGGAATGAATAGAAGTTTAATAAATAATGCAGTTATTGGTTCAAGCACAGGATATGAGAAAATACTAGAATTAGTAGGAGTTGGATATCGAGCAGCTTTAAAAGGCAATCAACTTAATTTACAATTAGGTTATAGCCATGATATCAATTTTGATATTCCAGATGGGATTAAAATCAATGTTGAAAAGCAAACAACGTTAAAAATAAGCGGTGCAGATAAACAACAAGTAGGTGCAATTGCATCAAAACTAAAAACTTTTAGAAAAATTGAACCATATAAAGGTAAAGGTGTGAGAGAAAAGGGTCAACATATCTTAAAAAAAGAAGGAAAGAAGAAATAATGAAACTAGATACTAGCAAAAGAAAAAGATTTAGAGTTAGTAATAAAGTTAAAAATGTCGCTTCAAATGATAGATATAGACTAAGTATTTCTAGATCATCAAAAAATATTTCGGCGCAAATAATTGATGATATGAAAAACGTGACTTTATTGTCAGCCTCATCAATTGAAAAAGATATTAAGTCTGGTGAAAAAGTAAATAAAACTGAATTATCTAAGATTGTAGCTGAAAAGTTAGCAAAAAAAGCCCAAGAAAAAAAAATAACCAAGATTTATTTTGATAGAGGTATTTATAAATATCATGGAAGAGTGAAAGTTTTTGCTGAAACTTTACGTAAAAACGGAATGGAATTTTAATATGGATAATAATAAAGATAAAAAAACTGACGATATTTTAGAAAAACTAGTTCACATTAATCGTATAACAAAAGTAGTAAAAGGTGGACGAAGATTTGGTTTTTCAGCACTAGTTGTTGTTGGAAACCAGTCTGGTAAAATTGGAATAGCTCATGCTAAAGCAAAACAAGTGCCAGATGCTATAAAAAAAGCAAATGAAATGGCAAGAAGAAAACTTATTCATATACCTCTTCGAGAAGGAAGAACGATTCATCATGATGTTAAAGCTAAAGATGGATCTGGCAGAATAATATTAAGAGCAGCCTCTAAAGGAACTGGTATTATAGCTGGAGGTCCTGTTCGAGCTGTATGTGAGGTTTTAGGAGTAAAAGATATTGTTGCTAAATCAATGGGTACATCAAATGCCCATAATGTGATTAGAGCTACAATGAAAGCGTTATTGAAACAAAATTCACCAAAACAAATATCATCAATTAGAAATAAAAAAATTTCTGAAATTATTGAAAAAAGAGGATAATGATTAAGTTAAATAATAGAACAAAAATTAATAAAAATAAGATCAGAGTTGGAAGAGGAATAGGTTCTGGCAAAGGCAAAACATCAGGAAGAGGTGTAAAAGGTCAAAAATCTAGGTCTGGTGTAGCTATCAAAAGTTTTGAGGGTGGTCAAATGCCACTATACAGAAGACTTCCTAAAAGAGGATTTAACCCTATTAATAAAAAAAATATAGCAATACTTAATTTAGATAAGATCCAATCTTATATTGATAAAAAAAATATTAAAACTTCTGATATTTTAAATTCAAGTTTACTAAAAAAATTAAAACTGATAAATCAAAATTCAATTAAACTTAAGATTTTAGGATCTGGAGCTATAAAAGATAAAATTAATATAGAAGCAGATCTTGCATCAAAGTCTGCTGTGGAAAAACTTGAAAAAATCGGCGGTTCTATACAATTAAAAAAATAGTTGATTTAATGAGCGCATCATCATCAAGTACTGACTTAAGAAATAGAATAATATTCACCCTTGCTATTTTAATAGTCTATAGATTTGGTACTTTTGTACCTCTACCAGGAATAGACCCTGAGCAACTCAAAATAATGATGGAAGGAAACCAAAAAGGTTTATTGGGAATGTTTAATGTTTTTGCTGGTGGGGCAGTAAGTAGGATGGCTATATTTGCATTAGGAATTATGCCATACATATCATCTTCTATTATTGTTCAGCTATTAACTGGTGTTTCTGATTATTTCAAAAATTTAAAATCACAAGGAGAAACTGGTAGAGCCAAAATAACACAAATCACTCGTTATGGAACAGTTTTACTTGCAACAGTCCAAGGTTATGGACTAGCAGTAGGACTTGAGTCTTCAGCTGGACTAGTAATCAATCCTGGCATTTTTTTTAAGATTTCAACTGTTTCTACAATTGTTTCTGGTACTATCTTTTTAATGTGGCTTGGAGAGCAGATTACCCAAAGAGGTATTGGTAATGGAATATCTCTTATCATTTTCGCAGGTATTGTTGCGGAAATTCCAAGAGCTTTAGTTACTACTTTCGAACTTGGCAGAACAGGAGCAGTTTCAACACTAATGATCTTAGCTTTATTCGTTTTATTAATCTTAACAATTTTATTTATTGTTTTCATGGAAAGAGCTTTGAGAAAAATATTGATAAATTATCCTAAAAGACAAGTTGGTAACAAAATGTACGGAGGAGAGTCATCTCATTTACCATTAAAAATCAACCAGGCTGGAGTAATTCCTGCAATTTTTGCTTCAGCATTACTATTATTGCCAGTAACTTTTTCAAATTTTAATTTTTCTGACAATGAAACTTTTTTAAATATAAGTTCTTATTTTACTCAAGGACAACCTTTGTACATGTTGCTTTATGCATCAGGAATAATATTTTTTACTTTTTTTTATACCTCAATAACTTTTAATCCAACGGAAACAGCTGACAACCTTAGAAAATATGGTGGATTTGTACCTGGAATAAGACCTGGAGAAAGCACAGCAATATATATTGATAATATATTAACAAAGTTAACAACAATTGGTGCTTTATATTTAACATTAGTTTGTTTGATGCCAGAGTTTTTAATTGCTAATTATCCAATCCCGTTCTACTTGGGTGGTACATCAATTTTAATTGTAGTTGTTGTTGCAATAGATACAGTAACGCAAATACAAACAAGATTAATGAGTTCTCAATACGAACAATTGATTAAAAAAACAAAATTCGGAAGATAATTTGTGAACATAATCCTATTTGGACCTCCTGGTGCTGGAAAAGGAACTCAAGCAAAATATCTAGTAAAAAAAATTAAAGGTTTTCAAGTTTCAACAGGTGATATGTTAAGAGATGAAATTAAGAAAAATTCTGATATTGGAAAAAAAATAATAAATGATATGAATGATGGTAAATTTGTAAGTGATGAAATTGTTAATGAATTAATTAAAAAAGTTATTTTTGATAAAAAATATAAAAATAAACTTATTTTTGATGGATATCCTAGATCATTGAAACAAGCTAAGAATTTAGAAACTATTTTAGAAAGTTCAAATCAAAAGATTAATTATATTTTTTTTCTTAATGTCAAAAAAGAAGTAATAATTAAACGAGTTGAAAAAAGAAAAAGCTTAGAAAAAAGATCTGATGATGACTCAAATATTATTCTAAAAAGATATGAGACTTATATGGATATGACACGCCCCGTTTTAGATTTCTATTCCAAAAATTCAAACTTTTATGAATTAGATGGTTCACTTAAAATTGAACAAATAACCGCTAAAATAGATGCTTTTCTTAATGTTTAAGACATTGACTTTGAAATAACTTCTTATATAAAAGGCTAAATTTATCTCAAAATTTATGGCTCGTATTGCAGGAATAAATATCCCACAAAATAAATTAGTTCAAGTAGGACTAACTTATATTTATGGTATTGGTGATAAATTTTCCAAACAAATTTGTACATCATTAGCAATCCCTAAAGAAAAAAGAGTGAACCAACTTACTGATGATGAAATTTTGAAAATAAGAGAGTACATTGATCAAAATTTTAAAGTTGAAGGTGATCTTAGAAGAGATTATTCACTGAGCATAAAAAGGTTAATAGATTTAGCTTGTTACAGAGGTTCGAGACATAGAAAAAAATTACCTGTAAGAGGTCAAAGAACTAGATGTAATGCTCGAACGAGAAAAGGAAAAGCTATTGCAATAGCTGGAAAAAAATTAACACCACTTAAGAAATAAGCATGGCAAAATCAGAAAAAAAAGAAAATAAAGAACTGAGTCAAGATAAGTCGCCAAAGAAAGCTGTTAAAAGTTCTTATTCAAAAAAAAAGAAAACTAAAAAAAATATCTTAAATGGAATTGCATATGTTCAATCAACCTTTAACAATACAATTATTTCAATCGCTGACACTAATGGAAACATAATTTCATGGGCATCAGCTGGACAAAAAGGTTTTAAGGGTTCTAGAAAATCAACTCCATATGCGGCGCAAATAGCTGCTGATGCTGCTGCATCTAAAGCCTTAGAGTTTGGCATGAAAACTTTATCTGTGGAAGTTAAAGGTCCTGGTTCAGGCAGAGAAACAGCATTAAGAGCGTTACAAGCAAGAGGATTTAGAATTTTATCAATTAAAGATACAACACCGATGCCACATAATGGTACTAGGCCACCAAAAAAAAGGAGAGTTTAATGGATGTAGAAAATGTAAATGTAAAAAATTGGAAATCATTAATCAAACCTGCGAAACTTGATGTTAAAATAAGTGATGATTTAACTCACGCTACAATCATCGCAGAACCATTAGAAAAAGGTTATGGTTTAACACTCGGTAATTCACTTAGAAGAATTTTATTGTCCTCAATAAGAGGAGCAGCAGTAACTTCAATTCAAATTGATGGTGTACTTCATGAATTTACATCTATTAAAGGTGAAATAAAAGCATCTGACATCACATCAGTTCCAGATGTTGAAATTTTAAATCCCGACTTAGTTATTTGTAATTTGGATGAAAATACTCACTTCCATATGGAGATGAATGTTAATACTGGAAAAGGTTATGTTCCAGCTGATTTAAATAAACCTGAAGAACCACCTTTAGGTTTAATTGCAATTGACTCATTATATAGTCCCGTTAAAAAAGTTTCTTATTCGGTAAGTACCGCAAGAGAAGGTAAGGCTTTAGATTACGATAAATTAACGATGGAAGTTGAGACAAACGGATCAATTTCTGCTGAAGATGCAGTTGCTTATTCTGCGAGAATTTTTCAAGATCAATTAAAAATGTTTATTAATTTTGATGAACCCGTGGAAGCTCCGGTTAAAGAAGTTTCAACAGAGCCTGAATTTAATAAAAATTTATTAAGAAAAGTAGACGAGCTTGAATTATCTGTTAGATCAATGAATTGTCTTAAAAATGATAATATAATTTATATTGGTGATTTAGTCCAAAAATCTGAGGGTGAGATGTTAAGAACACCAAATTTTGGAAGAAAATCATTAAATGAAATTAAAGAAGTTTTAACTGGTATGTCTCTTTATTTAGGTATGGAAATTCCAAATTGGCCACCAGATAATATCGCAGAAATGTCTAAAAAATTAGAGGAAAGCATCTAATGAGACATGGAATGGCAAATAAGAAGTTAAACAGAACTTCTGAACACCGAAAAGCGCTGCTTAAAAATATGCTTAATTCTTTAATAAAGTATGAACAAATTAAAACAACTTTACCAAAAGCAAAATTTTTAAAGCCACAGGCTGATAAAATAATCACATTAGGTAAAAAAGATAGTTTGCATAATACTAAAATTTTGATTTCTCAATTGCAGGATATTAAGTCAGCCAATAAAGTAAAAAAAACTTTATCTAAAAGATATGAAAAAAGAGCTGGTGGTTATACAAGAATTATTAAAGCAGGTTTTAGATACGGAGATAATGCGCCTATGGCTATAATTGAATTTGTTGATAGAGATATTCAAGCCAAAAAAGTTGATAAAAAAAAGAAAGATCCAGCAAAAGTAGTTGAAAAAAAAGAAGATAAAAAAACTGCTACAGCATAAATAAAAGCCCGAAATATTCATGATTAGAAGTTTTATCGTTGATTCAACGTGTAATAACATGCGTATTGACAGATGGTTAAGAAATAAACTAGGAAAGGTGCCGCAAAGTCTTATTGAAAAGAGTTTAAGGTTGGGAAAAATCAAAATAAACAAAAAAAAAATAAAAAGCTCTTTTAAAATTAAAACAAATGATAAAATAGAACTCTTCAATTTTGATTTTAAAGAAAAAATTAAACACGAAAAAAAACAATTCAATCCATCCGCTGAGGTAATAAAATCTAATGAAGATTTGATCATAGATAACAATGAGGATTTTATAGTTTTAAATAAAAGTGCAGGAATATCTGTTCAAGGTGGAACAAAGTCAAAAAAAAATCTAGTAGATATATTTGCAAAAAGTGAAATATTTCAAGGTACAAAACCATTCTCTGTTCATAGATTAGACAAAGATACCTCAGGTGTTTTTATTATTGCGAAAAATAGACAAACAGCTCAATTATTGACCTCTCTATTTAGATTAAGAAAAGTGCACAAAACTTATTTGGCAATATGTAATGGAGAAATTGAAAAAGACTCAGGTGAATGGAATGATAATTTAATAAGGTACGACAATGGAAAAAGGATTATAGAAAAAGCTAAAACGATTTTTAAAGTGATAGATAAAAATACCAATGCTAGTTTAGTAGAAATGAAGCCAATCACAGGAAGAAAACATCAATTACGAAAACAATTATTTAACATTGGACATTCAATTTTTGGTGATAAAAAATATAGTTCATCTATTTCCTCAAAAGGTATAAACAAAGATTTAATGCTTCATTCCTATCAAATAAGATTTATGATTAATGAAAAAAAATATACTTACAAAGCCTTATTACCAGATTATTTTAATAAATTGTTAAAGACTAAAAGATTAAATTTTTCAAATTAATTTTAAATATTTCTATTAACTTATTTTTTAATTCATCATAATTTTGATTTTTAATTTGTTGGAGATTAGTGACACCTTTATCTTTTATCCCACAAGGAATAATCGCATCATATTTTTTTAAATCGTTATTTATATTGATAGAAAAGCCATGATAGGCTATCCATTTACTTACTCTAACTCCAATCGCAGCAACTTTTTTTATAGTTGAATTATCATTATACCAAATACCAATATTTTCTTTATCAGCAAATGTTTCAATATCATAGAGTTTCAGGGTTTCAATAATTGATTTTTCAATTACTGATATGAATTTTCTAATATCTTTTTTACCTTTTTTTAAATCAATTACAAAATAACAAATTAGTTGACCTGGTCCATGATAAGTTATTTTACCACCTCTATTAGTTTTTATAATATTAATAGATTTATCTATTATCTCATTTTCATTGTAGCTCGTTCCTGATGTATAGATATGATTGTGTTCCAAAACCCAAATCAAATCATCTACTTTTTTTTGATCGATATCTTTAAGTCGATCTTCCATAAATGATATCGCGTCTTCATATTTTACTGGATTTTGAGACTTTTTAATTTCTATAGTCATTTAAAAATTGTATTCTTTTTATTTTGTATTAAAAGATCCGTCTAAATAATAGGTGTATTTATGACTTTAATAAAAAAAATTAAAGATAAAAAAGTTAATTTTGAATTTAATAAGGAATACATAAAAGTTGTAACAGACAAAATTATATCAAATGATGCATCTTTTATAACTAGATCTTTTGAGGAAATGCATCCTGCTGATGCTGCTGATATTATTGAGCATTTAAGTCAAAATGACAGAGAAAGTTTAATAAAATTAAATAATTTTAAGATTGATCCAGAAGTATTTGTTGAATTAAATGAGTCTGTTCAATCAGAAATCATTAAATATCTTTCGTCAGATGCAATTGTTAGAATATTAAAAAATTTAGACTCTGACGACGCCATAGCCATTTTAGAAAATGTTGATGAAAAAGATAAAAATTCAATATTAAGTTTATTACCCCCAAAAGATCGATTTGCTTTATTAGAAGGTCTTAGTTATCCAGAGGATAGTGCTGCTAGGATAATGCAAAGAGAGTTTACAGCAATTCCAAGTAATTGGTCAGTAGGACAAACTATTGATTATTTAAGAGAGAATAAAGACTTACCAGAAGAATTTTTAGAAATTTATATTGTTGATGAAAATTTTAAACCTATTGGTGCAGTACCATCTTCAAAAGTATTAAGAACACCAAGAGAAACAAAAATGTCCTCTATTATGGACGACTCAATTTTTTTAGTCCCAGTGGATATGGATAGAGAAGAAGTTGGTAACTCATTTGAAAATTATGGTTTAAACTCAGCTTGTGTTGTAGATAAAAATAATAAACTTGTAGGAATGATAACTTCCGATGATGTATTGACAGTCTTAAAAGAAGAGGCTGAGGAAGACGCTTTAAGATTAGCTGGTGTTGGAGACGAAGAAATTACAGATGGTGTTATCACAAAAACTAAAAGACGATTTAATTGGTTACTTTTAAACTTATTCACAGCATTTCTGGCTACTTATTGTATTAGTTTGTTTGGTGCAACAATTGAACAAATGGTTGTCTTGGCATTTTTAATGCCAATAGTTGCATCGATGGGTGGTAATGCAGGTATGCAAACTTTAGCAGTCACTGTTAGAACTTTAGCAACAAATGATTTAACAAAAAATAACTTTAATCAAAACATTATTAAGGAATTTAATATTGGTATTCTAAATGGAATTATTTTTGCTGTGATAAGTTCTTTTATCGTCCAAGTTTGGTTTCAAGATTATCAATTATCATTAATAATATCGATCTCAATGATTTTGACAATGGTAGTGGCAGGTTTATTTGGAATACTTGTTCCAGTTACGTTAAAAAAAATGAAAATTGATCCAGCTATTGCTTCTAGTGTTTTCGTAACAACAATAACTGATGTAATAGGTTTTGTTTCTTTTTTAGGTGTTGGGGCTTATTTTTTATAGTATTTTAAAAATTATCAATCAATCTTACATTATTAATATAAAAGGAAACGAAAATTTTTGAATTTTTTAATTTGTTAGAAATTTTAAGATTTTTTATATTTCTTAATTCGAGATATTCAATTTTGACATTTGGTAATTTGTTGATTTCATTTCTGGTTTTATTAAGTGCTTTTTTAATATTTGATCGCATATTTAACCTTCTTTTAAGTTTCATAATATTTGTAATTAATTTTTCAGCCAAATTTTTTTCACGTTTTTGTAATAATGAATTTCTGGAAGATAATGCTAATTTGTTTCTTTCTCTAATTGTTTTACATCCTATTATTTTTGAAGAGTGTTTTCTTAAGTATTTTTTTAAAAGATATAATTGTTGAAAATCTTTTTCTCCCATAAAAATTTTTTTAGGTTTGATGTTTTCAATTAGACGCTCCATTACATCGATTACACCCTCGAAATGTCCTTTTCTATACTTAGCACATAATATCTTGTCTTTTTTTGAAATTATAATCTTAGACGGTCTCTTTATATTATAAATTTCATTAACACTTGGTAAATATACATAATTAACTTTAAGTCTTTTTAAAATCGATAAGTCCTTCCTCCTATTTCTTGGATATTTCTTAAAATCATTTTTATTATTAAATTGTTTTGGATTAACAAATATACTTACAATAGTTTTATTACATTTTTTTTTGGATTTTTTGATTAATGATATATGGCCTTTGTGAAGACTTCCCATGGTAGGTACAAAACCTAGATTAGACACATTTTCTAATGCCTCATTTAAATCATTATTATTTAATAAAATTTTCATTTGTATAAAACTTTTTAATAAGTAAAACATTTGAATGATTAAACAAGCAATTATTCCTTTAGCTGGTTTGGGTACACGTTTACTTCCATTAACCAGTGTATTTCCAAAAGAACTACTACCTATCAATGGTAAACCAGGAATTGAATACATTCTAGATGAATGCATTGAAGCAGGTATTAAAGAGGTTATTTTTATAATTTCAAATAAAAAGAAAATGATAAAGACTTATTTTTATAATGATAATTTTTATAAAAAAATTATTAAAAAAAAGAAAGATAAAAGAATTAAGGATGAATACAAAAAAATTTTAAAATATAAAAAAATGATAAAATTTGTTTATCAAAACAAACCACTTGGCACTGGTGATGCCGTTTTAAAAACAAAAAAATTAATTAAAGATAATTTTTTTTTAATGTTGTTACCAGATGATCTTATTATTAAAAGAAATTGTTCTAAATCAATGGTAAAGATTCATAAAAAATATAATGCGTCTGTTATGGCCAGTATGAATGTTAGAAAAAATAATGTTTCGAGATGGGGAATTTATGAGTTGAAAACTAAAATAAACAAGAATAATTATTTGATCTCAGATGTTATTGAAAAACCTTCTGTAAAAAAAGCACCATCTAATAAAGCAGTGATTGGAAGATATATTTTACCCAGAGAAATTTTTTCAAAATTACTTACACAAAAACCAGGTAAAGGAGGAGAAATACATATTACAGATGCTATCCAAACATTAATTAAAAATAATAAAAAATTTATTGCTCATAATTTTTCTGGAAAATATCTTGATTGTGGAAGCATGAGTGGTTACATCAAATCAACTTTAGAGATAGCTAAATCATGAAATTGTGTATGATTGGTACTGGTTACGTAGGTTTAGTAAGTGGAGTGTGTTTTGCTGATTTGGGAAATGATGTAATTTGTGTAGATAATGATTTTGACAAAATAAATTTACTAAAAAAAGGAAAGATACCAATTTATGAACCTGGTTTATCAGAATTAGTAATAAAGAATTTTAAGAATAAAAAATTAAATTTTTCTACAGATTTAAAAAAATCAATTAAAGACTCAGACATAATTTTTATTTGCGTTGGTACACCAACTAAAAAAGGTGGTAGTTCAGCAGATTTAAGTCAAATTTACAAAGTTTCTAAAGAAATAAGTTCTTCAATTAATAAATTTAAAATTATCATAACAAAATCAACAGTTCCCGTGACGACAGGAGATGAAATTGAAAAAATATTATCTAAAAAAAATAGCAAAAAGAAATTTTCTGTTGTTTCAAATCCTGAATTTTTAAGAGAAGGAGAGGCAATAAGAGATTTTGTTTATCCAGATCGCGTAGTTATAGGAACTAATGATAAAAAAGCAGGTAGAATTTTGAAAAATCTTTATAGCCCACTTATTTCTAAGGGTGCTTCTTATTTACAAACTTCTAGAAGAGCCGCAGAATTAATTAAATATGCCTCTAATGCTTTTTTAGCAACAAAGATTACTTTTATAAATGAAATAGCCAATTTATGTGAAAAAACTAATATTAATATTAAGGATATATCAATTGGTATGGGATTGGATAAAAGAATAGGCAGTCGATTTCTTAGAGCAGGACCTGCTTATGGTGGATCTTGTTTTCCTAAAGATACAAAAGCCATTATTACAACAGCAGATAAATTTAAAACAAATCTATCAGTAATAAAATCAGTAATTAAATCAAATGAAAATAGATCTAAAATTTTATTAGATAGAATCAATAGAATCTTAAATAGGAAAATTAAAAATAAAATAATTACCTTTTTAGGAGTTACATTTAAAGCTAATACGGATGATATGAGAGATTCTTCAAGTTTAAAAATGATACCATGGTTATCAAAAAAAGGGGCAATTATAAAATATTTTGATCCAACAGGTTATAAAACTGACTTTATGAATTTTAAAAATGTAATTAATAAGACTTCAATAAAAGATGCTGTTCATGGGGCTGATCTTGTTATTATTCATACTGAATGGAATGATTTTAAATCAATTAATTTTAAAAGTTTAGTTAAAGGTAAGAAGTTCATGATTTTTGATATGAGAAATATATACTCTTCATCAAAGATTAAAGACCAAGGATTCAAATATTTTAGTGTTGGAAAGTAAAAATCTAATTTAACTCAAATATTGCATCTACTTCAACCGAAACGCCTAATGGTAAACTATTTGTGCTTACTGCAGCTCTAGTATGCATACCTGCATCTCCAAAAATTGAAGCTATTAAATCAGATGCGCCATTAATTACTTTAGGTTGATCAATAAAGTCATCTGTTGAGTTTACAAATCCTGTAAGTTTCACACAAGATTTTATTTTTGATAAATCATTATCGCAGGCTTTCTTAACTTGGGCAATAATACTTAACGCGCATCTCTTAGCTGCATTGTAACCAGCCGTGACATCCAATTCTTTACCAACTTTTCCTTTGATTAATTCACCATTATCATCAATAGAAATTTGTCCTGATATGAATAACATTTTTCCTGTAATTTTTGTTGCAACATAATTACCAACTGGTGCTTTTGCTTCAGGAAGCTTTATATTAAGTTCTCTAATTTTATCTTCAAAACTCATTTTGTTTTTTTTCTTTTTGATTTTTTTGTTTTATCGTATTCTCTTCTTTTCTCAATTAATATTAAAGCTTCTTCCATTGTTAATTCAGTGGGATCTTTTTCCTCAGGAATTGTTGCATTCAGTGATTTATATTTTATATAAGGTCCATACTGACCCTTCATGACTCTAACAGGTTTTTTATCCTCGGGATGTTCTCCCAAATCTTTTATCATTGAAGAGGACATCCGACCAGGTTTGGCCTCTGCTATTAATGTTATTGCTCTATTTAAACCTATGGAGAATATTTCCTCTACATTTTCTATTCTTGCTGATTTATTTTCACATTTTAAGTAAGGACCAAATCTTCCGATATTTAGTGTAATCTCTTTTTGATTATCTGGATTTATTCCCAAAGATTTAGGCAGTGAACATAAAAATTGAGCTTTTTCTAAGTTGATGCTCTCTAATTCTAATCCTTTTGGTATTGAAACATTTTTTAAAAGTTCATTAACATCTGACTTTAACTTTTTAGTTTTTTTCTTTTTCTTACTAATTTTTTCAACTCCTATATCAGATGGAATTTTCTCGTATTGAAGGTAAGGGCCAAATCTACCATTTTTCAAATATATATCATTACCATTTTCATGTTTTCCTATAAATTTTGGTTCAGCCAATTGTGCCTGAGCAGCGGCTTTTGCTTTAGATAAGGGTCGTGTAAATTTACAATCTGGATAATTTGAACACCCTATAAAAGCCCCACCTCTAAAACTATTTTTCAAACTAAGTGTTCCTGAACTACATAATTGACATTTTCTTACTACATTACCCTCATTATCCTTATCAAAAATTAATTCACCCAGACTATCATTGAGTAAATCCAACACCTCTCTAGTTCTCTTTTCTTTTACTTCTGAAACATTATTATTGAAGTCTTTCCAAAAAAGTTCCAAAACTTTAATCCAACTTTCTTTTCCAGTAGTGATCTCATCAAGTTGATCTTCTAATCCTGCTGTAAAGTTATAATCTACATATTTCGCAAACAATTTTTCTAAAAAGGCTGAAATTAATTTACCTCTATCTGTAGGGAAAAATCTTTTATTCAATATCTCTGCATAGCCTCGATTTGCAATAGTAGAAATGATACTTGCATACGTAGAAGGCCTCCCGATACCAAGCTCTTCAAGCTTTTTAACTAAACTAGCTTCGGAATATCTTGGTGGTGGTTGTGTATAATGTTGTTCATCTATTAGCCCCTCAATATTAATAGGTCCTTTAGATACAGTAGGTAAAATATTTTCATCATCATCTTTGCTTTGATTATTATAAATCTTTAAGAAACCATCAAATTTTAAAACTGATCCGCTGGCTTTACAAATCGTGTCATTATTATCTGACGTTATGGTGATAGTGTTTCTATCAAATTTAGCTGACTCCATCTGAGAAGATAAAGCTCTACTCCAGATAAGATCATAAAGTTTATTTTGATCTGTACTTAGATATTTTTTAACACTTTGAGGAGTTCTAATAATATCAGTAGGTCTTATTGCTTCGTGAGCTTCTTGTGCATTTTTAGCTTTTTTGCCTGAATAATTCAAAACATCTTTAGGTAAGTATTCTTTACCAATCTCTTTTTGGATATAGTTTCTGAAACTTGTTACTGCATCTTTAGATAAATTAGTTCCATCAGTTCTCATATAGGTAATTAAGCCAATTGTTTCACCTTCCACCTCTATACCTTGATAAAGTTTTTGGGCAATTTGCATTGTTCTAGATGCACCAAAACCTAGTCGACTTGATGCGGTTTGTTGAAGAGTTGAAGTTGTAAATGGTCCAGAGGGATTACGATTTACTATTTTGCTAGAAATATCAGTTATACTAAATTTTTTTTTATTAATACTTGATATGGCTTTATTTATCTCTTCTTTATTTCTAAATGAAAATTTTTCAATTTTATTGTTGTCAAGTTGACTAATACTAGCAGTGAAATTTTGATTAGTAGTATCAGCAAATTTAATACTTAAAGTCCAAAATTCCTCAGGTTTAAAAGACTCAATTGCATGTTCCCTCTCCGTAATTAATTTTAAAGCAACAGATTGAACTCTTCCTGCAGATTTTGAACCTGGAAGTTTTGTCCAGAGGATTGGAGATATATTAAAACCAACCAGGTAGTCCAAGGCTCTTCTAGCCATATACGCATCAACTAGTAATGGCTCAATTTGTCTAGGATTTTCGATTCCTTGAATAACAGCTTTTTTGGTTATTTCATTAAATACAACTCGTTCAATTTCTTTATCTTTTAAAAGTTTTTTTTCATTCAAATATTCTTTGACATGCCAAGCAATGGCCTCACCTTCACGATCAGGGTCAGTTGCTAATATAATCTTTGAGGAATCTTTTGCTGCATCAGTTATTTCTTTTAAATATTTTTTTGAAAAACTATCAACTTCCCATTCCATTTTAAAATCTTGATCTGGATTGACAGAACCATTTTTTGACGGCAAATCTCTTATATGACCATAACTTGCTAAAACTTTGTAATTATCACCTAAGTATTTATTAATAGTTTTTGCTTTTGCAGGACTTTCTACAATGACCAAATTCATAAACTACAAACTACCCAAAAGCCTTAGATAGTCAATTTAATAAATTTTTGTCTTAGTTTCTTCTTTATTTATCAATCTTTTAATATTTTCTCTGTGAGTAAAAAAAATCAAGATAAACATGATTGTAAAAAAAATTGCCTGATTAAACTGACTAGAAATTAATAGATAGATCGGTATAGATATCGAAGCTACTAAAGATGATAGAGATGAAAATTTAGAAATAAAAAAAGTTACAAACCAACATATAGAAAATATAATTCCAAAATATAAATTTATAGCAAATAAAATACCAACATAGGTAGCAACACCTTTACCACCTTTAAACTTAAGCCAAATTGGAAACACATGACCTAAAAAGGCACATAAAGATGCAATATATAAATAATCTTGGTAGAAAATTTTTACATAAACCACTGGAATAATTGCTTTTAAAATATCAAATACTAATGTGAAATAACCAATACTTTTGTTACCAGTTCTCAAAGCATTGGTGGCCCCAATATTACCAGATCCGATTTCTCTAATATCTTTTTTTAAAAATATCTTAGTAAGTATATATCCAAAAGGTATCGAGCCTATGAGGTAGGAAATGATACCTATCAAAAAAATATCCATACTAAAGCTTAAATAATTCTTTTCCTTTTACAAATGTATTCGTGACCTTACCTTGGAGTTTTTTGTCTTCAATCGAGGTATTTTTTGATTTTGAAATCAATTTTTCTTTTTTTACAATCCATGGTTTACTTATATCTACAACACAAAAATCTGCATCATTACCAATGGATAGGTTACCTTTATCTATTTTGAGAATTTTTGCAGGATTTGAAGTAAGAGCTTTAATTAATGTTTCTAATTTTAAAGATCCATTATGATATAACTCTAAGCTTAAAGATAATAGGGTTTCTATACCTGATGCACCTGTTGCAGCTTGAGAAAATGTTAATCTCTTTGACTCTTCATCTTCAGGTTTGTGATCTGAAACAATCACATCTATCAATCCATCCTTTAATCCCTCCACTAGAGCAATTCTATCTTCCTCACGCCTCAAAGGTGGAGATAATTTCAAAAAAGTTCTAAAATCACCTATATCATTTTCATTTAAAGAGAGATTATTTATCGAAACACCAGATGTGAATTTTATGATTTCTTTTCTATGCTTGATCACCTCGATAGATTTCTGCGATGATAATTGAGAAATATGATATCTGCATTTTACTTTTTCAAGTAAAGTAAGATCTCTTTCAATCAAAATTCTTTCTGCGATCTCAGGAATACCTGATAATCCTAATTTAGACGCGATAATGCCTGAATTTATCATCCCATTTTTTGCAAGTTCATAATCTTCTGCATGTTGCATTATTAAACAGCCAATATCTTTTGCAGAATTCATTATCCGAGACATCAATCTGGGATTTTGAATAGTTTTAATACCATCAGTAAATGCTATTATACCTTTACTTTGGAGAAGACCAAATTCTGTCATATTGTTTCCTTCAATATTTTTTGTAAGTGATGCACACGGAAAAATGTTTATTCGAGATTTATCTCTTCCTCTTCTTTTTAAAAAATCGACAATAGATACGTTGTCTATTATCGGATCAGTATTTGGCATTGTTACTACAGAAGTTACACCACCAGCTAAAGCAGCATTACTTAAGGTTCTAAAATTTTCTTTATATTCATAGCCTGGTTCACCTACGAATACTCTCATGTCAACTAAACCTGGAAATATATATTTTCCCTTTAAATCAATTGGTTTTTCTCTTGAAGGAAGATTATTTGTATTCACCTTTTTTCCTACCGCCTCTATCTTTCCCTCTTCAGAGATTATAAGACCACCTGTTTCGTTAATTGAATTGTGTGGGTCAATTATATTAGCGTTTATAAAATATTGTTTTTTCATTTAAGTACAAAAAATCTTTAAACAGGCCATTCTTACCGCAACTCCTAGTTCTACTTGTTCTTTAATTACGCTTTTATTAATATCATCAGCTAAATTAGTATCTATTTCAATACCTCTATTCATCGGACCTGGGTGCATGATTAATGCATCAGCTTTTGCATGTTCTAATTTATCTGGTGTAAGACCATAATATTCATAATACTCTCTGTTAGATGAGAGATAAGAACTTGTCATTCTTTCATTTTGTAATCTTAACATCATTACAATATCACAATCTTTTAATCCTTTTTTCATATCGGTAAATGTATTAACACCAAATTTTTCTATTTCCTTCGGCATCAAATTTGTGGGAGCAATTATATTTACTTCTGCTCCTAACATATTCAGTAAATAAATATTAGATCTTGCTACTCTTGAATGTAGGATATCTCCACAGATGGCAATTCTTAAACCTTCAATTTTTTTTTTTCGATTTATAATTGTCAAAGCATCTAATAAAGCTTGAGTAGGGTGTTCTCTTCTTCCATCTCCAGCATTTAAAACTGCACAATTAACTTTTTGAGAAAGTAGGTTACACGCTCCAGAGTCTTGGTGTCTTATTACAATAATGTCTGGGTGCATAGCATTTAGTGTCAGTGCCAATTGTAATTGGAGTTAATTGTCCAGCAACCGCTGATGCTGAACCACCCGATGAACCACCGGGAACTAAATTCTTATCAATAGGATTTTGTACATTTCCAAAATGACTTGTCTCATTAGATGAACCCATTGCAAACTCATCACAATTTAATTTACCCAAAAGTATTGCACCTTCATTCCAAATATTTTCAGT
>CACOKG010000011.1 GCA_902627745.1 uncultured Pelagibacteraceae bacterium | reverse complement strand
CATCTTATAGCTAAAGCTTGAGCTCTTTTACTTTTTACTTCAACTGGAACTTGGTAAGTAGCTCCACCTACTCTTCGTGATCTTACTTCAACAGTTGGCTTAATATTATTAATTGCTTCATTAAAAATATTTATAGGTTCATCTTTCGATTTTGTTTTAATCTTTTCAATTGCATCATAAACAATTTTAGTAGCTACACCTCTTTTGCCATCGTACATAATATTATTAATTAATTTAGGGATAATCGTGGAATTAAATTTTGGATCAGGAACAATATTTTTTTTAGGTTGTGTTTTTTTTCTAGACATTTCTATTTACCTTTTTTTGTTCCGTACAAGGATCTTCTTTTCTTTCTATTTGCTACACCCTGAGTGTCTAGATTACCTCTTAAAATGTGATAACGAACACCAGGTAAATCTTTTACCCTACCACCTCTAATTAATACGACAGAGTGTTCTTGAAGATTATGACCTTCTCCAGGTATATAAGCAGTTACTTCAAAACCATTTGATAATCTTACTCTAGCAACTTTTCTTAAAGCAGAATTAGGTTTTTTTGGAGTTGTAGTATAAACTTTTACACAAACACCTCTTTTGAGTGGTTGTTTTTGTAATGCTGGGACTTTGTTCCTAGCAATTTGTTTAGCTCTTTTTTTTCTCAACAACTGGTTAATAGTCGGCATATTTGTAAATTTTTTAATTGTTTATTTTTGAATGAAATAACTGACAGGTTATTTGTGGCAGCGTTTAGTGTCTAAAGTTAACACTACATTCCAACCAAAAAATATCGCCAAAATACTTATTAATTTAATTTTGTCAAACTAAAACTAATTAGCAAACGTGTTATTTTTATTGATTTACAGGGGTTTCTGGCTGTTCAATCTGTTCCTGCTCAGAAAGAAATTTATTGTCATCTTGGAGAGCTTTTTTGTTCCATTTATTTTTAATATTACCAGTTCCAGCAGGTACCAATCGTCCAACTATTACATTCTCTTTTAAACCATTGAGTGGATCAACTTTACCTTTTATAGCAGCATCTGTAAGAACTCTTGTAGTTTCCTGGAATGATGCAGCAGAAATAAATGACTCAGTCTGCAGAGAAGCTTTAGTAATTCCCATTAGAACTCTTTCTCCAGTAGCTGGTTTTTTACCCTCAGATTTTAATTTTTCATTAATGTTATCAAATTTAATTCTATCAATGATTTCACCAGGTAAATAAGAGGAATCACCAGTAGTTTTTACCTCAATTTTTTTTAACATTTGTCTTAAGATTGTTTCTATGTGTTTATCGTTAATAATTACACCCTGCAATCTATAAACCTCTTGAACTTGATTAACAAAATATTCAGTTAAATCTTTTATACCCATAATTCTAAGAATATCGTGTGGTAATGGCTGTCCATCTAATAAATATTCTCCTTTTTTAATTTTTTCACCCTGGTTGAAATTAATATGTTTTCCTTTAGGTATTAAATAGTTAGATGGTTCTGATCCATCTTCAGGCACAATTGATATTCTTTGTTTTCCTCTAACTTCTTTTCCAAATATAACTTGCCCATCATTTTCAGCAATGATTGCACTATCTTTAGCTTTTCTAGCTTCAAACAATTCAGCAACCCTTGGAAGACCACCAGTGATGTCTTTAGTTTTTGTGGTTTCCTTAGGTAATCTAGCAATAACGTCACCTGCAGAAACTTTTTGACCATCTTTAACTGATAAAATTGAGTCAGGTACTAAATAATATCTTGCTTCGTTGTCATCTGCTTTTTTAATAACATTTCCTTTTTCATCTCTTAAAGTAATTCTTGGTTTTAAATCTGTACTTTTAGATTGAGATCGCCAATCTACTACTGATTTTGAGGAGATACCTGTCGCATCATCTGTTGTTTCTTGAATAGATACACCATCAATTAAATCAACATAGCTTGCAATACCACTTTTTTCAGCAATTACCGGTGTAGTATAAGGATCCCATTCACAAATTTTTGTGTTAGCTTTAACTTTTTCATCATTTTTAAAAAATAATTTTGAACCATAAGCTACTTTGTAAACAGCAATTTGAACTCCATTATCATCCTCAATAGATAATTGAGTATTTCTGCCCATTACAATTAAGTTCTTTTTAGAGTCTTCTAAAATATTTGAATTAATAATTTTTAAAGTTCCTTCATTTTTAGTTATTATTTGAGAGTCTTGCTTAACTGAGGCGGTACCACCCACGTGGAAAGTTCTCATTGTTAATTGCGTTCCTGGTTCACCAATTGATTGTGCAGAAATCATTCCAATTGCTTCACCAACATGAACCATTTGACCTCTTGATAAGTCTCTTCCGTAACAAGTTGCACAAACACCTTCTTTAGAACTACACGTCATAACTGAAAAAACTTTCAATGATTTTATTCCAGCTGAATCAATTTTATCACAACCAAATTCATCAATCATTGATGATTTCTTGATTATTACTTCCCCGGTTATAGGATGCTTTACATCAGTTGCAGCAACTCTGCCTAAAGCTCTCTCAGATAGACTCACAACGACATTACCACCTTCTAATATTTCTGATAATTCTATAAAACCAGGATTGTCACAATTTTTTTTAGTAATTGTTAAATCTTGAGCAACATCACAAAGTCTTCTAGTTAAATAACCTGAACTTGCAGTTTTAAGGGCTGTATCAGCTAGACCTTTTCTAGCACCATGAGTAGAATTAAAATATTCTAATGCAGTTAAACCCTCTTTAAAATTCGATGTTATTGGACTTTCGATAATTTCGCCTGATGGTTTTGCAATTAGCCCTCTCATTCCAGCTAATTGTTTCATTTGTGCAGCTGATCCTCTTGCTCCACTATCAGCCATCATAAATACTGAATTTATTTTCAATCCCTCAGATGTTTTTTCTGTTGCAGAAATTCCTTTCATCATCTCACCAGCAACTTTATCAGTACATTTTGACCAAGCATCAACGACTTTATTATATTTTTCACCTCTAGTGATTAAACCTTCTGCATATTGTGTCTCATAATCAGCAATTAGTTTTTTTGTGTCATCGATTAATTGAGTTTTATTTTCAGGGATAACTAAATCATCTTTTCCAAAGGAAATCCCAGCTTTAAATGCATGTTTAAAGCCTAGATCTTTTAATTTATCACAGAAAATGACTGTTGTTTTTTGACCACAAAATCTAAAGACAATATCAATAATTTCTGAAACTGTTTTTTTTGGTAAAATTCTATCTATCAAAGAAAACTTAATATTATTATTTTTTGGTAATAAGTTAGCTAGTAGAAATCTTCCTGCCGTAGAAGTGTACTTCTCAAATTTTTGATTACCTTTTTCATCAATTGTTTCAAATCTAGAAATAATCGTGCTATGGACTTTTATTTGACCTGAAGAAAGTGCAAATTCAATTTGATCTGCATTTAAAAAATATCCAGCTGGCTTATTAGTGACTGGTTCTTGAGATAAATAATAAATTCCTAAAATCATATCCTGACTTGGGACAATTATTGGTTTTCCGTTAGATGGAGAAAGAATATTGTTAGTTGAAAGCATTAATATTCTGGCCTCAAGTTGTGCCTCCAAACTTAAAGGAACGTGAACAGCCATTTGATCACCATCAAAATCTGCATTAAACGCAGCACATGTTAAAGGGTGTAATTCAATCGCATCTCCCTCAATTAATTTTGGTTCAAAAGCTTGAACTCCCAACCTATGAAGTGTCGGAGCTCTATTTAGTAAAACTGGATGTTCTCTAACAATTAATTCAAGTGCATCCCAAACAGCGTTAGTTTCTTTCTCAACCAATTTTTTTGCTTGTTTAATTGTTGAAGCTAAGCCTAGTTTATTAAGTCTTGCATATAAAAATGGTTTAAATAGCTCTAAAGCCATTTTTTTTGGCAATCCACATTCATGTAATTTTAAGTCTGGGCCTACTACGATAACTGAACGACCTGAATAATCAACTCTTTTACCAAGAAGATTTTGTCTAAATCTTCCTTGTTTTCCCTTTAACATTTCAGCTAAAGATTTTAATGGTCTTTTACCTGTACCAGTGATTACTCTACCTCTTCTTCCATTATCAAAAAGTGCATCGACAGATTCTTGTAACATTCTTTTTTCATTTCTTATGATAATATCCGGTGCCTTAAGATCCATTAGTCTCTTTAAACGATTATTTCTATTAATAACCCTTCTATAAAGATCATTTAGATCTGATGTTGCAAATCTTCCACCATCTAGAGGAACCAATGGTCTTAATTCTGGTGGAATAACTGGAACAACTGTCATGATCATCCACTCGGGTTTTTGACCAGTTTCAATAAAAGACTCTATTAATTTTAATCTCTTAATAGCTCTTTCTTCATTTACTTTTGATTTCGTCTCTTTAATATAATCAACAAGATTTTTTCTCTCTAAATCTAAATCAAGATTTTTAAGCATTTCAAGAACTGCCTCAGCCCCAATTCCAGCTGTAAAAGCTTCTTCACCATATTCATCTTGATATTTTGCTAACTCTTCCTCATTTAAAAGCTGATTTTTTTGCAGACCTGTTAAACCTGGTTCAATGACAATAAAATTTTCAAAATACAAAACCCTTTCGACTTCTTTAAGTTTCATATCAACAGCAAGTGCTATTCTACTTGGTAAGGATTTTAAAAACCATATGTGTGCAACAGGTGTCGCTAAATTAATATGACCCATTCGTTCTCTTCGAACATTTGATTTTGTTACTTCAACACCACATTTTTCACATATTATACCTCTAAATTTCATTCTTTTATATTTTCCACACAAACACTCGTAATCTTTAATTGGACCAAATATTCTTGCACAGAAAAGACCATCTTTCTCTGGTCTAAAAGTTCTATAATTAATAGTTTCTGGTTTTTTAATTTCACCATAGGTCCAAGATTTTATTTTTTCTGGGCTAGCTAATGATATCTTAATGCTATTAAAATTTTGAGCTTCAGATATTTCTGAATTTTTAAATAGATCTGTTAGTTCTTTTTTCATAATTAATTTAATTCCACATTTAATGCCAATGATTTAATTTCTTTAACAAGTACGTTAAATGATTCTGGTATTCCAGACTCAAAGTTTTCCTCACCCTTAACAATAGTCTCATAAACTTTTACTCTTCCAGCAACATCATCAGATTTTACAGTAAGTATTTCTTGAAGTGTGTATGATGCACCATATGCCTCAAGTGCCCATACTTCCATTTCACCAAATCTTTGACCACCTAATTGAGCTTTTCCTCCCAGTGGTTGCTGAGTAACTAAACTATAAGGACCTGTAGATCTAGCATGAATTTTATCCTCAACCAAATGATGAAGTTTTAGCATATAAATAATTCCTACCGTAACTGGTCTGTCAAATTTTTCACCAGTTCTTCCATCCCATAAATAAGTTTGTCCTGATTTAGGTAAATTTGCTAACTCTAACATTTCTGTTACATTTTTTTCTTTAGCCCCATCAAAAACTGGGGTTGAGATAGCTATACCATTTTGTAAATTTTCACATAAATCCTTAAATTCTGTTTTACTTAATTTATCAACTTTTTGATCAAATATTTCTTCGCCATAAACAGATTTTAAAAAACTTTCAATTTTTTCATTTCTCTCAATCTTTTTATTATTTTCATTAACTAAATTTTTAATTTGTTCTCCAAATTCTTTGCAAGCCCATCCCAAATGAGTTTCAAGAATTTGCCCTACATTCATACGACTTGGCACACCTAAAGGATTTAATACTATATCTACTGGTCGACCATCTTCTCTATAAGGCATGTCTTCAACTGGAACGATTTTACTGACAACACCTTTGTTACCATGTCTTCCTGACATTTTATCGCCTGGTCTTAATCTTCTTTTGATGGCAACAAAAACTTTTACCATCTTCATCACGCTAGGTAATAAATCATCGCCACTTCTAATTTTTAAAACTTTATCTTCAAATCTTTCTGTAATATCTTGTTTTGCTTTATTATACTGATCTTTTAATTGTAATAATGCATTTTCATTTTTTGAGTTTGAAATAGTTAACTTAAATAGATCATTGATGGATATTTTATCAATTGTTTCAAAATCTAATTTAGAACCAGCTTCAACATCTCTTATTTTCTTTGAAAGGGTTTCCCCTGATAAAATTTGAGCAGCTCTTTGTTTAATACTTCTTTCTAAAATTTCTTCCTCAACAATTTTATCTTGTTGTACTTGATCAATTTCAGCTCTTTCAATTGTAATAGATCTTTCATCTTTTTCTATACCATGTCTATTAAATACTCTTACGTCAACTACAGTTCCACTACTTCCTCTGGACATCCTCAGAGATGTATCAGTCACATCTATTGCTTTTTCTCCAAAAATTGATCTCAACAATTTTTCCTCAGGACCAGATGCAGAGTCTCCTTTAGGAGTCACTTTCCCTACCAATATATCACCCGCATTCACCTCTGCACCAATATATACTATTCCTGACTCATCTAAATTTTTTAGAGCTTCTTCATTAACATTAGGTATGTCTCGTGTTATTTCTTCTTCACCAAGTTTTGTATCTCTTGCCATTATTTCATATTCAACAATATGTACTGAAGTAAATACATCGTCGGTTACACATCTTTCTGAAATTAAAATAGAGTCCTCAAAATTGTATCCTTGCCATGGCATAAACGCTACAGTAACATTTTTACCTAAAGCTAGTTCTCCAAGCTTTGTAGAAGGTCCATCGGCAATTATATCACCAGTTTTTACTTTATCGCCTACTCTAACCAGTGGTCTTTGATTAATACATGTGTTTTGATTAGATCTTTTAAATTTTTGTAAATTGTAAATATCAACACCAGATTTTGAGAAATCAGTTTCCTCTGTGACTTTAATTACTATTCTCTTACCATCAATTTTATCTACTACACCGTCTCTTTTAGCAACAATTGTTACTCCTGAGTCTAATGCAACATCGCTTTCTATTCCTGTACCAACTAGAGGTGCTTCAGGTTTTAACAAAGGAACTGCTTGTCTCATCATGTTAGAACCCATTAAAGCTCTGTTGGCATCATCATTTTCTAAAAAGGGTATTAAAGAAGCAGCAACGGAAACTAATTGTTTAGGTGATACGTCAATATAATCTATTGTTTCAGGTTTTGCCAAAAGGAAGTTTAAGTTTTGTCTACAAGAAACCAATTCCTCAACTATTTTTCCATTTTTATCAATTTTTGTATTTGCTTGAGCTATGGTAAATTTTGTTTCCTCCATAGCTGACAAATATTCTACTTTATCTTGAACAACACCTTCTTTTACTCTCTTGTAAGGACTTTCAATAAAACCATATTTATTAATTTTTGCATAAGTAGATAAACTATTGATCAAACCAATATTTGGACCTTCTGGTGTCTCTATTGGACAAATTCTACCATAATGAGTTGGATGCACGTCTCTAACCTCAAACCCAGCTCTTTCCCTTGTTAGTCCACCTGGACCTAGGGCTGAAACTCTTCTTTTATGTGTTATTTCTGATAGTGGATTTGTTTGATCCATAAATTGTGAAAGCTGTGAACTTGCAAAAAAATCTTTTAGTGAGATTGTAAGTGGTTTTGCATTGATTAAATCTTGTGGCATTGCTGACTCTATGTCCAAGGTAGTCATTTTTTCTTTAATAGCTCTTTCCATTCTATAAACACCTATACGAGCCTGATTTTCAACTAATTCACCTACAGATCTAACTCTTCTATTTCCCAAATGATCTATATCGTCAACATCATCCTTACCATCTCTTAAGTCTAACATTTTACGAATTATTGCTAAAATATCATCATTTCTTAATATTGTAATTTTATCTGAGCATTCTAAATTTAATCTAGAATTCATTTTTACTCTACCAACATCAGACAAGTCATATCGGTCTGAGCTAAAGAATAAATTATTAAAAATTTGAGTTGCTATTTCAATTGTTGGAGGTTCACCGGGTCTCAACATTTTATAAATTTCAGTGATTGCCTCATCTTTAGAATTATTTTTGTCATTCAAGATTGTGGTAAGTAAATAAGGACCTTTATTGATAGAATTTGTTACAGAAATATCTAAACTAGTAATATTCGCATCTAGAATTTGTTGAATAATTGTTTCATTTAACTCAGTACCAATTTTTAATAACCCATCCTCTTGATCATTTAATTTAATATCTTTATGTAAAAACTTTCCAAATAAAGATTCTTTTGCAACTAGTATGTCTTTTAATCCATCATTAGATAATTTTTTAGCGTTTAAATAATTTATTTTTTCCCCTAATTTAATTACAACCTTTCCTGATTTAGCGTCAACAACTTCCTCTGAGAAGTTTTTAGCTTTGTAATTTTCAGGGTTAAATTTTGTTTTCCACTTTTCTGATTTTGCATCAAAAGTAAATTTTTCTGACTCGTAGAATTCATTTGCAATTTCACTTTTAGAATAACCAAGAGCTAATAATAAAGTTGAGGTAAGTATTTTCTTTTTTCTATCAATTTTAAAATATAGAAAATCTTTTACATCATACTCAAAATCTAACCAAGATCCACGATTTGGTATTACTCTACAATTAAATAAAAGTTTACCACTCGCATGAGTTTTACCTTTGTCATGATCAAAAAAAACTCCTGGACTTCTATGCATTTGATTGACAACAACCCTTTGAACACCATTAGTTATGAATGTGCCGCTATTAGTCATCATGGGTACTTCACCCATATAAACTTCTTGCTCTTTAGCTGATAAAATATCTTTGGTGTTTGTTTCTTGATTTATTTCATAAACAACTAGTCGTAATGTGCATTTTAAAGCTGAGGAATAGGTTAAACCTCTAGCAATACATTCCTCTACGTCAAATTTTGGTTTCTCAAGTCTGTAAGATACGTATTCTAAAGTTGCTTTGTCGTTAAGATCTTCAATAGGAAAAATACTTTTAAATACTCTGTCAAATCCTTTAGTTAAATCTCCCGCCTCAGGATTAAAAAATGTTAATTCATCATAGGAATTTTTTTGAACTTCTATTAGATTAGGAATAGACAAACTCTCTTTAAGTTTTCCAAAACTTTTTCTAATATTTTTCTTTTCAGTAAAAGATATTTGCATCTATGTTTTAATACTGATTAAATTTAATCAATCAGTACTTAAGAATTTCCTGTTAATTTATTTAAGTTCTACTTTTGCCCCTGCAGCTTCTAACTTAGCTTTAATTTCTTCTGCCTCTTTTTTTGGTACTCCTGCTTTAACTTCTTTAGGCGCACCTTCAACTAAGTCTTTAGCTTCTTTCAGACCAAGAGAGGTTGCTGCTCTTACTTCTTTAATTACGTTAATTTTTTTATCTCCCGCAGAAACAAGCATGATTGAAAAGTCATCTTTATCTTCTGCCGCTGCCGCTGCTCCTGCCGCTACTGGAGCTGCTGCTGCCATTGGCGTAACACCCCATTTTTCCTCTAATTGTTTTGAAAGATCTGCTGCTTCAGCAACAGTTAAACTTGATAAGTCTTCTATAATTTTATTTAGATCTGGCATAATTTACTCTTTAGGTTGTTTTTCAGAATTTTCTGGAGGTAAATTACTCATTTTTTCTGATCGTGCAAGCAAAATACTTACTAATTTTGATGCAGATGCATTCAAAATACCCACAATATTAGCCCTTGCTTCGTCCAAGGTAGGTAAATTTGCGACATTCATTACTCCAGCTTGATCAAGAATTTCATTTTCCATCATTCCACCGATCAGTTTCAGATTCTCATTATCTTTTGCAAACTTGGATAAAATTCGCGCTGACATGATTGCATCTTCTCCAAATGCAACGGCTGTTGGACCAGTAAATAAATTTGATAAATCTTTACATTTAGTTTTTTCAAGAGCCAATTTTGTAATTCTATTTTTTGTAATTTTAAAAATTATTCCATGTTCTCTCATTTTTGTTCTTAATTCATCTAATTGAGTCATTGTTAAACCTTGGTAATGAGTAACCATTACTGCTTTACTATTCTCAAATTGCATTGTCATTTCAGCAATATAATTTTTCTTTTGCTCTTTATTCATCATAACTTAAATATTTTTTCCTAATTTTAATTTATATGAAACACCCATTGTTGATGTTAAAAAAACAGATTTTATTAAATCTCCTTTTACAGTATTATTTGATTTTTCCTTTTCAAGTGTATCTATAACAGCATTAAAGTTTTTAATTAACTTATCATCAGTAAAAGATTTTTTTCCTATACTTACACCTATATTTCCATCTTTATCATTTCTAATTTCTGCTTGACCAGATTTTGCATCTGAAATTGCAGTTTTTAAATTTTCTGTTACAGTTCCTAACTTTGGATTAGGCATCAGACCTTTGGGTCCTAATATTTTTCCTAACTTTGATAATTTAATCATCATGGATGGAGTACAAATTAATTTTTCAAAATCCATTTTACCATTTTTAATTTTTTCAATAAGTTCATCACCACCAACAATATCTGCACCAGCACTTTTTGCTTCATCAGATTTTGTATCCTCACATACGACAGCTACTTTTATCTTTTTACCGGTTCCGCCAGGAAGATTTACTATAGTCCTAATATTTATCTCACTTTTTTTTTGTTTATTGTTAATCTGAAAACTTAAATCAACTGACTCATCAAATTTAGTTGTACAATTTTTTTTTACTGCTGGAAGTAATTTTTCAATTACTTCAGAGGGAAGTTCTGTAGTTTTTTCAGGAAGTTTTTTAAATCTTTTTGAAGACATAACTAATCTTTTACCTCAATACCCATTGATCTAGCAGAACCAGCAATTATTTTCACCGCTTGATCTAAATCAAGAGCATTCAAATCCTCCATTTTTTGTTTAGCAATTTCCTCAGCTTGTTTTTTTGTTATTGATGCAACAATGTTTCGACCAGGTTCTTGGGAACCACTTTTTAATTTTGCAGCTTCTCTAATAAAGAAAGATGCTGGTGGTGATTTTATTTTAAAGTCAAATTTTTTATCTTTATAAACAGTTATTTCAACTGGCACAGGTTTGCCAGCTAACTTTTTAGTTTTATCATTAAATGCTTTGCAAAATTCCATTATGTTTACCCCTCGTTGCCCTAGTGCAGGTCCAACTGGTGGAGCGGGATTAGCTTGACCACCTTTGATTTGTAATTTTATAAAACCACTAATTTCTTTTTTAGCTGCCATAATCTAACTTACTTTCTCCACTTGATTATATTCTAAATCAACTGGTGTTGGCCTTCCAAATATAGAAACTGACACCTTAAGTCTAGACTTTTCTTCATCAATTTCTTCAACCATTCCACTAAATGAAGCAAAAGGACCATCAATAACCTGAACTTTTTCACCAACTGCATATTCTATGGCTGATTTTGGCTGAGCAACTCCATCTTTTATCTGACCTAAAATTTTATCAATTTCTTTATCAGATACAGGGACGGGCATTCCCTTAGTACCTAAAAAACCACTGACGCGTTTTATGTTTTTTATCATGTGATAAATATCATTATCCATCTCACTCTTAATTAAAACATAGCCCGGGAAATATTTTTTCTTTCTTTGAATTCTTTTACCTCTTTTAACTTCAGTTACATCGTGAGTTGGAACAATAATTTCCTCAAATTTTTCTGAAATTTTAGCTTTATCTGCTTCCTCTTTGATAAGTCCTGCAACTTTATTTTCAAAACTTGAGTGAGATTGAACAATATACCAATGTTTCATTAAATACTCACTTTAAGTAATAACTCTAAGAAAAATTTTAAAACCTGATCTAACAATAGAAAAAATAAAGACATAACTACTGCCATTGCAAAAACCATTAATGCACCCTGAAGTGTTTCTTTTCCTGTGGGCCAAGAGACCTTGAATGCTTCCTGTTTTACTTCTTGTATAAATTTAATCGGGTTCTTCATAATTATTTAATTCATATTGGCAGGAGCGGAGGGACTCGAACCCTCAGCCTCCGGTTTTGGAGACCGGCGCTCTACCAATTGAGCTACACTCCTATATAGAGTTTACTCTATAATTTTAGTTACTACTCCAGCTCCAACAGTTCTACCACCTTCACGAATAGCAAAGTTTAATTTCTCTGACATCGCAATTGGTGTAATTAGTTTAACTGTAAACTTAGCATCATCACCAGGCATAACCATTTCAGTACCAGCTGGTAATTCTACCTCTCCAGTTACATCTGTAGTTCTAAAATAGAATTGTGGTCTATACTTTGTAAAAAAAGGTGTATGTCTTCCACCTTCTTCTTTTTTAAGTACATACGCTTGAGCCTCAAATTTAGTATGTGGTGTAACAGAACCTGGTTTACAAAGAACTTGACCTCTTTCAATGTCAGTTCTTTCTACACCTCTCAAAAGTACTCCAACGTTATCTCCTGCTTCGCCAGAGTCTAAAAGTTTTCTAAACATTTCAACACCAGTGCAAACTGATTTTTTAGTTTCTCTAATACCAACTATCTCAAGTTCATCTCCTGTTTTTAGTACACCTGACTCAACTCTTCCAGTTGCGACTGTACCTCTTCCTGAGATTGAGAACACATCCTCTACTGGCATCAAGAAATCTTTATCTTTTGGTCTATCTGGTTGTGGAATAAATTCATCAACATTCTTCATCAATTCTAGAATTGAATTTTTTCCAATTTCATCATCTCTTCCTTCAACTGCTGCAAGTGCAGAACCTTTAGCAATTGGAGTTTTATCACCTGGGAATTTATATGAAGTTAATAATTCTTTAATCTCTTCTTCAACTAGATCAATCATTTCTTTATCATCAACTTGATCTACTTTATTTAAGTAAACACAGATAGCAGGCACTCCAACTTGTCTTGCTAAAAGAATATGCTCTCTTGTTTGAGGCATAGGACCATCAGCAGCGTTAACAACTAAGATTGCACCATCCATTTGCGCCGCACCTGTAATCATGTTCTTTACATAATCAGCGTGGCCTGGGCAGTCTACGTGTGCGTAGTGTCTTTTCTCAGTTTCATATTCAACATGTGCTGTTGAAATTGTAATTCCTCTTTCTTTTTCTTCTGGAGCTTTATCAATTTGATCATAAGCAACTGCTTGTGCTCCACCAGTTTCAGATAAAACTTTAGTGATCGCAGCAGTTAGAGTTGTTTTACCATGATCGACATGACCGATTGTTCCAATGTTACAATGCGGTTTATTTCTTACAAATTTTTCTTTTGACATTACTAATATTCCTCACTTTTGTTTTTTTTATAAACTATATTTTTCTTGGAGCGGGTAAAGGGAATCGAACCCTTACATCCAGCTTGGAAGGCTAGCGTTCTACCATTGAACTACACCCGCACAACCCCAAGAGTAACACTCCAGTATTGCCTAAGATTATTGAATGGTGGAGGGGGAAAGATTCGAACTTTCGAAGACCGAAGTCAACGGGTTTACAGCCCGCCCCATTTGACCGCTCTGGAACCCCTCCCTTAGGGGAAGTGTCCCCTTGTTCAATAAAGCTTCAAACAACAAGCGTTTTATATATTTTATTTGTCCAAATGCAACACGTGATTTAATGGGAAAATATTTGAAAAAACGTGTAAAACAAAGGTAATTTATGAATAAATCATCTTTTTTTATCATTGGACAACATGCTGTAATTGAAGCTCTGCGTAATCCCAAAAGAAAAGTTTTAAGGATATTTTTAACTGAGGAAAGTAAGAAAAATATTCATAAAAAAAATCCAAATAAAAACTTATTAAATGACATCAAAGTTTATTTTAAAACAAAAAAAGAGCTAGATAAGTACAGCACTAGAGAAAATTTACAGCATCAAGGTTATGTCGCAGAAGTTGAGCCTATACATAAACCAATCCTTAAAGAATATATTAAAAATAAAGATAACTTAACATTAATTTGTCTTGATGGTGTAACTGATCCGAGAAATATAGGATCTATAATTAGGAGTGCCGCTTCTTTCAATATTGATGGCATCATTCTCAAAGAAAGAAATTTTCCGAGTGAAAGTAAACTTATGTATAAAGCAGCCAGCGGTGCAATTGAATATATGAATATATTCGAAGTTTCCAATATCAATTCAACATTAAAAAATCTAAAAGAAAAAAATTTTTGGGTATATGGCTTTGATGGCAATGGAAAGAAAGATTTTACTGATATTGAGTGGAACGGAAATAATATATTATTATTTGGATCAGAAGGATCTGGTATGCATAAACACACATCCAAATATGCAGATTTTTTAGTTAAGATTGAAATAAATGAAAAAATTGAGAGCCTAAATATATCAAATAGTGCTGCAATTGTGTTTCATCACTTAAGCTATTTAAAAAAAAAGAGTTGATTAATTAATAAATAGTTAATAATTATTGCGCATGCCCTTGTAGCTCAGCTGGTAGAGCAATTGATTTGTAATCAATAGGTCCGCGGTTCGAATCCGTGCGGGGGCACCATTAAAAAGTTTCTTTTCTTAATTGTTCTATTTTGATTTTCTTTTGCAAACTCTTATTTCTATCGTACAGAAGATTAAATTTTATTTTTTGATTAGTTTTTACCGCAATATTTTTAGCATTTCTTACCTCTATATTATCAGCCACTGCACTGATTGGTCTTTTTTTAGGATTTAAATTTTTTATATTTATTTTAGATTTATCACTTACAATTTTACCCTTCCATCTTCTTGGTCTAAATGGACTTATTGGAGATATAGATAATCTTTTTGAATTCAAACTTAATATAGGTCCGTGAACAGATAAATTATAAGCAGTACTTCCCGCCGGGGTGGAAACCAATACACCATCAGAAACAAGTTTTTTTATTACTTGTTTAGAACCACGATAGATAGACAAAGAAGCAGCTTGTCTACTTTGTCTTAAAATCGAAACTTCATTTATAGCTATATGTTTTTTAGTTTGATTTTTATTATTTTTTACAACCATCTCTAGTGGGGAAATGGTTATCATTCTTGCTTTATGCAAATTACTCATGATATTTTTTGATGAAAATTTATTCATCAAAAATCCATAACTTCCAGAATTAACACCATAAAAAAACTTTTTTGATTTTCTATTCTTTTTTAGTGTTTGTAGCATGAAACCATCACCACCAATAACAATTGTAATATTGGATCGTTTTATATTATTTTGTTTAATCTTTTTTTGAATTAGTGATTTAATCTTTAAAGATTTTTGATTTTTATCAGATATTATTTGAACTTTTTTCATTTAATGGTGCCCTCGGCCAGACTCGAACTGGCACTCCGCAAGCGGCAAGGATTTTAAGTCCTTTGTGTCTACCAATTTCACCACGAGGGCATTTGTGAATTTCATGAGTATTTATGCTAATATTTATAATTGAACAAGATGAATAAGTAAATATTTTAAGAAAATGGAAAATTTAAAAGATATTGTTGAAAAAATTAAAAAAAAAGATTTAAAAACTGCTTTAGAATTATGTGATAATTACAAAGATATAAATAACCAACATATAATTTCAAACTTTAAAGGTGTTATATATTTGATAAAAGGAGATTTGGAATTAAGTGAAAAAAACCTTCTAAAATCAATTGAACTTAAACCAAAATTCGAAGATCCAATTAAAAATCTTTATTCTCTAAATTTAAAAAAAAAAAAATTTGATAAAGTTTTATTTTATGCCAAAAAACTCATTGAATTAAATAATATTAATAATGAGTATAATTATCAATTAGCTTATGCTCATGAATTAAATAATAATTTGAATGAAACTGTAGAATATTATCTTAAATATATTTCACTAGATGGAAAAAATAAAAAACAAGCCTATAATAATATTGGTTGCTTATACCTTCAAAGAAATAATCCAAAAACTGCAAAAGATTTTTTTCTTAAGGGAATTAAATTTGGTGAAGACAAAATAATCATTAATAATTTATTTAGAAGTTATATCTTATTAAGAGATATCAAAAGTTCTGATAGTCTTTTTAAAAAAGCAGAAAATATTGATAAAAACTTTTTGGAATTTAAATATAATAAAGCTAGGTACTTGATACTTAAAAATGAAATTGAAAATGCAATAAAAATTTTAAAAGATAATATTAATAATTCTCAATTTTTGATTACACTTCTTATATTATATTCTAATGTTGGTCGAAAAAAAGATTGCGACAAGCTATTAACAGTGTCAAAGAATAGAATAATAAATGAGCCTGAATTTTTAAATTATTATGGACTTAAATTACTCTATGAGGGAAATTTTGAAGATGGATGGAAATATTATGAATTTAGAAATTCAAAAATTACTGATTTTTTTAAGGATATAAGTGAATGGTCGGGAGAAGAGATTAAAGACAAAAACATTGTTGTGTTTAATGAACAAGGAATTGGAGACTCGATACAATTTTCAAAATATATAATTCCATTAACTAAAATTGCACAAAATGTGACTTTTGCAGTTCAAACTAATATTAAAAATCTATTTAGTAAAGAAATTCCTAAATTATCAATTGAAACAATAAAGGATTGTAAAAATAAAAAATTTGATTTTAAAATTGCATTAGGATCTTTAATTAAATTCTTTTTCAAAGAAAATCTAAATAAAAATGAAAATCTTTTACAAACTAATAAAGATAATGATCTTAAGTGGAATAAAAGGATCAGTAAAGATAAACCCAATGTAGGTATAGTATGGTCTGGGGGTTTTAATGGTGCTAATGAACCCTATAGATCTATACCTCTAAAATCTTTAAAAAAAATATTTTTATTAAATGCAAATTTTTATTGTTTGCAAAATGAAATTTGGGATAGAGATAAAGATGATTTTAGCTCTTTAGATTTAATTGATTATGGCAAATATAATCTAGATGAAATTTCTTCTATAATTAAAAATTTAGATCTAGTGATAACTAGTGATACATCAATTCTACATTTATCTGCATCATTAAAAAAAGAAACATGGGCCATGTTAAGTTTGCATGCTGATTGGAGATGGGGAGAATTCCATAAAATAAACCCCTATACAAGCCTTAAAATTTTTAAACAAAAAAAATTTAATGATTGGGATAATGTTGTTGATGGTATTTTAAATGAATTAAAAATTAAATACAATCTTAATGACTCATAAAAATTTGATATTAATCCAAGCTCTCAAAATCATAAGACCACATCAGTGGGTGAAAAATATCTTGGTTTTTATACCAATGCTAGTCTCGCATAATTTTGATTTAAATAATTTCATTCTTTCCAGTAAATCATTTATTATTTTTAGTATAACTGCATCAGCTATCTACGTAATTAATGATATTATTGATGAAAAAAATGACCGAAATCACCCTTACAAAAAAAATAGGCCATTAGCAGCTAAACTAATTACAATAAATCAGTGTAAAGTGATAATCTTTATACTCTTAATTTTAAGTACTTTTTTCTTATTAAATACAAATAAAAGTTTTTTTTATTTAATAATTTTATATTTTATTGCTTCAAATTTATATTCTTTTTTTTTTAAAAAACTTAAAATTGTTGATCTTGTAATTCTTTCTTTTTTATATACGTTGAGAATTCTTGGTGGAGGTCTTATAACTGATATCTCCATTTCAATTTGGTTATTTACGTTTTCTATTTTCTTTTTTATTTCTCTTGCATCAGTAAAACGTTTAACAGAATTGATTAATACAAAAAAATATAAAAAAGAAAAAATTTATGGGAGAGGTTATACAATTCAAGATAAAAAGCTAATTAATATAGTGGCTATTACCTCAGGATTAATTTCTATCTTGGTTTTAACATTATATATAAATTCCCCTCAGGTATTAGAATTATATTCTTTTTCGAATATTTTGTGGGGAATCTGGATAATAATATTTTTTTGGATCTCAAGAATAATTTATGCTTCTAACAAAGGGAAAATTAAAGATGATCCTATTGTTTATGCAATAAGTGATAAAATCAGCTATTTATGTTTGCTGATAATTTTGTTTATTATCTGGTTAGGATCAACTATCTAAATTAAGGATATATGGATGAGTATTAATTATGTCAAAAAATTCTAATAAAACTATAATTTCAGGTTGGGGTGGGTACCCATTGCATAAAACTAATATTATATATCCAAAAAATATTGATCAAATTTTAACTGAAATAAAAAAAAGTGATTTGATTGCAAGAGGTAATGGCCGTGCTTATGGGGATAGCTCTATAAATGAAAAAAAAACCATCAGCATGAAATATTTTAATCATATTTTATCTTTTGAGGATAAAATGGGCATTTTAACAGTTGAATCAGGTATATTATTAGAGGATATAATTAATACTTTTCTTCCAAGAGGTTGGTTTCCTTACGTAACCCCAGGATCCAAGTATGTTACTATTGGTGGGTTAATTGCAGCTGATGTACATGGAAAAAATCATCACAAAGATGGTAGCTTTAGAAATTTTATAGAGTGGTTTGAGTTAATCGATTCTAAGGGTGAAATAAAAAAATGTTCAAAAAATGAAAATAGTGATCTCTATGAATGGACCATTGGTGGAATGGGTTTAACAGGAATAATAATTCGCGCAGCGATTAGATTACGGAAAATTGAAACGTGTTGGATTAAACAAAAAACGCTGGTATCAAAGAATATTGATGAAACCTTAGATATTTTTGAAAAAAATATGAATGCAACCTACTCTGTTGCATGGATTAATAGTACTAATTACAAAAATGATATAGGGCAATCTTTAGTAATGCTAGGTGAACACGCCTCTATAGAAGAAACTTACAAAAAAAGAATTATAAATCCTTTAAAATTAATTTCAAAAAAAAAAAGGAGTATACCATTCTATTTACCTAATTGGTTTCTAGGTAAAAGATTAATAACTTTATTTAACTATGTTTATTATCTATATGGAAAATATAGTTCAAAAGTAAAACTAGTGAATTGGGATAATTATTTTTATCCATTAGATGGTATTTTGGGATGGAATAAAGTTTATGGGCGTAAAGGTTTTGTTCAATATCAATGCGTTTTACCTCTGGACAAATCTAAAGAGGGTTTAATTAAACTTTTGAAAGAAATAAGTAATTCTAAAGTGAGTTCTTTCTTAACAGTTTTGAAGAGGTTTGGTAAACAAACAGGTAAATTTTCATTTCCAATGGAAGGATATACTTTAGCTTTGGATTTTCCTGTTAATGAAAAAACTTTTGAATTACTGGAAAAACTTGACCAAATCACACTTAAATATAATGGAAGATTCTATTTGGCTAAAGATGCTAGAATGAAAAAAGAGATATTTAGAAAATCCGACGAGAGGATTAAAGAATATATCAACTTTAGAAACAAAAATGATTGTGAAAAAAATTTTATTTCTGCACAATCATCTCGTTTAGAATTATGAAAAAAAAAAGTGTTTTAATCTTAGGTGCTCAAAGTGATATCGCCAGATCTATTGCTCATGAATTTGGTAAAAATAACTATAATTTAGTTCTAGCCGCAAGAAATATTGAAGAACTTAAAATACAATCAACAGACTTAAAACTTAGATATAATATAAGTATTGAAATTTATGAATTTGACATTCTAAAAACTCAAAACTATCAAAACTTCATTAAAAATTTAAAAGAAATACCACCAATATTAATATGTGCAGTAGGCTTGATGGGAGATCAAAAAGAAAATGAAAAAAATCATAATCTGAGAACCAATGTTTTAAGAACAAATTATGAAAGCCCAATTAACATAATTTCAGAATTTGCAAACATCTATGAAAACCTGGGCTATGGAACCATAGTAGGAATAAGTTCTGTGGCAGGTGATAGAGGAAAATCCTCAAATTATATCTATGGCTCAGCAAAAGCAGGGTTCACTGCTTTCTTATCAGGATTAAGAAATAGATTGGCCAAAAAAAATGTGCATGTTTTAACTGTTTTGCCCGG
>CACOKG010000010.1 GCA_902627745.1 uncultured Pelagibacteraceae bacterium | reverse complement strand
TTACACCCATTCCAAAATGTTGATAAGCAATGGTAGAGTCGGTAAACCTATCAAGTAAAATTATCTTTTTTCTGAAATTTTTTTTTAAATTATCCATATTTTCACTTCTGGCCGCTAAATAAAGTAATAGATCTGTTTTTTTTTTAAAATTAGATTTCTTATCTAGAATTAATTTTCTTATTTTTTCTGAATTCTTATTTCCACCAGGCTCTCTAATCTTTATATGAGGTATTTTTTTTCTTTTTAAGTATTTAGAAACATTATTAATATGAAAAGTTTTTCCACTACCTTCAATGCCCTCAAAGGCTATAACAATTTTTTTAGACATCACCCCAAATCAAATAATTCAAGGATTTCATTAACCTTGAAAAAATATTTACTTTGCTCACTTGTTCTTTTGCCAAAAGATCATATTCATCAATTAATTCATCATCATAAATAATCTTTAATTTTGCTAAAACTTGATCTTTACTAATTGGAGCTTCAACAGGTCCTTCATATAACATTTTAACTTTTAATAGTTTTTTCTTACCTTTTTTTATAATTTTATAGATATCTTCTTTGGTATAAACTTTAACAAAATCTTTTTTTCCTAACCAAACATCAACGCTTTCAAAATCTTCTCCTGATTTATTTATTTCTACTAAATCGAAATTTGTTAAACCATAAGTCAACAGCTTTGAACTTTCTCTAGATCTTGAATTTTTAGTTTCAAAACCACTAGCAACTGCAATTAGCCTTCTACCTTTTCTTTCTAATGATGATGCTAAAGAATATTTTTCCACTGCTAGATATCCAGTTTTAATTCCATCTACACCCATATTTTTATATAGAAGTGGATTTCTATTTCCCTGAGTAATTGGATCACCACCAGTTCTATCCCATGTAAATTCCTTTTCACTGAACCACTTGTAATACTCTGGATAGTTTTTAATTAAATAATGAGACATTATCATTATATCTTTTACTGTTGAATAATTATCAGGATCATTTATTCCAGATGAGTTTGCAAAATTTGTATTACTCATTCCAATTTCTTGAGCTTTAGAAGTCATCATGATAGCAAATTCCTCTTCTGTACCTGCTATCCCTTCAGCTAATGCAACACAAGCATCATTTCCAGAAGCAACAATAATACCTCTAAGTAAATTTTCTACACTTACCTCATCATTAACCATGACAAACATTGAGGAATATCCAGATGTTGACAACCGCCAAGCTTTTTCTGAAATTATAAATTTTTCATCTAAAGTTAAATCGCCTGATTTAATCAAATCAAAAGCAACAATGGAGGTCATTATTTTTGTCATTGAAGCAGGATAAATTGATCTGTCTGGTTCTTTTTCGTATAGAATTTCACCCGATAAAAAATCTTGTAGAATTGCTGTTCTTGCTTTTATGTCAATATTAGAATGTACACTATTGAAAATAAAAAAAGTTATAAGAATTGTAATTAGAGAATTTTTAAACATTTTTTAGCACTTCTAAGTTTTCGAAATTAAGAGATTTTAACTTTTCAAATGACTCTTTCAAACTTTTTATATCATTAAAAGGACCTATTAATACTCTAAATTTAGTTTGAGATAATTTTTTTATCTCAGAGTTTTTTATATAAGTTTCATCTTTAATTCTAGAAATCATCATTTTAGCAGTAGATTTATAGTAAAAATCAGCAATCTTTATTGAGTAAGAAAATTTTTCTTGAATTGTTTTTTTTTCTTTTTTTTTAGTTTTACTTAAATCATTAATTTGAATACCATCAATTGGAGCTTTTTCAGCAACTTTTTTTTCCTCATCAAATGTTTTACTTTTTTTTGCAATAAAAGTAGAATTTCTAGATATTAACACTATTTCTAATAGTGGTTCATTGAAATCAAGATCTAAATCTTCAGCAATTCTTTTAGATATGACAGAATTATAAAAATCTGAAAATTTTTGGTTATTAGATTTTACTTCTGCAATTAAAGACTTTCCATTTTTTGGATTTGTAATCTTAACAGCAGATTTTCTTTTTAGTGATTTATGATGAATCATTAATGATCTATCATCTAATTTTTTAATTTTTTTTACATTTCCATCAAAAATTAAAGCGAAACCACTATTACTATATTTTTTTTCTATTTTTGTTTCAATCTTATTTGACTTCATTGATACTTGTTCACAACCTATTAAAGATATTGATAATAAAAATATTAATAAAATTTTATAATTCATTTTTAAATTTATCTTTTAAGGTACAAACTGCTAAAGCAAATCTTAGAGATCTATTCCATTGGAGGATTATTTCGTAGTTATCAAAAACAATATATGCAGGATTTAAAGTATCTGCACCAGGGATAATATCTTTATCTGGGGTAATTATTGCAACATTATAATTTGATTTTAAAAAGCCTATATCATCGTAATTATCGATATATTTTTTAAAAAATCCTAATTTTTTTTTATTTTGAAGTTTTTTAGCAGAAACATTCAAATACTTTTTTGGAATATCTCCTTTAAGATCTATTCTATAAAAACAAGGTGATCCTTTTTTCCAGCCGATTTTTTTAAGATAATTGGCTGCTGAGGCATAAGCATCATGAGAATTTTTTAAATCAATATAATTGTCAGTATTAAAATCAATTGCGTGATTTTTTATAGTTGAGGGCATGAATTGAAAAAAACCAAATGCACCTGCCCATGAACCATATAATGATTTATAATCTATCTGATTTTCATCGATTAATTTTAATAATATTAAAAGCTCTTTAGTAAAAAACTCAGATCTTCTTTTATCATAACTTAAAGTGGCTAGTGAAGAAAGAATATCCATTTTTCCAACATAAGTTCCATAATTGGTTTCTATGCCCATCAATGATAATAAAAGTTCCTTTTCAATTTTAAACTTATTTTCAACAGTATTAATCAATTCTTTATTGTCTAAATAGAAGTCGATACCTTTATTTAATTTTTTTGCAGAAGATCTCTTTGATATGTAAGTTTTGGTGTCTTCGTAAAATTCAGGCTGGTATCTATCATATTTTATAACATTCGCTAAGAACCTGGTGTCCGTCATTACAAGATCAAAGGTTTTCTCAGAAATATTATTTGCTAAAGCTCTTTGTTTGAAATCTTTTTTCCACTTTTCAAAATCTGTATTGTCATTTGCAAATAAGTTGGAATTTAAAAAAAATAGAATTAAAAAAAAAATTTTAATTTTTTTCATATAAGTCATTTAAATATATAATTACAGCAATCCAAATAATAATAAAACTTAGAAATTTAACTAATGAAAAATCCTCACCGTAATAAAAATAACCTAAAATGAACTGTAATGTTGGCGTAATATAAAATATCATTCCAGTAGGTCCTAATCCAATTAACTCGACTCCTCTTACATAAAGAAACAAAGGAATCACCGTCATCGGACCAGCTAAAAGTAAATAAAGACTTAATCCTGGATTATTTAAATTAAAGTCGTTAAGACCATTATTTGCAATTATATAAAAGGCAACTAAAGCAAAAGGGAGAATATATAAACTTTCAATCAGCAACCCAATATCGGTATCAATTTCAATTTTTTTTCTAACTAAATTGTAAAAGGCCCAACTAAAAGCTACAATGAGACCAACCCATGGTAATGATTTAAGATTAAAAAAAATTAAAATTAATATTGATATAAAAACTAAAATAATTGAAAAAATTCTTTTGTTATTTAGTTCTTCTTTAAAAAAAATATACCCTAGAAGAACACTAATTATTGGCATTATAAAATAACCAAAACTAGCATCAATAATCCTTTCTGATGCAACAGCATATATCCATATTGACCAATTAACAAAAATTAAAAAACCAGACAAAAATAATGCAATTAACTTTTTTTTATCTTTAATTTCTTTATGAAAAATTTTCCACTTAGATAAAAATGTTGTAGTGAAAATCAACATTATTGCTGTCCACAAACATCTATGAACAACTAATTCAGTATGACCAATAAAAGAAACTGACTCAAAATATATAACTCCAATAAATCCCCACCAAAAAGAACCTAAGGAAGTTAATATTAAACCTTTGTTAAAATCATTTTTCATACTAATTAAATGAATAAAATATCATCAGTAATTAGACTATTTTATTGTTGAATTAAATATTTTTAATTATAAAAGCTTCTACACGGAGAGATGGCTGAGCGGTTGAAAGCACCGGTCTTGAAAACCGGCAAAGGGGCAACTCTTTCCTGGGTTCGAATCCCAGTCTCTCCGCCATAAAATTGTTAATATTTAAAATTTTTAAATAAATTATTAATCTTGTTATCTTCAAATTCAATATTGGTTTTTAAACCATTATAAAAATTATAAAGATTGTTATCATCTATTTCTAGGAATTTTATTAATTCATTTAAATCTTCAACATTTAATTGATCTAAGTATTTATTAGTGAATGCTCCTAAAAGCTTATCCATTTCTTTCGTACCGCGATAATTTGATCTGTATATGATTTTTTTTTTTATTTGTTCTATATCAACGATCATATTAGGAATATAATATTAGTTTATGGATATTAAAAGAAATTATGAATATTTATTATCTGACCTAAAATCTATAAAAGGTGTTGGTTTAAAAACATCAAATTTATTAAAAAGAAAAAAAATTAATAGTATTTTTGACCTGTTATGGAAATTACCAAAATCCTATACAGATCGAAGTTTATCTTCAAAAATTAAAGATTTAAAAATAGATGAAGTACAAACTATAACTATAATTCCTCAAAAATACTCATTTCCAAGAGTAAGAAACTTACCAAATCGAGTTTTATGCAGAGATGAAACTGGTGAAATAGATTGTGTTTTTTTTAATAGTTACGAAGGATATATTAGAAAAATATTGCCTATTGGAAAAGAAGTAACAATTAGTGGTAAAATTAAACACTTTAGAAATAAATATCAATTAACAAATCCTAAATATATTTCAGAAGACTCATCTATAATAAAACAAAAGCATAATAGCTATTCATTAACTGAGGGAATTAGTGAAAAGATTTATAATAAAATAATATTTCAAATTATTAAAAATTTACCTCAAATTGATGAGTGGCACTCAAAAGATATATTAAAAAATTTTGGTAATATTGGTTGGAATGACTCTATCAAAAAATTGCACGAGCCAGAAAACATTGGTAAATTCAAGGAAAATTTCTATCAAAGACTTGCTTTTGATGAAATTTTTTCAACTTTTTTAGTTAATTCAGAAATTAGAAAAAAGATAAAAAAAATAAAAAAAACAAAGAAAAAATTTGATACTAAAAAACAAGGTGAAATAATATCCAAATTAGATTTTTCTTTAACCAGTGATCAAACTAAAACATTAAATGAGATTAACAAAGATTTGTGTTCAGATAACAAGATGTTCAGATTACTTCAGGGTGATGTTGGTAGTGGTAAAACAATAGTAGCGTTATTATCTGCATTCAATACCATCAGTTCTGGTTTTCAAGTAGCAGTAATGGCTCCTACCGAAATATTGGCAAGACAGCATTTTTTATTAGCAAAAAAAATATATCCAAAAAATATTAAAATAGAATTACTCTCTGGAAAATCATCATACAAAGATAAAAAAAAAATTTTAAATAAACTTATTAAAAAAGAGATTGATATTATTTTTGGAACACATGCCTTATTTCAAAAAAAAGTAGAATTCAAAAAACTAGGTTTAATAATAATTGATGAACAACACAAATTCGGAGTTAGTCAGAGAAAAAAATTATCTGATAAAGCTGGGAAAGATTGTGATGTTCTTTTAATGACAGCAACACCAATTCCACGTACTTTAACAATGACTATTTACGGAGATATGGATCTTTCAATTATACAAGAAAAACCTAATAACCGAAAACCTGTTAAAACTTATAGTAAAATTGAAAGTAAGATTGAAGATGTTATTAAATTCATTAAAAAAGAAATACAAATTGGAAGTCAAATTTTTTGGGTATGCCCTCTTATAGAAGAGTCAAAAAAAATTGATCATTCTTCAGCGATTAAAAAGTCTGATTATCTAAAGAAAATTTTTCCAAATGAGGTTTATTTACTCCATGGAAAAACAACAATTGAGGAAAAAGAGAAAATCTTAAACAAATTTTTAAGAAATGAATTTAAGATATTAGTTTCAACTACTATCATTGAGGTTGGTATAGATTTTCCTAATGCAAATGTAATTATAATAGAAAATGCAAATAAGTTTGGTTTGTCTCAATTACATCAACTGAGAGGTAGAGTTGGAAGAGGCAACAAGGAGTCTTCATGTATATTAATGTTTAAGTCAAATCTAAGTGAAAATGCTAAAAAAAGAATTAATATATTAAAAGACTCTAATGATGGATTTAAAATATCTGAAGAGGATATGAAATTAAGAGGTTTTGGAGATATTCTTGGTTTTAAACAAAGCGGAATAAAAAACTTTAAATTGGCAGATCCAATACATAATCATAATCTTTTTATTTTAGCTGAAAAAGAAATTAAAAGAATTGAAAATGAAAAAGAGGATATAGGGAGATTTAAACCATTAATTAAATTATATGATCGTGCAGATATAATTAACGATATAGCTTAATTCTTACCTGTGGATGTTCCTGCAGAAACAATAAATTTAGATGCCTCTTCAAATGTCATATTCAGATATATAACTTCATCTATAGGAAACATTAGTAAAAAACCACTTGTAGGATTTGGTGTAGTTGGAACAAATACGTTTATTAATTTTTTATTTGTTTTTTCAGCCATTTCACCTTTATTTTCTTTTGTTGCAAATCCAACAGCCCAAACACCTTTTCTTGGATATTCTATTAAAACAACACTTTTTTTATCATTGTCATCTTTATTAGAGAATGTCTCGGTCATTTGTACTATTGCCGAATAAATAGTTCTTAAAACAGGAATTCTTTTGAATAGATCATCAATAAGTTTGAGAATTCGTTTACCTAAAAAGGATAATGATAATCCCCCAACAATTGTTATAAATGCTACAGAAATAATTATCTCTATTCCGGGTATTGCAAAAGGTAAGTAGTTATTTGGATTTATGTTTTCTGGAATTATTTTAGAGGAAATTCCTATTAAAATTTTACTTAAATATAATGTAAAACCAATAGGAATTAATACAACCACACCCGTTATAAAATAATTTCTAAGAATAAGAGTAAGTGATCGTTTTTTTTTATCCTTTTTCATAAAATCTATTTAAAACTAGAGTAAACTACAAAAGAAATCGCAATAATAAATAAAAATACTAATATTTTATTATTTAGATTCATTTTAAAATATATTATCAATGATAATTAAAAATGGATAGAAGAAAATTCTTAACTTATGTTGGTTGTACTTGTTGTAGTTTAGCTCTGAATTCATGTGCTACTGCACCAATCACTGATCGAAAACAATTAAAACTAATCCCTGAAGCTAAATTAAATGCTCGGGCAGCCCAAATTTTTGAAAAAATTAAGGAAAAAGAAAAATTAATAACAGGACCAAAACTTAATCAAATTAAAGAAATTGGCAAAAGAATGGAAAATTCTATAGGAGAATATTTTTATCAATCAAAACTTGATGATCCGACAGTTGGTTTTGATTGGGAATATATATTAATCGATAAAAAAAATATGAGAAATGCATTTTGTATGCCAGGAGGTAAAATAGCAGTTTTTTCTGGCATATTAGAAGTAACCAAAAATACTGATGGCTTAGCTGCTGTCATGGGTCATGAAATTGCACATGCTGTAGCAAAACACTCCGTAGAACGAGCGAGCAGAGGTGTTGTTTTAAACGTAGGGACAAATGTTATTGATATATTATCTGGTGGAAAATTATCTCAAGTTAATAGAACAACTGGTATGAATACTATTGGTATGGTCTCTCAACTAGGTATAATGAACCCTTTTAATAGAAAACAAGAAACTGAAGCTGACTATTTGGGTATGATTTTTGCCTCTTTGTCTGGTTACGATATAAGAGAAACACCTAAAATTTGGGAAAGAATGAAAAAATTTAGTAAGGGAAAAAAACAATCTGAATTTCTTAGTACACACCCCTCACCTGACAATCGAATTAAAAAAATAAATGAGTGGACAAATAGCATTATTCTGGATTACCCACCAATTAAAATATAAGTATTAATTGATGGTGAGCCGTGATGGACTCGAACCATCGACCCATTCCTTAAAAGGGAATTGCTCTACCAACTGAGCTAACGGCCCAAAATTACTTCGTATATACATATTTATTTTAATATTTCAAATAGGAATTGATGAGACATATAGTTTCTTTATCACAACTTATCTATGTATTTATCATGAAATTCATTAAAAGTGCCTTTTTGAATATTTTTTCTTATTTCGCCCATTAATTCTTGATAAAAGTTGATATTATTTAACGTTAAAAGCATCGACCCTAAAATTTCATTAGTATTGAATAAATGATTTAAATAATTTTTTGAATATTTGTTTAAATTTAAATTTTTACACTTTTCATCAAGAGGTGAATTGTCATTTTGATATTTATTATTTTTAATATTTATTCTTCCATTCCATGTAAAAGCCAGACCTGTTCTCCCTGATCTAGTCGGCATTACACAATCAAACATGTCTATTCCTCTTTTTACTGCACCTAAAATATCAGAAGGTGTGCCTACACCCATTAAATAATGTGGTTTATTTTCTGGAAGATTTTCTTTAATGTCATCCAAAACGTTAAACATTTCCTCTTGTGTTTCACCAACTGCAAGACCACCAATGGCATATCCATCAAAATTTAGATTTAATAAACCTTTTAGAGACAAAAGTCTCAAATCTTTAAAAAGGCCTCCTTGAACTATGCCAAAAAGAGCTTTATGAGGATTTTTTCCAAAGGCTTTTTTGGATCTATCAGCCCAATATAATGATAGTTCCATTGATTTTTTAATCAGTTTATAATCATCCGTTTTCTTTGGACATTCATCCATTATCATTACAATATCTGAGTTCAAGCCGAGTTGAATTTTGATACTTTCTTCAGGGCTCAAATAAAATTTTTTTCCATCAACATGTGAGTTAAAAATTGCACCTTTCTCTCGGTCTATTTTGTTTAGTTTTGAAAGAGACATTACTTGAAATCCACCTGAGTCAGTAAGTATTGGCAAATCACAATTCATAAAAGAATGTAATCCACCAGCATTTTGAATTCGTTCAACTCCTGGACGGATCATTAAATGATATGTATTAGCTAAGATTATATCTGAGCCAGTTTTTTTAATATCATCGATCGTACAAGCTTTTACAGTTGCCTGAGTTCCAACTGGCATAAAAGCAGGAGTTCTAATAACTCCCCTATGCGTTTCTATAATTCCTTCTCTTGCATAGCCATCTTTGTTCAATAATTTAAAGGCAAATTCTTTTAATGCCATTAAATATTATAATGATTTAAAACTAATTATTTTATCTGGATCTGTGACGGCACCATTATTGTTTTCATCACCACGTTTAATTTTATCAACAAATTCCATTCCTTCGATCACTTTTCCAAAAACTGTATATTGGTTATCTAGAAAAGGAGCGGGTTTAAAACAAATGAAAAATTGGCTATTTGCACTATTTGGATCTTGTGATCTAGCCATAGATAAAGTTCCTCTATCATGAGGTAAATTATTAAATTCTTGTTTTAGGTCTGGTAAATCTGATCCTCCCATTCCTGCCATTCTTAAATTAAAATCACTAGATGATGAATTTCCAAATTTTACATCACCAGTTTGTGCCATGAAACCATCAATAACTCTGTGAAAAACAACATTATCATATTTACCGCTATTGGCTAAATCTTTAATTCTTTTAACATGATTAGGTGCTACATCTTCAAATAATTCAATTTTAACATCTCCATCTTTAAGTTTCAAAATCATAATATTCTCCTGTGACATTACTTGGTTTGTGGTTAAAAAAAAGAAAATAAATATATTTATTAAAATTTTATTCATATTTTCTTTTTAGTAATTTAATTGTACTTTTGGTAGTAAATTTTTTAATATCACCTTTTAAATTTACTATTTCTTTAACAAATCTTGATGAAATAATCTGATTTTCAACATCAGACATTAAAAAAAGAGTTTCAATATTTTTATTTAATTTTCTATTCATCCCTGCTAGTTGAAATTCATATTCAAAATCTGAAACTGCTCTTAATCCTCTTAAAATAATATTTGATTTATACTTTTTACATAATTCAGTTGTTAAAGAGCTAAAAGAAATTACGACAACTTTTTTTTTGTTCAGTTTCAAATCATAAAATAAAGCTTTTTTTACAATTTCAATTCGTTCATCAGAATCAAATAAATAATCCTTATTTTCAACGTTAGATACTGCTACAACAATCTTATCAAAAAGTTTTAAACCTTTTTTAATAACATCAATATGGCCAAACGTAATTGGATCAAATGTTCCAGGATAGATTGCAACTTTATTCATTAAACTAAGTTATCATCTATTTTATCAGCTGAAACAACTTTTTCTTCTCCAGTTAATTTAATAATTCTAACTCCCTGAGTATTTCTACCCGCAGTTCTAATTTCTTTTACCGCTACACGTATTACTCTTCCTTTGTTAGTAGATATAAGTATTTCATCACCATCATATACAGGGAAAGAGGATGAGATATTACCATTTCTTGGTGAATTTATAATACCGATAATTCCCTTCCCACCTCTATTAGTTACTCTATATTCCGTATGACTAGTTTTTTTACCAAAACCATTTTCTGTTATTGATAATATGAACTTTTCTTTAGCTTTTAATTCTGATTGCTCATCTTTTGATTTCTTCCCATTTTTTTTTGATTTATCATTATCTATAATTGAAAGAGAGACAATTTGATCGTTTGGAGACAAAACAATACCTTTAATCCCTTTAGAGGATCTACCCTTAAAAACTCTCAATTTTTTAGACTCAAAACGTATGCATTTTCCTAATTTGGTGCTTAAAATTATATCTTGATCATCTTTGCAAATTTTAACTCCCACAATTTTATCATTATTGTCTAATTTCATTGCAATTTTTCCAGATGTATTGATTGAAGAAAAATCCTCTAAACTATTTTTTCTGATTTTCCCTTGAGCAGTAGCAAATACAATTTGATAATTTTTCATTTCAGATTCATTATCGGGAAAAGGCATAATAGAACTTATTGACTGATGGTTTTTTAGTGGAAGAATATTAAACAACGATTTTCCCTTAGAAACTGAAGATCCCTCAGGTATTTTCCAGGCTTTTATTCTATAAACTAAACCTTCTGTAGAGAAAAACAAAACTGAGGTATGTGTATTGACTGATAGAGTTTGGACTACAGAATCTTCGTTCCTAGTAGTCATGCCAGTTTTTCCTTTACCTCCTCTTTTTTGTGTCTTAACACTATTCAAAGATCCACGCTTGATGTAACCCTGCAATGTAACTGTGATCAATACAGATTGTTTTTGAATGGTTTCTTCTATATCGTAATTTAATACAGCATCAATTATTTTAGTTCTTCGGGGAGATGAATATTTATCTTTAATATTCTTTAACTCTTCGCTAATAACTTTTAACAATTCTTTTTTAGATGAAATTATTTTTTTATATTTCATAATTAATTCAGCTAACTTCCTAATTTCTATTTCAATTTCATTTATTCCTAACGCTGTCAGTTTTTGTAATCTTAATTCTAAAATAGCATTCACTTGTAAAGTTGATAAGGAGTATAAAGTTTTTGATTTTGAACTTTCTACAAGTGAAATTAATTTTTTTGACTTATTAATTTTCCATTTGGTTTGTAAAAGAGATTTCTTTGCATCTTCTGGATTTTTTGAAGATCTGATTATTTTGATAACTTTGTCTAAATTTTCAACTGATACCGATAAACCTATTAAGATATGTGCTCGCTCTTCTGCTTTTTGTAAATCAAATTTTGTTTTTTTGACTACAACGTCCTCTCTAAAGGATAAAAAATTTGATAAGAAATCTTTTAAGTTACAAGTTTCAGGTTTGCCATCAACTATTGCGAGTGTATTAAATCCAAATGAACTTTCAATTTGTGTATTCTTGTAAAGTTGTCTTTTTACTGTTTCAGGTTCTACTCCACTTCTCAAATCTATTGAAACTCTGATTCCTTCTCTATTCGACTCATCTCTTATATCTCTTATACCCTCAATCTTTTTTTCTCTAACAAGCTGAGCAATTCTCTCATTCAAAACAGATTTATTAACTTGATAAGGAATTGATGTGATAACTAATCTTTCTCTTCCATTTTTTAAACTTTCTATAGAAATTTCACCTCTAATTTTAAAAGAGCCTCTGCCTTTGTTATAACCTTGTTTGATCATATCTTTTCCAATTATTACTCCACCAGTTGGAAAATCAGGCCCAGGTATGTGCTTCATCAGATCTTTAATTTTAATATCTTTATTTTCAATTAAAGCTAATGTTCCGTTAATTATTTCACCTAGATTATGTGGTGGTATGCTAGTTGCCATCCCAACTGCAATTCCACCTGCACCATTTACTAATAAGTTAGGAAATTGAGCTGGTAAAACTGTTGGTTCTTTCTCCGTTTCGTCGTAATTATTTTTGAATGAAATTGTATTCTTTTCTATATCATCAATTAAATATTGTGAAACTTTAGATAATCTAGTTTCTGTATATCTCATCGCAGCAGCGGGATCGCCATCAATAGATCCAAAATTTCCTTGTCCATCAACTAAAGGTAGGCTCATTGAAAAATCCTGAACCATTCTTACTAGAGCATCATAAACTGACTGATCTCCATGCGGGTGATACTTACCAATAACATCTCCAACAATTCTTGCAGATTTTCTAAATTGTTTTGACCAATCATATCCACCTTTGTACATCGCATACAAAATTCTTCTATGAACTGGTTTTAAACCATCTCGTATATCAGGAAGTGCTCTACTGACTATAACACTCATTGCATATGATAGATAAGATGAGCTCATCTCATCATGCATTGAGATTAATTTTATATTCTTATCCTCAGGAATTTCAGTTTTTTGCATAAATATTAAAATGGAATTTCATCATCCATGTCATTTGAAATTTGTGACATGTCATCATTATTAGATTGAGTATTATCATTTGAAATACTTCCACCTGAATTACCTCCACCTAACATAGTTAAAGATGAGTTATATCCTTGAATAACAATTTCAGTCGAGTATTTGTCTTGACCAGATTGCTCATCTTTCCATTTTCGAGTCGTTAATTGTCCCTCAACATATATTTGGGCTCCCTTTTTTAAATATTGTTGAACAACATTTACCAATCCCTCATTGAATACAACTATACGGTGCCATTCTGTTTTTTCTTTTTTTTCACCAGTATTCTTATCTTTCCAAGATTGACTTGTTGCCAGACTTAATCGTGCAACACTTTTGCCATTTACCATTTGTTTGATCTCTGGATCTGCGCCCAAACGACCAATTAAAAGTACTTTATTTAAACTTCCAGCCATAATATTTTAATATTTGTTAAATTTGTTAATTAGAACTATACCACAATTTACTCTGAATATTAATTTTATTGAGTCAAAGCAAGAAAAATTATGATGAAAAAGATAGTTATTAAGGGAGCTAAAGAACACAATTTAAAAAATGTTTCTTTAGAGATACCCAAAGATAAATTTGTTGTCATAACTGGTCTATCAGGATCAGGAAAGTCTTCTTTAGCTTTTGATACAGTCTATGCAGAAGGTCAACGAAGATATGTTGAGAGTTTATCCGCTTATGCAAGACAATTTTTAGATAAAATGAAAAAGCCAAAAGTTGATTTAATTGAAGGGTTGAGCCCAGCAATATCGATAGAACAAAAAAATACTTCTAAAAATCCAAGATCAACTGTTGCTACAGTTACTGAAATTTATGATTACATGCGTGTTTTATATGCAAGAGCGGGTATACCCTACTCTCCTTTTACAGGTAAACCAATCACATCACAAACGATTACACAAATTGTGGATAAAATTAAAGAGCTTCCAAAAAAGTCAACAATATATATTTACGCTCCAGTAGTCAGAGGAAGAAAGGGAGAATATAAAAAAGAAATCCTAAATTATAAAAAAAGAGGTTTTCGAAAAATCAAAGTAGATGATGTAATTTATGATATTGATAAAGTTCCTGAATTAAATAAGAAAATTAAGCATGACATATATATTCTGGTCGATAGGATAGTTCTAAATTCATCTTTAGGAAACAGATTAGCTGAAAGTATCGAGTCATCGGTAAATTTAGCGAATGGATTAGTATTTGTCGAATATGAAGATGAAACCTTACCGAAAAAATATCGAAAAGTAGAAAAATTAATATTTTCGACTAAATTTGCATGTCCTGAAAGTGGCTTTACCATTGAAGAAATTGAACCAAGACTTTTTTCATTTAATAGTCCTTTTGGTGCTTGTGAGGAATGTGAGGGGATTGGAATTAAACTTAATGTTGATCCAAATTTAGTAGTACCAAATCATAAAAAAAGTATTGCTGATGGTGCTATAGAACCCTGGGCTAAAACAACCACTCTATATTATGCGCAAACATTATCTTCTTTAGCAAAACATTATAGCTTCTCGTTAGATGAAAAATGGTCAAAACTTTCAAAAAAAATAAAAGATATCATTCTTTATGGATCTGATGATGAAGAAATAAAATTTTCATATGATGATGGTTATGAAAAATACTCACACAAAAAGACATTTGAAGGGGTAATAAATAATTTAGAAAGAAGATATTTAGAAACCGATAGTGATTGGAAAAGAGAAGAAATAGCACAATATCAGTCAGATACTAAATGTGAGAGATGTAATGGTCATAGATTAAAAGATGAGGCATTATGTGTTAAAATTGACGGCTTGCACATTAGTGAAGTGACTGAAAAATCAATTTTAGATGCTGCAAAATGGTTTGAAAATTTAAAATTTAATTTAGATAAAAGACAAGTCAAAATTGCCGAACATATTCTCAAAGAAATTAATGAAAGATTAAATTTTCTTTTAAATGTTGGACTTGATTATCTAACATTATCAAGAGAGTCTGGTACTTTATCAGGCGGAGAAGCGCAAAGAATCCGTCTAGCATCTCAAATTGGATCTGGTTTAACTGGAGTGTTATACGTCTTGGATGAACCATCTATTGGTTTACATCAAAAAGATAATGTAAAACTTATTAATGCTCTTAAAAGATTACGAGATTTGGGAAATACAGTAATAGTAGTTGAGCATGATACAGAAACGATGGAAAATGCAGATCATATTATTGATCTTGGTCCTGAAGCAGGAAACAAAGGTGGTGAAGTTGTTGCGCAAGGAACTTTTGATGAGATAACAAAAAATAAAATAAGTATCACAGGAAAATATCTTTCAAACAAATTAAGAATTGATGTTCCCAAAAAAAGAAGGTTAGCAAAAAACGGAAGGTTTCTTGAAATTACAGGTGCTACTGGTAATAATTTGAATAATGTTAATTTAAAAATACCTTTGGGTAGTTTAACTTGTGTCACCGGTGTATCAGGAAGTGGTAAGTCAACATTGATCTTACAGACATTATATAATGCTTTAAATTTAACTTTGAATAATAATAAATCTAGAAAAATTCCAAAACCATTCAAAGGTTTCAAAGGCACAGAATTAATCGATAAGATAATTGATATTGATCAATCACCGATCGGTCGTACCCCAAGATCTAATCCAGCAACTTATACTGGAGCTTTTGGGCCAATTAGGGATTGGTTTACAGGATTACCTGAATCTAAAACTAGAGGATACAAACCAGGAAGGTTTTCTTTTAATGTTAAAGGAGGTAGATGTGAAGCTTGTGAGGGAGATGGAGTTATTACTTATGAAATGCATTTTCTTCCAGACGTTTATATTCAATGCGATGAGTGTAGGGGAACCAGATATAACCGAGAAACATTAGAGATAAAGTTTAAAGATAAAAGTATCGCAGATGTCTTGAATATGACAGTTGATGAGGGATGTGAATATTTTGAAAATATTTCAAATATCAAGACAAAATTACTTACTTTAAAAAAAGTTGGTCTGGGCTATATAAAAATTGGTCAACAAGCTACAACTCTATCAGGGGGAGAAGCACAAAGAATTAAATTAGCTAAAGAATTATCAAAAAGATCAACGGGAAGAACAATGTACATATTAGATGAACCAACCACTGGTCTTCATCAACACGATATCAAAAAATTATTAGAAATTTTACATACATTTGTATCATTAGGGAACACTGTGGTTGTTATAGAACATAACTTAGATGTCATAAAAACAGCAGATTATATTGTAGATATGGGGCCTGAAGGCGGTGTAAAAGGTGGAAAAATTATTGCTGAGGGCAAACCTGAGGAAATTTGTAAGATTAACACTAGTTATACAGGAAAATTTTTAAAACCTCTTTTGTAGATCTACAGCTTATCAATAATGTTGCAATTAATTTGATAAAATTTATTAATAAAATAAAATATTTTTATGATTGATAACGAAAATACAAATACTGAATTCAAGATACTTGGTATGTCAATAGAAAATTTATCAATTATTTATGGAATATTATTAATTTGTTGGGGAATAATAATAAGTTTTATAAGTGGTAGCGATTCTCTAACTTCATTCATTCCCTCTTTTTTGGGATTTCCAATTTTTATTTTTTCTTATTTATCTGTAAAATTTATTAATAAAAGAAAATTTTTTATGCACATAGTAGTACTTTTAGGATTAATGATTTTTATAGGTGGATTAGATTTTATTAGAACAATAATAACAGGGAATGTTTTTGCAAATTTTTGGGCGGATATCTCAAAATTAATGATGTTAGTAACTGGTTTATTTTTTACAATTCAATGTATTAGATCTTTCATTCACGCTAGAAGAGTAGGAAAAACAGACAGTTAGTCTAATAAAGACTCAACAAATTCCCAATTAATTAGATTTTCTACAAACTTATCTAAATATTCTGGTCGTCGATTTCTATAATCAATATAATAAGAGTGTTCCCAAACATCACATCCTAAAATAGGCTGCATATTATCAATTAAAGGATTTGCTGCATTTGCAGTTTTTGTTACTACAAGTTTACCATTACTAATAGATAACCAACACCAGCCAGAACCAAATTGTGTTATTCCTGCTTGTTTAAAATCTGATTTAAACTTTTCGACACTTCCAAAATCTGTAATGATTCTTTTTTCAAGTTTTGGGGGAATTTTTCCACCACCGTTTGATTTCATACATTTCCAAAAAAGATTATGATTCCAGTGCTGGCTTGCATTATTAAATATTCCAGTTTTGGATTTATCCTCAAAACTTTTTAAAATTATATCTTCCAATGATGAATTAGATAAATCAGTCTCTTTGATAAAATTATTTAAGTTGGTTATATAAGTCTGATGATGTTTGCCATGATGAAGTTCTAAAGTTTCCTCAGACATTATTGGAGAAAGTGCATTGTTTGCATAATCGAGTTTTGGTAGTTCAAATATCATTATTTAAAATTATTAAATTATATAATTTAAATATACAAGAAGTTTATCAATTAATTTGAATTCATAATGATTTGTTCTTAAAAATTATTTTAAAAAGTTGTAATGTAGTATATATTTGCCAATATTATGGGTAATTTGCTATCGTCTTTATCAAGAACAATTCATGTATCATTAGCTATAACAGTATTGTTATTTCTTGGATTATTTTATCAAAATGATGGTTTTAGTTTTGATGCACTTTTTTGGAGCTGGTTTGCAAAATTTGTGCAGGTTATAACTGGTATTATGTGGATTGGATTATTGTGGTACTTTAATTTTGTGCAAATTCCAAATATGGCAAGAATTCCAGATGAGCAAAAACCAGCTATCAACAATGTAATTGCTCCAGCTGCATTATTTTATTTTAGATGGGGGGCAGTTTTAGCAATTTTATCTGGTTTTGCAATTATGGCTCTTAATGGATATTTGTATGACGCAATGACCTTAAGTATAGGCTCTGGCATTCCAAAACATACTGCAATAGGAATTGGTATGTGGCTAGGTTTGATAATGCTATTTAACGTTTGGTTTATAATATGGCCAAATCAAAAAAGGGCCTTGGGTATCGTAGAATGTGATCCAGAATATAAAGCTAGGTCAGCTAGAAGAGCAATGTTGTTTTTGAGAGTTAATACATTAATTTCAATACCTATGCTACTTACTTTGGTGGCTGCTCAAAATCTTTATTAATTACTCTCGTCATCTCTTAAAACAGTTTTTTGAGAAACTCTTAATCTAACCAAAACTGTATTAGCAATATAGATAGATGAATAAGTTCCAAAAACTACACCAAATATCATAGCTAAAGAAAAACCCTTTAGTATTTCACCACCAAAGAAAAATATTGATAGTAAAGCTAATAAAGTCGTTATTGATGTGATTAAAGTTCTAGATAATGTTTCATTGATAGAGATATTAGTTAAATCGTAAATCTTAATGTCAGAATATTTTCTTAAATTTTCTCTTACTCTATCAAAAATAACTACTGTATCATTCATGGAGTAACCAACGATAGTTAATACAGCTGCAATAATAGATAAATTGATTTCAAGACCAAGTAATGAAAATAAACCTAGGGTTACCAACACGTCATGAAACAAAGCTAATATAGCTCCTAAACTAAATTGCCATTCAAATCTGATCCAAATGTAAATTAACATTAAAGTTAATGCCACAGCGATAGCTATTACTCCAGATTTAAGTAACTCAGCACTTACTTTCGGTCCTACGTTTTCAACTCTTCTAAAATCAAAAGTATTGCCAAATGATTTATCTAAATTTGCTTTAATTTCCTCTATAATATTTTTGTTATTGTTAATTTCAAATTTAATTAGAAAGTCAGTCTCATTTCCAAAGTTTTTTACTGAAACATCACCTAAATTCATAGAATTTAAATTATCTCTTAGAGATGACACATTAATTTTGCTGTCAGTTGATCTTAATTCAATTAAGGTTCCGCCCTTAAAATCTATTCCAAAATTAAGGCCTTTGAAAGTCAGTAAAAATAATGAAATAACGACTAAGGATATAGAGAGTATGTTAAATTGATTATAATATTTGTTAAAAGCAATCATCTAAATTAAACCCTCTTTTTCTTTGTTTCTGTACACATACAAAACAGTCAATAATCTTGCTATGAAATAAACTGAAAATAATGTTGTAAATATTCCGATTCCAAGTGTAAGTGAAAAACCTTTGATTGGACCTGAGCCCATAAAAAATAAGATAATGGCTGCTAATAATGTTGTTATATTTGCATCAAGTATAGCGGTTCTAGATTTTGTGTAACCACTATCAAAAGCTATTAAATTATTTTTTTCATTTTTTAGCTCTTCTTTAATTCTCTCAAAAATTAAAACATTTGCATCGACAGCCATACCAACTGTCAAAATTATTCCAGCAATCCCCGGAAGAGTTAAGGTCGCCTCAAATATAGTCAATATACCAATGAGCAAGAAAAGGTTAAGTATTAATGTTATGTTGGTAATTAAACCAAATATCTTATATTTAACAAAGATAAATACTATTACTAATACAAAACCAATTGCTAATGCAATCATCCCTGCATTAATTGAGTCTTGCCCTAAGTCTGGACCAACTGTTCGTTCCTCAATAATATTTAAAGGTGCAGGTAATGCACCAGATCTTAATAAAAGAGCTAAATCTGTTGCTGATTGAAAAGTAAATCCTCCACTGATTTGACCTGATCCGCTTGCAATTGTATCTCTTATAACTGGTGCGCTTATAATTTTGCCATCCAATACTATTGCTAATTGCTTGCCAATACCAGTCGATGTGGCTTTACCAAATCTTTTAGCTCCAACTCTATCAAGTGTAAACGTAACCACAGTTTCATTTGTCTCACTATCCATTCTTGGTTGAGCGTCTAGCAGATTGTCTCCGCTTAAAATAATTCTTTTACTTACCAGAGCAGCTTCTTCAGACTCATCTTCATAGCTAAGTTTTTCTGCCCCAAAAGAGTCTTGATCGTTATTAGTTACAAATCTAAACGTAAGATTTGCAGTTTTCCCAAGTAATGATTTAATTCTCATTGGGTCATCTAATCCAGGTAATTCAACAAGAATTCTATCGTTTCCTCTTTTTAGAATATTGGGCTCATTAGTTCCTATCTCATCAATTCTTCTTCTTACAATTTCTAATGCTTGATCTTGAGATGATGTTTTTAGTTTAACAATACCTTGGGTTGAGTAATTGACAAAAAAAATATTATTTTCCTCGGTGATATCTAATTGATGGGACTTAAATCTTGGATAATAAGGATTTAATTCACTTTCCTCGTCATTAAATGTCTCTAGAACAGTTTGTTTAAAGTTTTCATCTACAGAAAAAGATAATTTTTG
>CACOKG010000009.1 GCA_902627745.1 uncultured Pelagibacteraceae bacterium | reverse complement strand
CTTTATTTTAAAACAATCGCTTACACTCACTAGTGAGAAAATATCATGATTAATAAAATCCTTACATTTTATATCTAAATCATTTGTCCTTATGAGTATATGAGAAACCTCATCAATTTTTTGAATTTTTTGAAGATTGACTAATTGATCGGTAAAACTTTTGCTTTGGTAAAAATTATCAGCTAAATCTACTCTTTCCCTCCATTCAATTAATTGATCATACCTAAACGCGTGATGTTTCCAATTGATAAAGACTGGAAGGCCAGAATTCATTCTAATATAATCTAAGTCTGTTGGAGTAAGTATTCTATCTATTAAATCAAAATTTTTTTTAATTTCATTGGTCAAGACTAATTTATATCTAAACTCTTTATTTAGATCTTTAATATAATGCGATTTAATAAAAAAAAAGGAACTAACAGAAATTATCAAAAGAAAACTGAGTATTCGTAATTTTAGTTTTTCTAATTGAATCTTTTTTAGAAAGTAAGAAAAGATAATTATTGATGAGATGGGAGCAATGAAAACTGAAGATCTCCAAGGAAAAGATAATGCCAAAGAATCTATATTAATGAAATATTGAAAAACACTTAGTAAAATTGGACAAAATCCAAATATAGAAAAAAAAATTAAAAATCGTTTATTATTTTTAATCAAAAATAAAGAATAAAAATAAAGACATAAGAAAATTATATCTTTATAAGTTGCCCATAAATTGATATTTGCGTGATGAGGAATTCTATCTAATAAAATTTTTTTTCCCAACAAACTATAATTTTCATCAATTAATAAAAAATTAGAAATTACGTATAAAGTAATTGGTAAAATAAAGACAAAATAAACTAGGAAAATTTTAAGACAATTTGAATATTTTTTAAGTATAAAATATGAGCCTAATATTCCCAAAATTAGAAAGCCTGAATGCAGTACATAAGTTGGATGAAAACTTGCACCTAAACAAACAAATACAACACTTAAAAAATTTTTTTCTATGATAAAGAAATAAATACTTATAAAAAAAAGTATAGCGAAGCTAGCAGGTTGGTAACCTGCATCAATTGAAGTTTGACCTGCAACTCCTGAAAAAAAACTCTTTTCATGAAATAAAAATATAAAAACTGAAAACCAAATTACTTTTAAATTTTTTTTACTAATTTCAGGATAAAGATTTTTAGAGATTAAAAATAAAGAAAAGGAGGTCATTCCTAATAAAATATAATGAACTACATAGATCACCTTTTTTGAAAAGATTTTGATTAGTATGTTATTAAAATATGTAAATAGTGGTAAATGGTGAGCTTGGTTTGCAATCCAATCATTTTGTAATTTGTTATCATCCAATTCTTTTATTGCATAAATCAAATAATTTGCGTTTCCTTTAAATAATTCGAATGATTGAATTGTGATGGCAAAAATAAAGCTCAGAAAAATAATATATATTATTTCTTTATATGAATTTAAAAAATTATTTACATTTGACATTTAAGATTTTTATTTAATGAATTAATGCTTTATTTAAATAATTTATATCAAGCTTACAATCTTTGTATCCACGCTTAATAACATTAAGATATCTTTCTGTTGGAAATCTGAAAGGTGTTTTATTGGACATTGTATAAGTCATAACTTTTTTTCCATAATAAAAAAAATAATACTTTTTATACAAAGTTGGATAATCTTCATAAACATCCAATTTTTTTTCGTCACTTTTTGATATCTCAAATAATCCACCAGGAACAAAAGAATTTTTTTTCGGTTCAATATCCGCAGCTCTATATTTGCTTCTAAATGTTAATCTAAAATTCTTTAGATTTATTTTTTTAATAAAAAAACTATCTTTACATCTTCTTTTCATTTGAAAATGATGAAGGTTACTCCCATAAGCAAAATAAAGCATTTATCGATCTACTATTTCAATTTTTTTTTCTTTAATAAAATCTAAAATCTGTGAATTACAAGTATCAATTTTTGATTGCTGTTCAGAGCGAAGAACTATTGAAACACCTAACTTTCCAGCATGGAAAAAAGGATAGCTGCCTATTTCAACATCTTTATTCTGATCTTGAACTTTTGATAAAGAATTTGCAATTTCACTTTCTACAGTTCTTAAACTTATAGTATGACTCAGTATTGGATCACCTCCTGCAATTTTTTGTTTCAAACCACCTAACATTGATTTTAGTATTGATGGAACACCTGGTAGACAAAAAACATTCTCAACACTAAATCCTGGTGCCCCACTAGTAGGATTTAAAATTAAATTTGCATTATGTGGCATCCAGACCATTTTTTGTCTACCTTCATTGAATTCACCTGGCTTGTAGTAACTTTCTAATATTTTAAAAGCTTCTGGATGTATTTCATATTTTAGTCCAAACGCTTCTGAAACAGATTCTGCCGTAATGTCATCATGTGTTGGACCAATACCACCAGTTGTAAAAACATAATCATTATTTTTTCTTAAGACATTCAAGTTTTTAATTATTGTTTTTTTTGTATCTGGTATCACTCTTACTTCATTTACCTGAACACCAAGTGAATTAAGCCAAACAGCCAAAGTGCTCGTATTTGTGTCTTGAGTTCTACCTGATAGGATTTCATTTCCAATAATCAATATTGCAGCATTAAATTTTGTATTTTTTGTCATATTATCTATAATTTGAACATGGAATTTACCAAGTCTTTAATAAAAGGCAAATTAATCAAAAGATATAAACGTTTTTTTGTAGATGTAAAAATAAATAAAGAAGTTGTTACAGCCCATTGCCCAAATACAGGCTCGATGAAAGGTCTGCTTGATGAGGGAAATGAGGTCTACTTGCTTAAAAATAATAATCCAAAAAGAAAACTAAAATATGGTTTAGAATTGATCAAAGCCAATAATAATCTAGTTGGTGTTAATACTCACATGGCTAATAAGATTGTTGAACATGGTTTAAATGCTAATTTAATTAATGAATTAAAAAATAATGATAATATTAAATCAGAAGTTTTTTATAACAAAGAAACTAGATTTGATTTTTTAATAGAGAAAAAAAAACAAAAAAGCTTTATTGAAGTCAAAAATGTAACTCTTTTTAGAGAGAAAAAAACTGCTGAATTTCCTGATGCAATTACTTCAAGAGGTTCAAAACATCTTATTACCCTTATTGATGCCATAAAAAAAGGTTATAAATCATACTTGATCTTTTTGGTTCAGATACAAAATATGGAAAATTTTAAAATTGCAAAAGATATTGATGAAGAATATTATAAAAACTATCTTATTGCGAAAAAAGCTGGTGTTAATTTTCTTGCTTATAGATGCAAACTAAATTCAAAAGAAATAATTATAGAAAAAAGAATAAAGATTATTAATGAATAGTTATTCAGAAAAATTTGAAAAAATGAGAATTGCAGGTAAACTTGCAGCTCAGACCTTAGATATGCTTACTGAAAATATAAAAGAAGGTATTTCAACTGCACAAATTGATAAACTTGGTTACGAATTTATTAGAGACAACGGAGGTTACTCTGCCCCACTTTATTACAGAGGTTTTAGCAAATCATTATGTACATCATTAAATCATGTTGTTTGTCATGGAATTCCTTCTGAAGAAAGAATTTTAGAAGAAGGTGATGCAGTCAATGTGGATGTCACAGCAATCATTGATAACCACTACGGAGATACAAGTAGAATGTTTTGTATTGGTAAAACTTCTGTTAAATTAAATAATCTTATAGATGCGACTCACGAGTCAATGATGAGAGCCATAAAAATTTTAAAGCCTGGAAAAAAACTTGGAGATATTGGTCATGAAATTCAAACATATGTAGAGGAAAAAGGTTTTTCAGTTGTCAGAGATTTTTGCGGGCATGGTATCGGTACAACTTTTCATGAGTCACCAAATATTTTACATTATGGTACTAAAAATACAGGAATGGAACTAAAACCAGGAATGACATTTACAATTGAACCTATGATTAATGCAGGTAAATTTGCTACAAAAATGCTTAATGATGGCTGGACAGCAGTTACAAAAGATAAATCTCTGTCTGCGCAATTTGAACATACAGTTGGAATAACAGAAAATGGTTATGAAATTTTTACAGAATCTGCTAAAAGTTATTCAAAGCCTCCATATTTATAATTAATGATTAAAAGATATTCGAGAAAAGAACTTGCTGATATTTGGTCAGAAGAAAATAAATTCAAAATCTGGTTAGACGTCGAGATAGCTGCAGCACAAGCTATGGAAAGTTTAAATCAAATTCCAAAAGGGGTTTCTTCAATTGTTAAAAAAAAAACAAGAATAAATGTTAAGAGAATTCATCAATTAGAGTCTCAAGTAAAACATGACGTCATAGCTTTTTTAACATCTGTTACAGAGAAAGCTGGAATAAAAGCAAGGTATCTTCATCAAGGTATGACATCGTCAGATGTTTTAGATACTAGTTTTAATATTCAATTAGTTCAGTCGGGAAAAATTATCTTAAGAGATATTGATAAAATTTTAAAAGTTTTAAAAAAACAAGCAAATAAATATAAGTTCACACCATGCATGGGTAGAAGTCATGGCATACATGCGGAACCCATTACCTTTGGTTTAAAACTTGCTTCTTTTTATGCTGAATTTAAAAGGAATAGAAAAAGATTAATCGATGCAATAGATGAGGTCTCAACATGTGCTATTTCAGGTGCTGTTGGAACTTTCGCCAATATAAATCCAAATGTGGAAAAACATGTTGCTAAAAAACTTGGCTTAAAAGTTGAACCGATTTCAACCCAAGTTATTCCAAGAGATAGACATGCTTTTTATTTTTCAGTTCTTGGAATTATTGCTGGATCAATTGAGAGAGTGGCTATAGAAATCAGACATCTACAAAGAACAGAAGTTTACGAACTACAGGAATTTTTTTCAAAAAAACAAAAAGGCTCATCTGCTATGCCACATAAAAAAAATCCTATTTTAAGTGAAAATTTGACGGGCCTTTCAAGAATGGTTCGAAGTGCTGTAATTCCTGCTCTTGAAAACATAGCCTTATGGCACGAAAGAGATATTTCACATTCAAGTGTTGAGAGAAACATCGGCCCAGATGCTAATATAACTATTGATTTTGCATTAGTAAGATTAACTAAAATTCTGGATGATATGATTGTTTATCCTCAAAAAATGTTAGAAAATTTAAATTTAACAAAAGGACTAATTTTTTCTCAAGAACTCATGTTAGAGTTAACTAAAACAGGTTTAAGTAGGGAAAAATCATATAAAATGGTTCAAAATTATTCAAAAAAATGTTTTGCTGAAAACTTAAATTTATTTGAAGTTATCCAATCTGATAAATATATAATAAGCAAAATATCATCAAAAAAATTAAAAACTATATTTAGTTATGCTAAACATTTCAAAAATGTAAATTTAATTTTTAGAAGAGTATTTAAATAATGAAAAAAGGAAAAAAAATATATGAAGGAAAAGCTAAGATCATTTATGCGACTACTGATAAAAATCTAGTCATTCAATATTTTAAAGATGATGCTACGGCATTTAATAATCAAAAAAAAAGTACTATTGAAGGAAAAGGAGTTCTTAATAATAGAATTTCAGAGCATATACTCTCAAACCTCAATCAAATTGGAATTAAAAATCATTTAGTAAAAAGATTAAATATGAGAGAACAACTTGTCAAACTTGTGGATATTATTCCTATTGAGTTCATTGTAAGAAATATTGCAACTGGATCTTTAACAAAAAGATTAGGTATTGAAGATGGAACTGTACTTGACTATCCACTAATAGAATATTGCCTCAAAGATGATAAGCTGGGTGATCCAAACATAAGTAGAGAACATATTCTGGCATTTAATTGGCTTAATGCTATTCAACTTGATTTGATTGATGAAAATTTAAAACGACTGAATGATTTTTTGTTAGGTTTATTTCGAGGAGTTGGAATAAAATTAGTCGATTTTAAAGTAGAGTTTGGCTTCACCCATGAAAGTGGAAAAAATAATATTATTTTAGCAGACGAGATCAGCCCTGATACTTGTAGATTATGGGATTCAATTACTGAAAAAAAACTTGATAAGGACAGATTTAGAAAAGATTTAGGAGATTTGATACCAGCTTATACTGAGGTTGCAAAACGACTTGGTATTCTTCATGAACAATCAAATATATCAGCAGTTAATGTCACAAAACTCTCATCTATAAAAAAAAAGAGTAAATGAAAGTTTCAGCAATAATTACTCTAAAAAAGGATGTCCTTGATCCGCAAGGTAAAGTCATTCATCAAGCTTTAGATGGGATGGGTTTTGAAAATATTAGTGAAGTAAGACAAGGTAAATATTTTGAAATAGATGTTAACGAAAATGATCCAAAGAAAGCAAAAGCTGTTGTAGAAGATATGTGTAAAAAACTTTTAGCTAATCTTGTAATAGAAAACTTTAAAATTATTGAAACACAATAATTAATGAAGTCATCTGTAATAACTTTTCCCGGTTCAAATTGCGATAGAGACATGGATGTTGCACTTAAGAAATTTGGTTTTAACAATAAAATGGTTTGGCATAATGATAATGAGCTCCCCAAAAGTGATTTAGTTGTGCTTCCAGGTGGCTTTTCGTATGGGGATTACTTACGATGTGGGAGTATGGCCTCGAAGTCTAGGATTATGCAATCAGTAATAAATTTTGCAAAATCTGGAGGATTGATCATGGGAATTTGTAATGGATTTCAAATACTGGTTGAAACAGGTTTAGTGCCTGGAGTTTTATTGAGGAATAAATATTTAGAATTTATATGTAAAAATGTATTCGTGAAATTGGACAACAAAGAAAATGCATATTTTAAAAATCTTAATAAAGATGTTTTAGAATTTCATATTGCTCATAATGAAGGAAATTATTTTTGTACCAAAGATCAATTAAAAGAAATAATGGATAATAATCAAATAGCAATTTATTATTGTAATAGTGAGGGTAAGATAGAAGATCAATATAACCCCAATGGTTCAATTAAGAATATTGCAGGTATTTTTAATAAAGAAAAAAATGTTTTAGGGATGATGCCTCATCCTGAAAGAATGATAGATCAAAGTTTATCTGGGGAAGATGGTTCAATTTTTTTTAAAAACCTGATTAATAACATCAAATAATGGAAGTAAACGAACAAATTGCTATTGATCATGGTCTCAAATCTGATGAATATAAAAAAATTTGTGAGTTACTTAAAAGAACTCCAAATATGACTGAACTTGGAATTTTTTCTGCAATGTGGAATGAGCATTGTTCATATAAGTCATCACGACTTCACCTTAAAAAGCTACCAACCAAAGGAAAAAAAGTAATTCAAGGTCCAGGAGAAAATGCAGGTGTTATTGATATTGAAGACAATGATGCAATAGTTTTTAAAATTGAAAGTCATAATCATCCTTCATTTATAGAACCTTATCAAGGCGCTGCAACGGGTGTTGGAGGAATCATGAGAGACGTATTTACAATGGGAGCAAGACCAATAGCAAATTTAAATTCAATACATTTTGGATCACCACAACATAAAAAAACAAAAAATCTTTTGCGTGGGGTTGTGCATGGCATTGGTGGTTATGGAAATTGTATGGGTGTACCAACTATAGCTGGACAAACTTCATTTGATAGTTCTTACAATGGAAACATTTTAGTTAACGCAATGACTCTTGGTTTAGTAAAAAAGAATAAGATTTTTTACTCAAAGGCTGCAGGCTTAAATAAACCTGTAATTTATGTAGGTTCTAAGACTGGAAGAGATGGAATTCATGGTGCAAGTATGGCTTCAGCTAGTTTTGATGAAAAGATTGAAGAAAAGAAACCAACTGTGCAGGTTGGCGATCCTTTTACAGAAAAACTTTTATTAGAGGCATGTTTAGAATTGATGGCTGGTGACTCAATTATTGCAATTCAAGATATGGGGGCAGCTGGCCTCACATCTTCGAGTATTGAAATGGCGTCAAAGGGAAATTTAGGCATTGAAATTAATTTAAATAAAGTCCCATGCAGAGAAACTAAAATGACTCCATACGAAATTATGTTGTCTGAAAGCCAAGAAAGAATGTTGATAGTTTTAGAAAATGGCAAAGAGGAAATTGCAAAAAAAATATTTGATAAATGGAATTTAGACTTTGCGGTTATTGGAAAAACAACAAACTCAAAAAACATTGAGTTATTTTTTAATCAAGAGCAAGTAGCAAAAATACCTGTGAATATTCTTGTTGAAAATTCTCCAATGTATGATCGTAAATGGAAAAAATCAAAGTTACCTAAAAAAAACAAAATTAAAAATGAGGTTTTAAATAAATTAAAGATCAAGGATGTACTAAAGAAAATTTTATCAAATCAAAATATCTGTAGTAAAGAATGGATCTGGCAACAATATGATCATACAGTTATGGGTGACACTATTCAAAAACCAGGTGGAGATTCTGGTGTTGTAAGAGTACATGGAACAAACAAAGCTGTGGCAGCATCAGTGGACTCCTCAGCAGTATATTGTTGGGCCCACCCACTAACAGGAGGTAAACAAGTCGTAGCAGAAAGTTGGAGAAATTTAATTTCAGTTGGAGCAAAACCGATAGCTATTACAAATTGTTTAAATTTTGGAAGCCCTGAAAAAGAGGACAACATGGGTGAGTTTGTTGAATGCGTTCAAGGTATAGGTGAAGCTAGCAAATATTTAAATTTTCCTGTGGTATCTGGCAATGTATCTTTTTACAACCAAACAAAAGAAGTTGGGATCAAACCAACTCCATCAATTGGTGGTGTAGGTCTTATTAAAGATTATAAAAAAATGATTTCGATGGATTTAAAAGAAGTGGATAATTTAGTTTTAATCATTGGTAAAACTGAAGGTCATATTGACCAAAGTTTATTTGCCAGAACAATTTTAGATGAAAAAAATGGACCTCCACCAGAAGTAAATCTTTTTAATGAAAAAAACAATGGAGAATCAATATTAGATTTAATTGATAAAGGATATGTGAAAAGTGCTCATGACATATCTTTGGGAGGTCTTTTGGTTGCGATAAGTAAAATGTGCATTAAAGGTAATAAGGGAATAAAGATTAATAAGTCAAAGAATTTAATTAATGAAATTGAATATTTTTTTGCAGAAGATCAAGGTAGATATTTGATAGAGGTAAATAAAGATGATTTAAAAGAAGTTACAAAAATTTTAAACAAAAACTCAGTTCATCATGAAGAATTAGGTATTATAACACAAAAAGGTATGATTATTAATGAAAAGACGAAAGTTACAATTGACGAATTGAAGTCTTATTATACAAATTGGTTATCTGAGTATATGAGTTAAAAAATGGCAATGGATTTAAAAGAAATCGAAAAATATATCAAAGAAGCAATGCCAGATGCTATAATAGATATTCAAGATCTAGCTGGAGATGGTAATCATTATTCAGCGACTATAACCTCTTCTCAATTTGCAGGTAAAAGTAAAATTGAACAACATAAAATGGTTTATAATTCATTAAAAGGTAAAATGGGAAATGAACTACACGCTTTAGCAATTAAAACAAAGGAACAATAATGGATGATCAAACAAAAAGTTTAATTCAAAACCACATTGATACTAATGATGTGTGCCTTTTTATGAAAGGGACACCAGATCAACCACAATGTGGTTTTTCAATGACAGTATCAAATATACTTAAAATGTTAGAAATAAATTTTAAGGGTGTGAACGTACTGGAAGATCAATCTTTAAGAGATGGAATTAAAATATTTAGCGATTGGCCAACTATCCCGCAACTTTATATTAAAAAAGAGTTTATAGGCGGATGTGATATCATTAAAGAAATGTATGAGAGTGGAGAATTAAAAAAAGTATTTGATGATAAAGGTATTAGTTATAAAAAGTAATTATTATCTAGAATAATATTCAATAACTAAATTTGGCTCCATAACAACTGGGTATGGTACTTCCTCAAATTTTGGAATTCTAACAAATTTAAATTTTTTATTTTTTTCATCCATCTGAATATATTCCGGAGCTTCTCTTTCTTTGCTGGCTAATGCAATATCTATTATTGCAAGCTGTTTAGATTTATCTCTAATTTCTATAGTGTCCTCTTCTCTGACAGAATAACTAGATATGTTTACTTTTTTTCCATTAACTTTTACATGTCCATGGTTGATTAATTGCCTTGCAGAAAAAATTGTAGTAGCAAACTTTGCTCTATATATCACTGCATCTAATCTTCTTTCTAATAATCCGATTAAGTTCTCGCTAGTATCACCTTTTAACATGCTAGCTTTTTTATAAATATTTCTAAATTGTCTCTCATTAATATTTCCATAATAAGCTTTTAATTTTTGTTTAGCTTGTAATTGAATTCCGTAATCAGAAGGTTTTGAAGTTTTTGTTTGACCATGTTGTCCTGGTCCATAGGCTCTTGTATTAAACGGGCTTTTAGGTCTTCCCCAAAGATTTACTTTTAATCTTCTATCGACTTTATGTTTAGAGTTTAATCTTTTTGTCATTTAATAGAGGGCTTTATAAACTTACTCATTATTTTGTCAATCAACGTTTTTTACCCAAACTTGCAAATACACCAGATAATATACGTGTTTCTTTATCAGATAAGTCCATTTTGTAAAAAATGTTTCTTAGGTTTTCTAGCATTTTTGGTCTCTTCTCTTTAGGTCTAAAAAAATTTATTTCATCTAAATTTTTAATGCAAAGGCCTAACATTGATTGAATTTCTTTTTTGCTTGCAGATTTAACCTTTTTTGATTTTTTAAACGGAATATTTTTTAATTTGATAAGACTGGCTACATATTGAGCAATTATAATTAAACTATGAGATAAATTTAACGACTTGAAATCAGGATTAGTAGGAATTTGTAAAGTGTAATTTGCATAGCTAATCTCATCATTTGATAAACCAGATGCTTCTGACCCAAATAAAAAACCAACTCTCTTCTTAAAATTAATTTTTTTCAAGTCTTCTAAATTAATATGTTTTATATTCTTATTTCTAAATCTTGCTGAAGTAGCAATTAAAATATCAATCTTTCCCAAAGCGTTTTCTAAATTATCGTATTTTTTACTTTGATTAATGATGTCTTTTGCACCAACAGATGTGGCTAAGATTTTATCATTTGGAAAAATAGGTTTTGGATTGATTAATACTAATCTTTTAAAATCAAAATTCTTTATTGCTCTAGCACATGCACCAATGTTTTCTGATAATTGAGGTTTATGTAAAATAAATGAGATATTATTTTTACTCATCTATTTACTTGCTGGAGCATTATCCTTAAATAATTTGTAATCTAAGCTATCAATTAATGCTTTGAACGAAGCATCGATAATGTTTGTCGATACACCAATAGTAAACCAATTTTTTCCATTTGAGTCTGTGCTTTCAATTGACACTCTAGTGACAGCCTCTGTTCCTGTATTTAAAATTCTTACTTTATAATCAACAAGTTTTAAATCTTTAAGATATTTTGAATATTTTGCTAGTCTATCAACGTTCTGTCTAATAGCATTATCTAATGCATTAACTGGTCCATTCCCTTCTCCTTCGCACATAATTTTTTCACCATCAACTTCTAATTGTGCTTTTGCAGAAGAGACTATTTCCCCAGACTTATTTTTTTTAACGGAAACATCATATTCATTAATTGAAATATATCTTGGTATTTCTCCAATAATTCTTCTAGCTAATAATTCAAACGAGGCATCAGCTCCATCATAACTATAACCAATAAATTCTCGATCCTTAACTTCATCTAGCAGTTTTTTGATTTTTGGATCACTTTCCTCAATATTAATTTTAATACTCTTTAATCTGGATATGATGTTTGATTTTCCAGATTGATCTGAAACAACAATATTTCTAGTATTTCCAACTTCCTCTGGATTAATGTGTTCATAAGTTTTTGGATCTTTTTGTACAGCAGAAACATGCAATCCTCCTTTATGTGAAAATGCTGCAGCACCAACATAGGGTAAATGTTGATTAGGCTTTCTATTTAAAATTTCATCCAATAATCTTGAACATTCAGTCAAATTTTTTATGTTTTCTGATTTAATACTGATTTCAAATTGAGATGAAAAATCTTTTTTCAAAAAAAATGTTGGGATTAACGACATTAAATTTGCATTACCACATCTTTCACCTAAACCATTAATTGTTCCTTGAATTTGTCTAACACCAGATAATACTGCAGCTAAAGAATTGGCAACAGCATTGCCAGTATCATTATGTGCATGAATACCTAAGTTCTTACCTGGAACAACTTTAGAAACTTCGGAAACTATCTGTGTGACTTCATGAGGAAGTGTTCCTCCATTCGTGTCACATAAAACAATCCACCTTGCACCTTGGTCATATGCAGCCTTTATACAAGACAATGCATATTTTGGATTTGCTTTGTAACCATCAAAAAAATGCTCTGCATCAAACATGAATTCTTTTTTTGCTTTTACAAAGTGTTTGGCACTTTCAGAAATATTATCTAAATTATCGTCATTTGTTATTCCTAAAGCTACATTTACATGAAAGTCCCAGGACTTTCCTACCAAACAAACAGCTGAGGTATTTGAATTCATGAGTGCTGACAAGCCGGTATCATTTTCTGCACTTCTTCCAGTTCTTTTGGTCATACCAAATGATGTAAGCTTTGAGTTTTTAAAATTATGTTTCTTTTGAAAAAATTCTGTATCTGTTGGATTAGCTCCAGGCCATCCTGCTTCAATATAATCAACACCTAAATTATCTAAAGCTAGAGCAATTTTTTCTTTATCCTCTAAAGAAAAGTCAACACCCTGAGTTTGAGCTCCATCTCTAAGAGTTGTATCAAATATGTATAATCTTTCTTTGCTCATTTAAATTTCCAGAGTGTTTTACCATCTTTGTCTTCTATTAAAACACCTTTGTCTAAAAGCTCATCTCTAATTCTATCTGCTTCTTTATAATTCTTATTTTCCCTAGCTTTATCTCTTAAACTAAGCATATTTTCAATTTCAGATTCCGTTAGAGAGACTCTTTTCTTTTTAAATTCATTCCATTCTTCGTTATTTTCGTTCATCAAACCAATAAATTTACATGCTGAAATAAATAAATCTACATTTTCACCTTTATTGGCTCTTTCGAATAACTTATGAAGATTTGCAATATATCCAGGGGTATTCAAATCCTCATACAATGGTTTTAAAATTTCATCTGAAACTTTTACAGACTTTAAACTTGATGAATATACTTTATACCATTTATCTAAAGTACTTTCGCAATCACTTAATAGTTTATCGTTCCAATCTAATGGTTGTTTATAATGTGCACTCATCAAAGCTAGTCTAATTACTTGACCACTAATCTTATTTCTAAAATCTTTAATCTTCAAAATATTACCTTGAGACTTAGCCATTTTCTCATTTGACATTGTAATAAATGCGTTGTGGATCCAATAATTTGCAAAAACTTTTGTATCATTTGCACATCTAGATTGTGCTATTTCATTTTCGTGATGAGGAAAAATTAAGTCTATACCTCCGCCATGAATATCAAATTCATTGCCTAAGAATTTTTTGGACATTGTAGAACATTCTAAATGCCAACCTGGTCTGCCTTTACCCCAAGGGGAATCCCAGGCTGGTTCATCATTAATTGATGGTTTCCATAATACAAAATCCTCAGAATTTTTCTTATTTTCACTTATTTCCACTCTTGATCCGGCAACTAAATCCTCTAAATTTTTATTTGATAATTTTCCATAGTCAAAAAATTTTTTAACTTCAAAATAAACATGTTTTTTATTTTCATAGGCAAAACCTTTTTCAATAAGTTCAGTAATCATCTCTATCATTAGGTCTATATGTTCTGTAGCTTTAGGTTGATGAGTTGGATTTTCACAATTTAAAAAATCACAATCTCTCAAAAAACTTGAGGTTACTTTTTCTGTGAGTTCTTTTGTTGAGATTCTTTGTTCCTGAGAAGATTTGATAATCTTATCATCGATATCTGTAATATTCCTTACATAAGTAACTTTTGGAAAATTATTTTTTAATAATTTAAATAAGATATCAAAAATTACTAATGGCCTTGCGTTTCCTATGTGTGGATCATCATAAACTGTGGGTCCACAAACATACATCCTTACATTTGCTTTTTCTATAGGAACAAAATGTTCTTTTTTATTACTTAAATTATTTGTTAAAAAAATATCCATATCAGTTGATTAAGAAATATACCTTATTTGATGATTTGTTAATCTAATTGATTAACTAGGAATCTTGCAAACTGGAATTGGCTCCATTTTATGCAAGTTTTGATTTCTAATTTTTTCGTACTGTTCTCTGTGGGGTGAATTTGGGTTACCCATTGCATCTTCAAGTTCTGAATATTTAAATCCTAATTGACCCTCATCTGTTCTTCCATCATCCCATAAACCATCAGTGGGTGGAGCATCGATAATTTCTTTTGAAATACCTAATTCTTTGCCTAATTCCCATACTTCAGTTTTATTACAATCTGCTATAGGAGATATATCAACACCACCATCTCCATATTTTGTGTAAAAACCTACTCCAAAATCCTCTACTTTATTACCTGTTCCAACTACAATTCCTTTGTTTGCAGCTGCAACCTGATAAAGGGTGGTCATTCTCAATCTAGCTCTTGAATTAGCAAAACCATGTTCGTTATCAAATTTTTTCAGTGTTGTAGAAAATGTCTCAAAAAGTTTATCTAAACTTAAAGTATGAGCTTCGACATTTTTGAATTTTTTTACTAGCCATTGTTGATGCTTTAAACTTAAATCGTGTTGATTTTCTTTTTGCTTTATAGGCATTGTTAACACAATAGTTTTTAAACCCGTCATTGCACTTAATGTACTCGATACAGACGAATCTATACCTCCAGAAATTCCAATCACTAATGATTGAGCTTTATTTGGCATCATTTCAACATAGGACTTAATCCAATTTGATATGTATTTTACTTTTTCCGAAGGACTCATAATAGTTATTTAACAATCTACATTATTATAGCAATAGCTTAAGATGCCGCTTGAATAGCATTCTTAGAATAGCTGCTATTCTTTTTTATCTCATCTGAAATTAAAAAAGATAATTCTAAAGCTTGGTCTGCATTAAGTCTTGGATCACAATGGGTGTGGTACCTACTTGATAAATCTTGATCTTGAATATTTTTAGCACCGCCAGTGCATTCAGTTACATTTTGACCAGTCATTTCAATATGTAATCCACCAGCATAAGACCCTTCACTTTGATGAACTGCGAATACATCTTTAACTTCTTTTAAAACATTATTGAAACGTCTTGTTTTATAACCTGTTGTTGATTGAATTGTATTACCGTGCATAGGATCACAAGACCAAATCACATTTACACCTTCTTTTTTGATTCCCCTTATGAGTTTTGGTAAAAATTTACCCACATTGTCATGACCAAATCTCGAAATTAATGTAATTTTACCTTTTTCATTTTTAGGATTTATCAAATTACAAATTTTTGCTATTTCATCTGGTTTTGATGTTGGTCCACATTTAATTCCAATTGGATTTTCTATCCCTCTACAATATTCAACATGACCTCCATCTAACTGTCTAGTTCTATCACCTATCCAAACAAAATGAGCTGATGTTGCATGATATTCACCAGTTGTGGAATCTGTTCTAGTCATACTTTCTTCAAAAGGTAGGTGCAGAGCTTCATGTGAGGTCCAAAAATTGACTGTTTTCAATCTTCGGTTAAATTCTGAGTTTATTCCACATGCATCCATGAATGCTAAAGCATCTGCAATTTTATCTTCTAGCTCTTTAAATTTTTTAGCTTGAGGACTTTTCTTTATATAGCCCAAGTTCCATAAATGAACTTTTTTTAGGTCTGCAAATCCTCCATGTGAAAATGCTCTAAGTAAATTTAAAGTTGCTGCTGACTGAGAATAAGCTTTAAAAAGCCTCTTTGGATCATGTCTCCTCGCTTTCTCAGAAAATTCTATCCCATTTACATTGTCACCAAGGTAACTTGGTAATTCGTTATCACCTTGTTTTTCTGTTGGCGCACTCCTTGGTTTTGCAAATTGACCTGCTATTCTTCCAAGTTTAATTACTGGTAATGAAGCTGAGTAAGTCAGTACTAAAGACATCTGAAGAATTACTTTAAAATAATCTCTTATATTATCTGGGTTAAATTCTGCAAAACTTTCTGCACAATCTCCACCTTGAAGTAAAAATGCTTTACCATCTGATACTTCTGATAGCTGTTTTTTTAAGTGTCTTGTCTCTTCGGCAAAAACAAGAGGAGGAAATGTTTTAATCTTATTTAATACCTGATCTAATTCTTTTTTATCCTGATATTCAGGAATATGTTTGACAGGATATTTTCTCCAGCTATTTGTTTTCCAATTTTTCATATTCAACTCAAAATTGTTGTATCAGAATTTTTCTGTTATTCAACGGTTACTGACTTTGCTAAATTTCTAGGTTTATCAATATCATAACCTTTTTTTAGCGCTGAATAATAAGCTAATTTTTGTAAAGGAATGGTTAAAAGAAAAGGTAGTAGATCTTCATTAGTACTTTCAACTTCGATTTTTTCCCAAATATTTTCTGAAATTACCTCATCTTTACTTTTATTTGTGATTAATAAAACTTTAGCCCCCCTTGCAATTACCTCCTGCATATTTGAAATTGTTTTTTTATAGTAATTGTCTCTTGGAGCCAAAACAACAACTGGCATACCTTCCTCTATTAGTGCGAGGGGTCCGTGTTTCATCTCCCCTGCAGGATAACCTTCAGCATGAATGTATGATAATTCTTTCAGTTTTAACGCTCCTTCAAGAGCAATTGGATACGAAAAACCACGTCCCAAAAACATAGAGCCCTTTGCCTCATTAAAAGTATTAGAAATTGTTTGTATTTTGTTGTCAATTAATAATGTTTGTTCAACAAGTTTTGGTAAATTTTTAAGATCATCAATTTTTTTTTCAAAATGAGACTTTTCAATATCTTTTCTCAATAAAGCAAGTTTCAAGGCCAGAATATACAAAATTAATATTTGTCCAAGAAATGCTTTGGTTGAAGCAACACCTATTTCAGTACCGCAATGTATCGGTAATACAAATTCAGAGTCTCTTGCAATTGAACTTTCTATTACGTTTACAACTGCGCACGTTTTAACGCCACTTTGTTTACATAGATCTAAAGCGGCATAAGTATCCGCTGTTTCTCCAGATTGTGAGACGAATACATAAAGTGCATCTTTTTTAAATCTATTTTTTCTGTATCTAAATTCTGATGCTATATCTATATTTACATCTAATGATGTTATTTCCTCAAACCAATATTTTGCCATTAAACATGAATGATATGCTGTTCCACATCCAATCAAAGTTATTGATGCAATCTCATTACTTTTCCAAGGAAAATTATAAATATTAATATCTTTATTAGACATATCTATATACTCATTAATTCCATTTCTAATTGTGTTCGGTTGTTCTTCAATTTCTTTAGCCATAAAATGTTTATAATCACCTTTGTCATATTTTTCTTCTTTTGTAGACAATTCTAAAACTTTTTTATTAATTTTTGTTCCTTCCTCACTAAAAAATTCCACATGATCTTTTTTAATAATACAGAATTCACCATCATTTAAATACGTAATCTTATTTGTCATTGATTTAAGAGCATAAGAGTCAGAACCTAGATAATTTTCATTTGGACCATAACCAACAGCTAAAGGTGAACCTCTTCTTGCACCAACAATTAAATCTGGTTGATCTTTAAAAATAATACCAAGTGCAAAGCTTCCATGTAAAGACCTCAGAGTTTTTTGAATTGAGTTTACAATATTTTCTGTTTTAAGATTTTCAGTAATTAAATGCACAATTACTTCTGTATCAGTTTGAGATTTAAATTTATGACCTTTTCCAATTAAAAATTTTTTCAAAATCGTTGAGTTTTCAATAATTCCATTATGAACAACAGAAACATTCTGGGAAGAATGTGGATGAGCATTAATACTATTAGGAAGTCCGTGAGTTGCCCATCTCACATGACCAATACCTATAGTTCCCTCCATGCTTTGAACTAAGGAATTTTTTTCTAAATTTTCTACTCTTCCTTCAGATTTAACTTCATTTATCAACCCATTATATAGGGTTGCCATTCCAGCTGAGTCATAACCTCTGTACTCTAATTTTTTTAGAGAATTAATTATAGTTGCTGATACGGGTTTATTGCTATTAATTCCAATTATTCCACACATAACTATTCACACTTTCTTTTATAATTTTTAATTTCAGTCTGTGAACTTCTAGTTAATGCTAATGATTTTTTCTTAACATTTTTTGTTATAACTGAACCTGCTCCAACAACACTATCTTCTTCAATTACAAGTGGTGCTACTAATGATGAATTTGAGCCAATAAATACATTGTCTTTAATTTTAGTTTTACTTTTTTTTACTCCATCATAGTTACAGGTGATTGTTCCAGCGCCAATATTGACTGATTTACCAATTTCACTATCACCAATATATGTTAAGTGATTTACTTTTGAATTTATACCTAAAGTACTTTTTTTGATTTCAACAAAATTTCCAATTTTTGAACCACTTTTTAAAATTACACCTGGTCTTATTCTGGCATATGGCCCAATATCAACTTTATTTTCAATTTTGCAATTTTCTAAATGTGAAAAAGATTTTATTGTAACGTTATTTCCAATTTTCACTTTTTGACCAATTACTACATAAGGTTCAATAATCACATTCTTGCCAATCTTAGTATCTTTTGAAAAAAAAATTGTTTCAGGACCAATCATTTTTACACCAACTTTTAAAAATTTTTTTCGAAGATTATTTTGAAGCTTTTGTAAATTTAATTGTTTCATCTATAAAATCCTTTATATTAAGTATACATGTTTCTTAATTCACATAATATTTCTTAAAAAAACTTTTAATTATGCAACAAAATTTTACAATTCTTTTTGATTTAGATGGAACTTTAGTTGATACAGCGCCAGATTTGATGCGTGCACACAATCATGTAATGAAAAAATTTGGCTACCCCACAAAATCTACCGAGGAAATAAGGAATCTTGTGGGCCAAGGTGCAGGTGCAATGCTTGGAAGGTCAATTTGGGGGCAAGCCAAAAAAGAGTTTGGAAAAGTACAAGATGAAAAGATTAAAAAAGAAATGATAAAAGATTTTACTGACTTCTATGGAAAAAACATTGTTAACGAAAGCACCTTGATAAATGGTGTCAAAGATTTTTTAATATGGTCAAAAGAAAATAATATTTCTATGGCTGTTTGTACAAATAAGACTGATTACCTAGCCGTCGATCTTTTAAAAAAAATTGGGATTTATGATTTTTTTGAATATGTTGCGGGACATAATACCTTTGATTATTGTAAGCCTGATCCAAGACATCTAACTTCTGTAATTGAAATATTACAAGGTGACATAAAGAAATCATTAATGATTGGAGATAGTGAAACCGATGCAAATGCAGCAAAAAATGCTGGGATACCAGTTATCCTAATGGAAGATGGATATACTGAAAAAAAAACGAATGAAATTTACCATAATCACATAGTAAAAGACTTTATTGGTATCGAAAAAATAGTGTCAAAATATCTTTAATATTGATTATTTTTTTTTAACTATTAAAAACAACCTCGTTAATTAGGAGTTATTTTGATAGTTCATAAAATTAAAGTTTACCCATCTAAAATTCATTTACCAAAAAAAAAACAGCTTGCATGGAAAATTGCAGAAATTGCAAGTGATAATTCTAAATTAAATAAAGATGCAGTTGAAATGTCAATTAATAGGATTATTGATAATGCGTCAGTGGCCATAGCTTCACTTAATAGAAAACCCGTTGTTTCATCAAGAGAAATGGCCTTGAAACATTCAAAAAAAAATGGTGCAACTTTATTTGGTGTTAATAATAAATTAAAATTCGATTGTGAATGGGCAGCTTGGTCTAACGGAACAGCAGTTAGAGAATTGGATTTTCATGATACTTTTTTAGCAGCAGACTATAGTCATCCAGGAGACAATATTCCTCCACTTATAAGTGTAGCTCAACAAAATAAAAAAAGTGGTTTGGATCTTTTGAGAGGAATAATTACAGCTTATGAAGTACAGGTTAATTTAGTTAAAGGAATATGTTTACATAAACATAAAGTTGATCACATTGCCCACTTAGGTCCAAGTGTTGCAGCTGGAATTGGTTCAATGTTAAGGTTAAAAACTGAAACTATTTATCAAGCTATTCAACAAGCATTACACACAACAATTTCTACAAGACAATCTAGAAAAGGAGAAATTTCAAGTTGGAAAGCTTATGCTCCAGCACATGCTGGAAAACTTGCTATAGAGGCTGTTGATAGAGTTATGCGTGGTGAAGGAGCACCTAGTCCAATTTATGAAGGTGAGGATAGTGTGATAGCAAGAATTCTTGATGGTAAGAAGGCTTTATATAAAGTTCCATTACCAAAAAAAGGTGAAACAAAGAAAGCAATTCTTGAAACTTACACAAAAGAATATTCTGCAGAATATCAATCTCAAGCTTTAATTGACTTGGCAAAAAAACTTAAAAAGAAAGTCAAAAATCTTAATCAGATCAAAAAAATAGATATTTTCACAAGTCACCATACTCATTACGTAATAGGGACAGGTGCAAACGATCCACAAAAAATGGACCCTAATGCTAGCAGAGAAACATTGGATCACTCAATAATGTATATATTTGCTGTTGCACTAGAGGATGGCACTTGGCATCATGTAAAATCTTATACAAAAGCAAGAGCTAAAAGAAAGAGCACAATTAAAATATGGAAATCTATAAAAACTCACGAGGATAAAAAATGGACTAAAAAATATCATGATCCTAATCCTCGAAAGAAAGCATTTGGTGCAAAAGTAGTAATAACTCTCAATAATGGTAAAAAAATTGCTGAAGAGCAAGGTGTAGCAGATGCTCATCCTTATGGTTTACGACCATTTAAAAGGAAAAATTATATCAATAAATTCCTAACCTTAACGGAAAATATCTTAGATAAAAAAGAGAGTGATAGATTTTTAAAAGTAGTACAAAATTTAAAAAAATTGAAACCAGGTCAATTAGATAAATTAAATATTGAAGTAAAAAAAAGTAAGCTAAAAAGAAATTTGAAAAAAGGTATTTTTTAATGCACTTTATTGAGAAAAAGCCAATACAAAAAAGAAAAGACTTTGTTAATAGGTTGAGATCTAACAAAATTTTAAGAGTTCCCGGTGCATACAATCCTTTAACTGCAAAGTTAATTGAAGAAATTGGATATGATGCAGTTTACGTTTCTGGTGGAGTTATGGCAAATGATCTTGGTTTTCCTGATATTGGTTTAACAACTCTGCAAGACGTAAGTACAAGATCTTACCTCATTTCAAGAGTGACCAACCTGCCAACTATTGTTGATATTGATACTGGATTTAAATCTTGTAAAGAAACAATTGAAACCTTTGAAGAATTTGGAATTACATCTGTTCATTTAGAAGATCAAATTGAGAGAAAAAGATGTGGACACCTGGACAATAAAGAATTGATATCAACAGAAGCTATGGTTAAAAAAATTAAAGAATGTGTATCAGCAAAAAAAGATGAAAATTTTAAAATTATAGCAAGATCTGATGCAAAAAGTGTAGAAGGAATAGATAAGATGATAGATAGATGTAAAGCTTATGTAGATGCTGGAGCAGAAATAATTTTCCCAGAAGCTTTACATGATGAAAAAGATTTTGAAAAAGTAAGGAAAGAACTTTCTTGTTACTTACTAGCTAATATGACAGAATTTGGTAAATCAAAATTATTTAATTATAAAGAATTAGAAAAACTTGGTTACAATATTGTAATCTATCCTGTTACTACACAAAGACTAGCTATGAAAAATGTAGAAGATGGATTACGAGACATTTATGCAAATGGACATCAAAATAATATCATAGATAAAATGCAAACTAGAAAAAGACTTTATGAGCTTGTTGATTATGAAAAGTACAATAGTTTAGATGAAAAAATTTATAATTTTAGTACCAAGGGACATGAATAATGAGTGATGATATTAAAAAAGGTTTACTAGGAATAGTTGTTGATGAGACAGAGGTTTCTAAAGTTATGCCTGAAATTAACTCTCTTACATATAGAGGTTATGCAGCTCAAGATTTATGTGAATATTGTAGATTTGAAGAAGTGGCTTATTTAATTTTAAACAAGGATTTACCAAACACGATACAACTTAGAAAATTTGAAAAAGAAGAAAAAAATAACAGAGATTTGTCTAAAAATCTTTATTCAATTATTAAAAAAATGCCAAAAAAATCTCATCCAATGGATGTTGCCAGGACTGCCGTAAGTATAATGGGACTTGAGGATAAAGAAACAACTGACTCTTCTCAAGAGGCAAATATGAGAAAAGCTATAAGAATTTTAGCAAAAACCCCAACTGCACTAGCCGCTTTTTATAGAATAAGAAAAGGGAAAAAGATTATTAAACCAAAGAAAAATTTGAACATTGCAGAAAACTTTTTTTATATGTGTTTTGGTAAGGTCCCACAAAAAGAAATTGTAAAAGCTTTTGATGTTTCTTTAATTTTATACGCAGAACATAGTTTTAATGTTTCTACATTTACAGCAAGAACAATTACTAGTAGCTTGTCTGATATTCATGGCGCCATCACTGGTGCTATTGCAAGTCTTAAGGGTCCATTACACGGAGGTGCTAATGAAGAAGTAATGCACATGATGAGTAAAATTAAATCTCCTAATAATGCCTTAAAGTGGATAAACAATGCATTGGATAAAAAAGAGGTGGTAATGGGTTTTGGCCATAGAGTTTATAAATCAGGTGATTCAAGAGTTCCAACTATGAGAAAATATTTTGCTAAAGTTGCAAAAATAAAAAAGGATAAAAAATTTGAAAAAATTTACGATATTGTTGAAAAAGTAATGATTGATAGAAAAAATATTCATCCAAATGTCGATTATCCAACTGGTCCCACTTACCATTTGATGGGTTTTGATACTGATTTTTTTACACCAATATTTGTAATTTCAAGAATCACAGGATGGTCAGCCCATATAATGGAACAACATGCAGCTAATAAACTAATTAGGCCATTAGCAAGTTATAAAGGAAATCAACACAGAAAAGTCGTTCAGCTAAACCAAAGATAGCTACTTCTCTATTTTTGCAAATCTACCATTAAATAAGATCTCACATTTCAATTTGTTATTTTTAACAAATTCATCTATTGCTTTTTTTACATCTGGTAAATGACCAAAATTATAATCATCACACATTATTGTTCCATTATATTTAATAACTTCTAGACAACACTCTAAGTCATTTTTAACTGTTTCATAAGTATGTCCCCCATCTAAAAACACATAGTCAATTTTCGACATATCAATTTTTTTTAAGATCAAATTAGAATTGCCTTTAATTAACGTAATATTATCTTTGAAATTTTTTAAAAGATCTTCCACTGCTTCTTTGCTATATGGATTTTGTTTTTTAATATATTTAAAGTATATTTTTTTAAATGGGTTAGAAAAGTATGTGTTTGGTATTACTTCTGACTCATTTTCATCATTTTTTTCAAACAAATCTAAACCAATATATTTAAACTCATCTTTATGAATTGTGTAAAGTAATTCACAAATATTTCTTGCTGTTACTCCATGGAAAACACCTATTTCCAAAAAAGTTTTCGGATTTTTCGCTTTTACTTCGCTTAAAAAAAATTCTCCAACACCTTTTTGCTTTAGACTAGTTTTTCTAAAATATTTTTTATATTTCAAATGAATTAACTAAATGCTTCTACCCATGTACCTTGTGTTGATGCTTTAGAATACTCTGTTGCACGACCTTCAAAAAAGTTCATATGCTCAACAGCATTTAACATTGTATCAAGCCATCCTAGAGGATTTTTTTCCACATCATAGATTGGTTCAAGACCAAGTTGAACTAATCTTCTATTTCCAATAAATCTAATGTAGTCTTTAACCTCTTGCGCTGTTAAGCCTTCCATTGGACCCATCTCAAAAGCTAAATCAATGAAAGCATCCTCGTGAGAAATGATTGTTCTACATGCTTCATAAAGTTCTTTTTTTAATTTAGGTGTCCAGATTTCTGGGTTTTCTTTTATAAACTCTTTAAAAATTCTTATCATAGAATTACAATGAAGAGTTTCATCTCTAACCGACCAAGTTACTATCTGTCCCATCCCTTTTAATTTATTGTGTCTCGGAAAATTTAACAGGATTGCAAAACTCGCAAATAGCTGCAAACCTTCGGTGAATGCACTAAATACTGCTACTGTTTTTGCTATGTCTTCTTTTGAGTTGACGTTGAATCCTTGCATATAGTCATATTTATCTTTCATTTCTTTATATTTCATGAAAGCAGAGTATTCTGACTCTGGCATTCCAATAGTATCAAGTAAATGAGAGTAAGCCGCAACATGTACTGTCTCCATTGCAGCGAAAGCTGTCATCATCATTAGTACTTCTGTTGGCTTAAAAACTGTTGTGTAATGTCTTAAATAGCAATTATTAACTTCAACATCTGCTTGAGTAAAAAATCTGAAAATTTGCGTTACTAAATTTTTTTCTGGTTGAGACAAGTTTTTTTG
>CACOKG010000008.1:25000-27338 GCA_902627745.1 uncultured Pelagibacteraceae bacterium | reverse complement strand
CTTAGTTTAATTTTTTTTAACATTTAAATTTATTGGAGTTGTCATTAATAAATTAGGTGTTAAGAAATATCAAAAAAAACCCTAAAAATAAGGGGTTTTTATTGTTTTTTTTGTTCTTAAAAGCTTGATTTCCTACAATTTTAGCCTATAAGCATCGAACTTCTCAACAAAATTATTGTAAAACAATAAATAAGTGAGGATTATTGAGCCTTTTTGGTTCAATTAGCTATTTAAAATGTAAAAATTTAAGAAGAGAAGTGTGGACGGTTAAGGTTACCAAAATTTGTCGTACACACTTCAACATTATATAAATTTTATTCTTAGAATTTATATAGAAGCTAGTGTGCGCCGTTTTTAAACTTGAGAGTTTGATCATGGCTCAGAACGTACGCTGGCGGCACGCCTAACACATGCAAGTCGAACGAAGTAGCAATACTTAGTGGCAGACGGGTGAGTAACATGTGGGTATCTACCCTTTGGCCTGGAATAACACGAGGAAACTTGTGCTAATACTGGATAAGTCTTTACGGAGAAAGCTTTATGCACCATTGGATGAGCCCGCACTTGATTAGTTTGTTGGTGGGGTAATGGCCTACCAAGACTTTGATCAATAGCTGATTTGAGAGGATGATCAGCCACATTGGGACTGAGACACGGCCCAAACTCCTACGGGAGGCAGCAGTGGGGAATCTTGCACAATGGAGGAAACTCTGATGCAGCGATGCCGCGTGAGTGAAGAAGGCCTTTGGGTTGTAAAGCTCTTTCGTCGGGGAAGAAAATGACTGTACCCGAATAAGAAGGTCCGGCTAACTTCGTGCCAGCAGCCGCGGTAATACGAAGGGACCTAGCGTAGTTCGGAATTACTGGGCTTAAAGAGTTCGTAGGTGGTTGAAAAAGTTGGTGGTGAAATCCCAGAGCTTAACTCTGGAACTGCCATCAAAACTTTTCAGCTAGAGTTTGATAGAGGAAAGCAGAATTTCTAGTGTAGAGGTGAAATTCGTAGATATTAGAAAGAATACCAATTGCGAAGGCAGCTTTCTGGATCATTACTGACACTGAGGAACGAAAGCATGGGTAGCGAAGAGGATTAGATACCCTCGTAGTCCATGCCGTAAACGATGTGTGTTAGACGTTGGAAATTTATTTTCAGTGTCGCAGCAAAAGCGATAAACACACCGCCTGGGGAGTACGACCGCAAGGTTAAAACTCAAATGAATTGACGGGGACCCGCACAAGTAGTGGAGCATGTGGTTTAATTCGAAGATACGCGCAGAACCTTACCAACACTTGACATGTTCGTCGCGACTTTAAGAGATTAAAGTTTTCGGTTCGGCCGGACGAAACACAGGTGCTGCATGGCTGTCGTCAGCTCGTGTCGTGAGATGTTGGGTTAAGTCCCGCAACGAGCGCAACCCTCACTTTTAGTTGCCATCATTTAGTTGGGCACTCTGAAAGAACTGCCAGTGATAAGCTGGAGGAAGGTGGGGATGACGTCAAGTCCTCATGGCCCTTACGTGTTGGGCTACACACGTGCTACAATGGTATCTACAACAGGAAGCGAAACAGCGATGTTAAGCAAATCCTTAAAAGATACCTCAGTTCGGATTGCACTCTGCAACTCGAGTGCATGAAGCTGGAATTACTAGTAATCGTGGATCAGCGTGCCACGGTGAATGCGTTCCCGGGTCTTGTACACACCGCCCGTCACACCATGGGAGTTGGTTCTACCTTAAGGCAAGGTTTAATACCCTTGACCACGGTATAGTCAGCGACTGGGGTGAAGTCGTAACAAGGTAGCCGTAGGGGAACCTGCGGCTGGATTACCTCCTTTCTAAGGATGAATAAAAGTAAAATTTTATTCTAAATAATATACATAGGCTAATGTTGACCGTCCTCATTTCTCTTCTTAAATAGTGTTTCTCTTGCATGGGGGCCGGTAGCTCAGTTGGTTAGAGCACACCCTTGATAAGGGTGGGGTCGAAAGTTCGAGTCTTTCTCGGCCCACCAATTTAATTTTAAGGGGGATTAGCTCAGCTGGGAGAGCGCCTGATTTGCATTCAGGAGGTCAGCGGTTCGATCCCGCTATCCTCCACCAAACACTTAGTTATAAAAAATTGTAAATAAAAATAATTAATATCAATATCTATATCCGAACATTAGAAATGTTATTAGCTAATGTTCAAAATAAAAATTTGATTCAACACAGAATTTTTTTCTGTGCATAAATCAAGCGTTTAAGGGCGTGTGGCGGATGCCTTGGCACTGAAAGCCGAAGAAGGACGTGATATACTGCGATAAGTTTCGGGGAGCTGTATGTAAGTTTTGATCCGAAAATTTC
>CACOKG010000008.1:0-22500 GCA_902627745.1 uncultured Pelagibacteraceae bacterium | reverse complement strand
AAGCATCTAAGCGGGAAACTCACCTCAAAACTAGTTCTTCCTATAGAGCCGTGGTAGACCACCACGTTGATAGGCTGGATGTGGAAGCGCAGCAATGCGTGCAGCTGACCAGTACTAATAGCTCAATTGGCTTGATTTATGCACTGAAAAAAATTTTTTAAATATACATATACATAATTAATTTGAAACTAAATGAAAACTTTAACAGGCCTTATTCCAGTTCTCATAACTCCCTTAAACAAAAATCTTAAGCTAGATATTTTGTCATTAAAAAAAATATTAAACTTCATAAGCAAATTTGAACCTTGTGCTTTCTGGGCGAATGGGACTGGTTCAGAGGACATGTCTTTATCTTTAGACAATAGGATATTATTGACAAAAAAAATTTGTGAATTTAATAAAAAAAAAACACCTATTATCTCAGGCTGTTCTTTTTATTCGTTAGAAGATACTTTTAGGTATTTAAAGAAAACAAAAAGTTTTGATATTAGTGGCTATCATTATCTGCCATATAATCAAATGATAAGTTTGAGAAATCTTGAATTCGTTTACCGTGATCTTGCAAAATATTCATCAAAACCAATTTGGCTTTATACTTCAGCTAATTGGTATAAACATATTTCACCAGACTTTATTGATAATTTAAAAAGAGTCAAAAATATAGCTGGAGTTAAATACAGCACAAGTAATATAGTCGATATGCAATCAGTTCAATCATTTGCAGACAAAAGGTTTCAAGTTATATCAGCTGTAGTAAAAACATTATATTCATGCTTGTGTTTGGGCGTCAAAGCATCCACTACAGTTGAGGCTTTTACATATCCTAGTTTAATAAATAAAATTCGTCATAGTTTTTTAAAAGGGGATTATAAAAAATCTTTATTTTTTCAAAATAGGCTAAATACATTAATAAAGAAGATGCCAAATATTTCCGCTAAACAAAACTTTTTAAAAGTAGCTGAAATAAAGTACTTATTAAGTAAAAAAAAATTATGTAAAAAATTTGTGACGAAACCTTATAAATGTGTAGATACCGCTAAAGAAAGAAAATTACTAGATAGTTTTTATAATACGTACTTAGAGGACCTATTTTAGTTTACAAAATGATAATTTTAAAAATTAAGTAAATTTTTTAAAAAAAAATCTAATGTTCTTGTGAATGTAATCGATGTCCTTTTTTTTCATTCCAGTATGGAGTGGCAACGTAAGTTGTGATTTATAGAATTCCATGGAATTTTTTTTGTTTGTCAAAATTATTGTGTTTTTTAAAATTTTGTGTTCACTAATAGGTTTATAGTGAATTTGTGTTCCTATTTTTTTGGACTTTAAAAATATCATTAATCTTTTTTTTAGATGAATATATTTCTTATTTAAATGAATAAATAACAAATGCCAAAATATACTTTTGTCTTTTTTATTTTCTATAGTCAAAATTTCATCAAAATTTCTAAATTTTTTTATATAATAATTCACAAGATTTTGTCTTACTGATTTAAATTTTTTAATTTTATTCATTTGGCTAAGTCCTATTGCAGCATTTATTTCACCCATCCTAAAATTTAAGCTTGGTGTTTTTAGTTGATAGGGATCATGAATATCTGTTTTAATGAGAGAAAAAGTTTTAAGTTCAACTAATTTTTTATAATTTTTTAATGAATTAGTTGTTATTGCACCACCTTCAATTGTCGTTATATTCTTTACTGGATGAAAAGAAAAAGTAGTAAATTCAGAAAATTTTGAGTCTCCAACTTTAATTTTTTTATTAGATGATCCAAAACTATGGCATCCATCTTCTATAATCTTTATGTTTTCATTTTTACAGATTTTACTTATTTTTCCAAGATCCAAGACATTTCCAGCATAATGGATCGGAATAAATATATCAGGCTTGATTTTTTTAATTTTGCAATTCCTGATTATCTCCTCAAAAGTTTTTTCATCAATCATCCCTGATTTTTTATTAACATCGCATAAAATTATTTTTCCACCAAGCAGGTGAATAATATTTGCAGCTGATATGAAATTAATATTGGGAATAATTATAACTGGATTTTTGCTTTCTATTGCCAAAATCGAAATTAAAAGTGCTGAAGTCCCGTTATTACAAGCCAAACAATACTTAGAACCTGTATATTTAGAAACTTCCTTTTCAAATTTTTTACAATAGCTATCGTTGGTTACACTTTTTTTTTTTAGGCTTTTCCTAATTAAATCAAAATTTAACCCAGATAAGTTATGTAAACCATATTCGGCTGTAGGGATATGTCTACTCATTTTAGATAAATTTATTAATTTTCAGTATTTTTCTTAAACTGCTAATTGATAAAAAGGACTTATTTAAGTCACTGGAATACCTTAGTGTTGACTTTAGGTCTTTTAATTTATTTTTCTTTTTATAGTTCTCTATATCGTTTTTTGTGTGATAATTTAAGATCACAAAATGACTGTTTCCTTCTAGCGTATTTAAACTATCACTTTCTGATATAAGTTCTTCATGAATTTTTTCACCAGGTCTAAGGCCAATGTCTTGAAATTTTGCATTTTGATTTATCGCTTTTGCAAGATCTATCACCTTAAAACTATTTAATTTTGGGACAAAAATTTCTCCTCCTTTATTATTTTTTAGACACCAATTAACGAAATCAACTCCTTCCTCAAGAGTAATGTTAAACCTCGTCATTTCTTTGTGTGTTAAATTAAATTTTTTATTTTTTTTATTTAAATTCACAAATATTGGAACAACCGACCCTCTGCTTCCTAAAACATTACCATATCTAACAATACTAAATTTGGTTGTTCTAGATCCTTTGATGTTATTTGCAGACAAAAAAATCTTATCAGAACAAAGCTTGGATGCACCATACAAATTTATTGGTGATGAAGCTTTATCAGTAGATAAAGCAATAACATTTTTAACGTTTTTATCTAAACACGCATCAACAATATTTTGCGCTCCTATTACATTAGTTTTTATCACCTCCATAGGATTATATTCACCTAAATGTACGTGTTTTAAAGCAGCAGCATGTATTACTATATCAATATTTTCCATGGCTCTGTAAAGTCTCTCTTTGTCCCTAATATCACCTATAAAAAATCTAATAAAAGGAAATTTATTTTCAGGAAATTTTTTTTGCATTTCCTCCTGTTTAAACTCATCTCTACTATAAATTATTAATCTTCTTGGTTTAATTTTGTTTACAGTAATTTTTCTACAAAATTCATTTCCAAAACTACCAGTTCCACCAGTAATCAGTATTTCTTTATCATTATATATATTCATAAATTAATCTAATCTTTTAAAAGTGCTTTCGTTAAATGGCAACATTTTTTATTTATCTATGATAATCAAAAATCTTCCTCTTTTTTTCAAATTATCAAAATTTTTGATATAGTAAGGTAATTTAGTTAGTTTAATCTTCTTATATAGATTTTTGTTAATACCAAATTTTTTGATAAAGGCCTGAATAGATTTCCATATTTCCATTCTTTCTGTAATCTTTAAACTTTCAGTATGAACCCCAATTAGTTTTGTTCTTCTTAAAATAAATGGCATTAAGTTTATACTGGACTTAGAATTATTATTTGTAAAACCAACACTATAAACTGTTCCATTATTTGTTATTCTTTTAAGAATATAATCAAGTGTATTACCCCCTATGTTGTCCACACAAATATCATACAAAGTTTTTTGTAAAGGTAAATTTGTGTTATCCTTTAAATCTTTCAGGAGAATTACTTTTTGAGCCCCATTTTTTAATAAATAATTTTTATCTTTTCTAGTAACTGCAGTAACGTTGTGACCTAGTTTAGATAAAATAAAGGTTGAAAAAAGGCCAACTCCTCCACTAGCTCCTGTAATCAAAATAGATTTTTTCTTTTTTGTTTTTTGTATTTGGTTAACTATACTCATAGCAGTAAATCCTGCTGTGCCAAATATCATTGCATTTTTTCTTGAAAGTTTATCAGTTAATTTATTTACCCAAATATCTTTAATTTTAATATAATTTGAGAAACAACCTGGAATTTTCGATCCTGCATCTGATGCAATTATTGCAACACTATCACCTTTTTTAAATTTTTTACTTTTTGATTTAATTACAATACCAGATCCATCAATACCTGGTACCAAGGGGTAATTTCTACATCCCCAAAATAAACCATTGCAAACTAAAATATCTTTATAATTTATAGATGAATAATTAAGTTTTACTAAAATTTCGTTTAATTTTAACTCTCCTATATAAAAATTCTGAATTTGTCCTTCAAATTTACTTTTTATTTTATTTATTATTAGAGCTTTAGATTTTATTGATATTTTTTTCAATTTATTATTTTTTTAGTAAAATAAATTCAGATTTACATTTTATAAAGTTTTTAATTAAAATTTTTGATTTAAAGTAATATAGATTTTTATTTTTTTTATACAAGTCTGTCATTATTTTAAGATCATTATTTCCCGAAATTTCACTGTAAAATTTTGAACTTGACTCAACCAACAACAATTCTGATAAAATATTATTATCATTCATCTTCAATAGACACACTGCACTTTGAAACATGCTCTCTTCCATCAAGACACCTGGCATAATTGGTCTGTTGATTAAATGATATCTATAAAACCAACTTTTCTTTTTTACCCTAAGAGTTGTTGTGATACTTTTATTTAATTTAAACTTTAAAATTTTATCAAGCATCAATAATTGACCTTTAATTTTAATTAATTTGGTTATTTCTGACTTGTTCATAATTTAATGTAAGCTTATTTCTCTTGATAAAGTATTTATTACATCGAAACCATCCCATATATGAGACATGTTAAATGCATTCCCAAATTCAACTATTCTATCAATTCCTTTAAATCTGTTATCAAGAACAATATTTTTAATTTTTTTTTTGTCATAACCAAAATAAGTCATTGTTTGTGATCGTGAACTTAATAAATCGCTAAGATTGCTTATTTTAGAAATATTAGTCTCAACAAATACCCCATAACCAGACTGAATATCCTCTATAGATTTGAATTCTTTAATTGTTTTAATTTTTATTCTTACAACTTTAAAATTTTCATATGAGTGTAGAGCACTTTTATTTTGGTTTATAATATCTTTATTCAAATTATAAAATTTTGCACTTGTTTTTGATAAATCTAAATCAAATAACTTATCTGCTAACTTTATAATTTCTTTCCAAAAAAATTCTTTTTTATTTTTTAAAACATTACCCACCCAAAAAATAGCTTTAGGAGATGAACATCCGTTTTGGTCCATAGTAAATGAGTCGGTGTAAAATTTTCTTGCCAAATTAGAAATTTTATTGAAATTCAATTCATTGAATTTTTTCGAATTAATAATTGAAAAGGAGTACCTATTGGAAAAATTTAAATCTAGGCATCTAGGTTTTGTTAAAAATTTTTTAAAATTTTGCACAGTTTCGTCACCACCCCAAATAATCCTTGTGTCAGCATATTTAGAGATTTTTTCAGAGATTTTATCTGATCTCAAATAATTAATTAAACAAAGCCTTTTTTTGATAATTTGAAATTTCTTTTTTTTTAATTTTTTTTTTATAATCTTACATAATTCTATTGATTGTATAAAATTTATACTTGGCAATCTCACTATATTGGAATTCCCAGATAAAAGTCCTAGCGCTAAAGAAAAAGCGAAATTCATTGGAACGTTAGATGGACTTATGTGAAATGCTAATCCCCTTCCAATCCTAGTTTTATCGTAATTTTTTTTTATCTTTATTAAATTACTTTTTCTAGACCAGAAAGCATATGAATATAAATCAGGAAAAATTTTTAAATATTTATCATTAAGAATTTCTCGTGAAATTGAACTTAAAAATTCAATAACTAAATCGTCAAATATTAAATTTGGTTTTTTTATTAGATCAAAATTTCCCACAGCAATATTTATTTTCTTATTACTAAACATTGCTACAACCTCTTATTTCTGCTTGAGATAGTCGACCATGTATTTTAAAGTATTTACCTTTTCTACCACATTTACAATTATCAATTCCTTTAATTTCACCTAAGTCTTCTGTTAGTATATTATGGCCCGGATAACTCGTAGGTAACAAGGAACTGACTTGAATTATTCCTTTTTGATTTGATTTACATATTTCTAGCTTATTATTCCTTACATTAATTTCTGAAAAAATTGAGGCATGATAATACCCGTACTCACACTCTAAAAAAATAGAACCAGTTTGCTCAATCATGCCATAGTAATCATAAATCTGATTAATACCTAAAAGATTATGAATTAATCTATAAAACTTCTCTCTTCTAATTTTTTTTTCTTCAAGTTTTTTCCAACCACCACCATGAAATAATATTGAATTTTTGAAATTAAACTTAATTTTTTTTTTAATTATAGTTTTAATTAATTTTCCCCAAACCATATTTGTAAAACCAAAAAAAATAATTTTTTCATTTGATTTAATTCTTTTTAAAGTTTTAAAATTAAGTTTTTCATTTTTATCTAATAGAAATTCAGCTTTATCTGCAAATTGTTTAAAGCCGTTTATGGCTGCTCCTTTTGCTGAATAATATTTTTCATTAACCTTTTTTTCAGACTCTAAAAAATATATTTTTTTTCTTTTTGTTTTTAAAACAGTCATTAAAATATTTAATAATGACTTAGATTGAACAAGAGATGTAAATCTATCTATATTTATTTTCGATAATTTTGTATTTGAGGTACCAGAAGAGTTGTAGGTAGAGATCTTAGTCCCTTTTTTGACAGATGAAAGATTTTTTTCTTTAAACAATCTGACATGTATAAAAGGGAGTTCCTCTAATTTCTTTTTTTTTTCTTTTGGAAAAAAAGAATTCGCTATCAATTTAAATTCTTTACAGTTTTTTTTATGATGAATATCGAGTTTACTAATATTATTAAAAAAAATTTTTTCTTTTTCAATTTGGTTTAACTTGAAAGCGCCTTTTTTAAATAGTAAATTATAATCTATCATAATTTTTTTTTTAAACTATTGTAATCAATTTTTTGATTTGCTGTTCTAGGTATATTTTTTAATTTAGTAAATAAAAATATATCTGAATGTTGATTGGTAATTTTTTCTACTTTCTCTTTAATTTTTTTTAGAGATACTTTTTTACTTGGATTATAAAAAATACCGATTTTTTTATCGTTACTAACTGAGATTATCTTTATTCCATATTCAAGTAGTCTTTTTTCTAAATCCTCCAGATCTAGTCTAATACCATAAATTTTACAAATTCGTTTAGCCCTTGATCTTATAAAAAAATATTTGTCCTTATCAAAAAAGCCTATATCTCCGGTATTCAATTCTTCAGAATTTTTGCAATTATTTAAATCTCTTAAATTTTTAGAGTAACCAAGCATCACATTTTTTCCTATGCAATGTATATTTCCCTCTAAATATGGAGTAAGAATTTTTTGATTTTTATAATCTTTTAAAAAGATTTTTACTCCATCTATGGGTTTTCCAATACTCCCTTTTTTAAGAATTAAATCATTATTTTTTATATATGAAATTCTTGGAGAAGCTTCGGTTTGGCCATACATTACAAAAAAATCAATATTTTTTTTTTCAAATATTTTCCATAATCTTAATTTTAATGTCTCGTCCAATTTACCTCCTGCTTGAGTAACATATCTAAGATTTTTTTTTAAAATTTTATTAATACCAATTTTAAAAAGAAGTTCATAAACATATGGTACTCCATTAAACGAAGTAATTTTATTTTTTGAGTAAACATCCCAGAATTTTTTTTGAATAATAGAGTCTTTTGAAATGACAATACTCCCCCCCACATGAAGATGAGTATTGATTATTGATAACATATAGCTGTAAAAAAAAGGCATATTAGTAATTGCCACGTCTTTTTTATTTAATTTAAGATATTTTATTATTGATTTTGTATTTCTGTATAAATTGTTTTTTGACAATCTTACAAATTTTGCTGAACTCATTGAGCCAGAAGTAGGTAACAATAATTGTAAATTTGATTTTAATTGAATTTTTTTAGAGTTGATAGAATATAAATTTGAGTCAAAAATATTAAATTTGAATATTTTCTTTTTGACATTTTTTATTATCCCCGATTCATTTGAAACAATATAATTAGGTTTATATAATGAAACTAATTTTTTTAATTCATAGTCTGAAATTTTTTTGTCTATCAAAATTACAACATGATTAGAATATAAACAAAATAAATAACTTATTATTGATCCTAAGGAGTTGTTACATAATATTAATATGAGTGATCTTTTTTTTAGAATATTTGATAATTGATCAAATATAATTATTAATTTTTTAAAAGTAATATTTTTTTTCCCATCAATTAAAGCAATTCTATTTTTGAATTTTTTAAAATCGTCAAATAATTTCGCCATTAATTTTTTGAAAAATTTGCAATTTTTCTCTTTATTTTTTTTCTACTTAAATTATGAAAATCTAGTAAAAAGTCGTATTTTCCATTAGCACTAAATTTATCAGATAAAGAAAAAGAAATTATTTTTTTCTTTAAATTATTTTTAATAATCAAATCTGAAATAATCGTATTTAATCCACCAATAATTGAATGTTCTTCAATGGTTACGATTTTATCAAAAGATTTAATTTCTTTTAAAACATTTTTATCCAATGGTCTAAGGGTGTGAAGATTTATTAGCTTTATACTATGCCCCACTGAGTTTAATTCAGTAATCGCAGAGAGGGCTTCACTTGTAACCGATCCTGTAGAAAAAACTAAAATTTTTCTTCCCTTAGTTAATGGTTCAAATTTTCCAAATTTATAGTTATAATCTTTTGAATATACTATTCTACTACCTGGTATTCCTGTTAATCTTACGTAGGTAGGACCTCTATTTTTGTTAGTTAGATCATGCAATACATTCTTTAATTCTGCGCAATCGCTTGGGCTTGATATATTTATTCCAGGTATAGCTCTCATTATTGCTAAATCCTCGAGACCATAATGACTATTCCCCAAATATCCCATTGTTACTCCACTCCCTAAAGCTATTAAATTCACATTATGCCTCATGTAGCCGAGATTCATTCTTACCTGTTCACTCGCTCTCATTGATAAAAAAGGCGCAAATGAAGTAACAAACACTTTAAAACCTTCCCTGGCGAGACCAGATGCGACCCCAATCATATTTTGTTCACTTATTCCTATAGACAAATAATTTTTTGGAAATTCATTTTTAAATCTATCTAAACCAGAAGACCTTCCTAAATCAGCCGACAATATCATTAAATTCTTATTGTTTTTAACTAATTCCAACATAAATTGACCAAACATTGCTCTTGGACCCATTCTACACCATTGCTGATTTTCAAATTGGTTATGCATAATTTTTTTTTAAATCATTAATAGCCGTCAAATATAGATTTTTTGTAAGCCTTCCATGATGCCAATCATTATTATTTTCCATAAATTTTATGCCTTTGCCTTTAATAGTTTTAAAAATGATAATATTTGGTTTATTAGCTCTAATTTTGTTAAATGATTTATTTATCAAGTCTATATTATGGCCATTACATAAAATTGAATTCCAACCAAATCCTTTCCATTTATTTAAAAGATTTTGATAATTCATTTTATTATTAATTTTTCCATCATTTTGAAAACCATTTGAATCAAGCAAAACAACTAAATTATCCAAATTTAATTCTGTTGCAGTGATTGCGGCTTCCCAAATTGATCCTTCATAACACTCACCATCACCCAACATCACAAAAATTTTATTTTTTTTCTTCTTTAATCTATAAGCAATAGCTAATCCAACGCCATATGATAATCCTTGTCCTAAACTACCATTAGATGTCTCAATTCCAATATTTGGATTCATGATTGGGTGTGCAATAATTTCACTATTGTCGGTCTGAAAAGAATTTAATATTTTGTTATTAATAATTTTTTTGGTTTTCAAAACACTTAATAAGCCAAGAAAACCATGACCCTTACTTAAAATGAATCTGTCTTTTGGTTTGTTCAAATCTAGTTTCATTATTTTATGATATAAAACTGCCAAAATTTCTACCATAGATAAAGCGCCTCCTATATGTGCCGCCTCTTTACAGTTGTAACTAGTTTGCAAAATTGTTCTACGCATTTCATAACAAATTTTATTTAATTTTCTTTTATTCATATTTTATAATACTTTAATTATTTTAGAATTTATAGAATTACCTTTTTTAGATAGTAAATACAAAATTTTGTTTACAACTAATTTCATATCTATACCCGTTTTTTTTGATGAAGATTTCAAGAGCAATTTAGCTGTATTGATATCTGTTTTTCTTCCCATCTTATTCTTTAATATTGTTGGTGCTATAGCATTAACTTTTATTCCATAAATTTTTAATTCTTTCGCCAAAATTTTTGTAAAAAAATTTATTGATGCTTTACTACCTCCGTAAGCAATGTTTCCTCTTAAAGGTATAAGGCTACTTAAAGATGAAATATTTATTATTGAGGAATTTTTTGTTTTTTTTAACAATCTCAATAACTTTTGAATGATAAAAATTTGAGAAAAAAAATTTACTTGGAAAATTTTTTTTATTTCATCTATTTTGGTAAGTTCAAATAATCCCCCGTGCGGTTTTGCAGCATTAAGAATTACTAAATTCAACCTATCTGTTTTTGAATAAATTTTTGTTAATTCTGACTCTATCTTTTTAGTTTCTAGTAAGTCAAAATGTAAAACTTTAATAATACTTTTTTTATTCTTTTTTTGAAATTTCAAGAATTCTTTATTATTATTTCTAATGTGGCAGATTAGTTTAAATTTTTTTAGTATCAATTTTTTTGCTATTTCAATACCAAGTTCCCCACTACAACCAGTAATAAAAGCAACTTTTTGATTTTTCATTTTTCAATTTACTTATAAAATAGTTTAGTTTTATTTTTCTGTTTAAATATTGTTTCGTTTAATTTAAACTGTTTTTTTTTTGATTTTTTTTTATTTAAGATTTTAATTTTATCTAAAACTTTTTTAGAAGAAAAATACGAGCATAATATAAGTTTTTCAAAATCTTCATGATTTGCTTCATTTTTATTTATAAATTTTATAATTTTTTTTGAATTTTCTTTAAAAAACTTCGAGTGTTGAACAGCCGATGAAAATTTTGGCATATTGTAATTATTATGATCAAAAAAAAATTTGTTTAAATAATCCATAAGTTGATTTTTATTCTTGATCATAATCTTTAAAATTTTTAACAATGTTTTCTGCAATCATTAAAGATAAAGCTTGTATAGTTGACACTGGGTTCACAGCAGAGCTAGTAACAAATATACTACTGTCAATGATTACTAAATTTTTTAAGTCATGAGTTTGACCAAACTTATTAACAACTGAAGAACTTTTTTTATTACCCATCTTTGTTGTACCCATTAAATGCCAACCGGTGTATCTGACAGGTGCGAATGCATTAATTTGTTTCGCTCCAGCAGTGTTCAATAATTTCTTAGCTTTTTGGATTCCATTTTTAAGTATCATTTTATTATTTTTGTCTAATTTATAATTAACTCTTACACCTGGTAAACCAGAATTATCTTTGTTTTTATAATCTAGAGATATATAATTAGATTTCATAGGTAAGTCTTCAGTAATTATTGCAATGGGAATAATACGATTGTAATAATTAAAAAAATTTTTAAAGAAAGAATTTCCAAATTTTATTTTTCTAAGTTTATTTAAATATAGGGCATTTTCTAAAGGTGGACTCCCCCTTAATACTTGAAAAGTAAATCCTCTTTTATAACCATTTTTTAAACTAGTTTCGTAAAACTGATGACTATAAACGCAGCACCCTTCAGGTCCAAAATCTGAGTTAAGATTGTCATTAAAAATACCCTCAACATAGCCCAATGGATGCAGCATTAAATTTTTCCCCACCAAACCCGATGAATTCGCTAATCCATTTTTAAAATATTTATTTTTTGAAGAAAGTAATAATCTAGGAGTTCCAATTCCATTACATGCTAGAATTAAAATTTTACATTGAATTTTTTTCTTTTTTCCATTTTTATCAATATAAAGAATTCCTTTTACTTTTTTATTATCTGACAATATTTTAATCACTCTTGATTTTTCTTGTATTTTTATATTTTTTTTATTTTTTATGAGGGGTAAGTATGTTTGGTTAACTGTTCTAACCGAAAAATTATTATCTACATTAATAGCACTATAAGATGGCCAACAATGCCAGTTTAATTTTTTAAATGCAGTTGCGATTTTATTACCCATAATACCAGGGGCAATTGGCTTTTTTAGATTTTTAATTTTAGGATAAGCTGGATCACCTTTTAAACCATGAATACCAGTTATTTTATCATTAATTTCGTAATATTTTTCAAGATCATAATAATTTAAAGGCCAATCATAAGCAACTTTATCCAAGGACCTTACTTTAAAATCTGATGGATGAAATCTGGGAAAATGACCTGAATATAAAATCGTAGATCCACCAATACCATTAAAGTTTGATATTTCAATATCTGAGTTAGAACAATCTATAGGGTAATCATAGTTACTATTTCTAAAATTAGGATTTAAATTAAATTCATTTAATTTTTTAATCTCCCAATCTATATTTTTTTTGTGATATTCATAATCCTCATATTTTTTTCCTTGATCTAAAATTGTTATTTTTAAATTCGATTTTGATAATCTCCAGGCTGCTGTCATACCTGATGCGCCAGCACCAACTATTACAACATCAAAAAAATCTTGTTGCATTATTTTTTTGGTAAAAATTTCTCAAGTATTTCTGGTATAGTAATTTTCATATTAGCTTCACATACTAATTTTTTATTTACAAATCCTTGAGCTGTTCCATCACAAATTCCTCTATTCCATTTTAATACTTTTGTTTTTAATACTAATTTGTCTCCTGGTTTTATTTCTTTTTTAAATTTTACATTGTGTTCTAAAGCATGAGTTACTTTCCCTTTTAATCCGGGTAATGTGGTAATTGCAATTGTTAGCATTTGTGCCATAGCTTCCAGTTGAAGTGCACCAGGCACGTTAGGATTTCCTTTAAAATGAATTGGAAAAAACCATTCATTATTTGTAAAATTTTTATATCCTTCAGCAAATTTTCCAGGAGAAAATTTTGTTACATAGTCGATCATTAAAAAAGGGTACCTATTTGGCTGAAATTCTAATAATTCGGTGCTGTTTAATGATTTTTTCAATTATATCTTAATTTTATATTTTTTTAATATTCTTATTCCGGTTTTGAACGAACTAAAATCAATTATATCATCCATTTCCATAGAAATTTTGAATTCTTGCTCAAGTTTTGCAATCATATTCATGTGTCCCACCGAGTCCCATTTTGAGATTGAATTGTATTTTAGATCTTTTTTAAGTTTATCTTTATTTATTCCAAAACTTTTGGTGAAAACCTTAATATACTTATCTTTATTTGACATATCTAATGGTAGAAAACTTAAAACAATTCATAATTATATTATTTTAAACAACATTAAAAGAAAAAATCAAAAATAATTGTTCTTGATTATCTTTCTTAATTTAGTTATGTTCAAAAATTGAACAATTGTCAACATTAAAAATTAAAAATACAAGTAAAATTTTTTTAAATGGAAAAACTTATATTAGATGGAGTTGAAATATCGAACGATAGCTCTTGTTATATAATTGCAGAAATTGGCCATAATCATCAGGGAAATTTGGAAAATTGTAAAAAACTTTTTTTAGAAGCTAAATTGTCAGGTGCAAATGCAGTTAAACTTCAAAAAAGAAACAATAAAAAACTCTATACTAAATCTTTTTATAACTCCCCTTATAACAATCCAAATAGTTATGGAGAAACTTATGGCCTCCACAGAGAGTTTTTAGAATTTAACAGAGGTCAGTACTTAGAGTTAAAAAAATATGCAAAAGAGATAAAAATAACTTTTTTTGCGACACCTTTTGACTTTGATAGTGTAGATTTTTTAGAAGAAATAAATCTTCCATTTTATAAAATAGCTTCTGCTGACGTTACAAACTTACCTTTAATTGAATATGTTGCATCAAAAAACAAACCAATTATTTTTAGCACTGGTGGGTGCACAGAGAAGGATATAGATAGAGTTTATAACTACTTAAAAAAAAATAATACTAAATTTGCATTATTACATTGTGTATCTAGTTATCCAACTCCGCCCGAATTAGTGAATCTTGAATTAATTACATATTATAGAAAAAAATTTGATTGTATAATTGGTTTTTCAAGTCATGATAATGGTATTGCATTATCGTTAGCATCATATGTCAAAGGTGCTAGAATTATTGAAAAACATTTTACTTTAGATAGAAGTCTTAAGGGAACTGATCACCCTATGTCATTAGCACCCTCAGGATTAAGAAAATTAATTAAGGATTTAAAAAAAACAAAAAAAGCTTTGGGTAATGGAGTTAAATCTTTTCAATCTGAGGAAAAAGCGCCAATTCAAAAAATGGCAAAAAAAATTGTTGCTTCGAAAATTATCAAAAAAGGAACTTTGATTGAATTAAAGCATTTGGAATTCAAATCTCCTGGTGATGGTTTGCCACCTTATTTGGTTAAAGAAATTATTGGAAAAAAATTAAATAGAGATGTTGATTATGAACATACTTTTAAATTAAGTGACTTTGTATGAATTTTAAGAAAGAACCTTTATTTCCAAAAGTAAAATCGGTTGGTAAAAGATCATGGGGCAAAGAAGAGATGTTAGTTACAATACCTGGTGTATTAACTTTAAAAAGGCTGACTATAAAAAAACATAAAAAGGGCGGCCTACAGTACCATAGACTTAAAAATGAATGTGGCATTTTAATTTCAGGTAAACTTCAAATTAAATATTTTAATAAAAAAAAAAAAATTGTTAGTAGAATATTATACTCTGGTCAATGCTTTCATTTCCCCCCTGGCTCAATACATCAAGAAATTGCTTTAGAAAAATGTATAATTATTGAAGCATCGTCACCGCATTTAAATGACAGAGTTAGGGTGGAAAAATTTTTTGGTATGAACGAAAGAGGTTTGCCAACAACTCAATTGAATGAAATAATAAAATTATAAATGAATATTTTTGGAGTGATACCAGCAAGATCTGGCTCAAAAGGTATAAAAAATAAGAATATCCAAAAAATTTCAGGTCAAACTTTATTAGAAATTTCAATTAAAAAGTTTAAATTACTTCAAAAAAAAAAATTAATCAGAGATTTTATTGTATCAACAGATAGTAAGCTCTACGCGGATTTAGCAAAAGATTTGGGCTCAAAAGTTCAAATGAGACCAAAAAAATTATCAACAGATAAGACTAGAATTGTAGATGTATTAAGTTTTATAAAAAAAGAGCATAAGTACGATTATTTTCTCACCTTAGTTCCTACAGCACCTCTAGTTAATTTAAGTACAATAAAATCTTTAATTAATTATTTTAAAAGAAAAAAAATTACATCTATTGGCACCTTATCCAAACTTGAAACTACACATCCACTTTTAGCAATGAGAAAAAAGAGAAATTATAAATTTGAATATGTAATTAAAGGCAATTCACAAAGGTATCCAAGGCAAATTAGGCCTGTTTTATATTATTTTAATGGCTGTATTTTTATTAGACGTAGTACTTTAATTAATAAAACTAATTTAAATAATAATTGTTTAGGAAAATCATTCAACGGATTTGAGATATCACAAAAAGAGTCTTGTAATATCGATACTGTCGAAGATCTAAATTTTTGTAGGAAAAATTTTAATGTTAAAAAAATTTATAAATAATTTTTTTTTAATGCCTCGATTTTTTTTTAATGTTCTAAGAAACAAAATAAGAATCTTGCTTTTTGATTATAAAATCGAGATATCACAATTTTCAATACAAAAAATATCTATCCAAAAAAAAATATTAATAGATCTGATTTATCAAAAAAACTATTTGTTACTTGAGGATTGTATACAAAATAAAAAAATTGAAAATTTAAAAAATTTATTGAAAAACTTACAATCATTTAAAAAAAAAAAAATTATTTTTATTTATATTTATAGCTATTTGGTAAATATTCATGAATTTAATTTAGCTAATATTTATCATAAATTGTTGTGTCGAAGCATAGATAGGAATTGTTTTTTTTATTTTCAAATTTCTACTTTAAGCCAGAGTAATATTTCAAAATTTAAGATATATAGTCAGACTTTGAAATTCCAATTAATTTATTTTTTTTTATTATTTAGAGATGAAAAAAAATTTATTAAAACAATTTTAAAATACGATCATCATTTAAAATTAAATAATAAAGATGAAGAATTTAAAAAGTATTTAAGAAATAGAGACCTTAGTATTATTGGACCGTTATCAAAAAAAATTAATTGTAATAATAAAGAGTTTAAAAACAATATCATTATAAGATTTAAAAATAATAATTTTCTCACGAGCCGAGATTGTAATCCTAATATTATCTATCTTAATGGAACTGCCTCAAAAAAATATTTCGAGAAAAAAAGTTATTTATCTAAAGGAAACAATTTAATATGGGTTATATATATTAATAAATCACTCTATAAAACTTTTAGAATAAATAACAATTTTAATAATAGGTTTGCAGATAATACGGCTGCAATTCTATTTACAAGCTTCACAGAATTAAATTTATTACAGAAGGTTTTATTAGATTTAATTTTATTTAATCCAAGAAAAATTAAACTTTACAACTTTAATATTAAATTAACCAAGGAAACCCAAATAGGATATGGAATACATAATACATTGAAAAAGCAAATGAAAAATACAATTACGTTTAATCACAATCAAATAGTTATGTTCGATTTTATCAATTTTTTTTATAAAAAGAGAATAATTTTTTTGGATAATAATCTTAAAAGTATAATTAAAAATGGAAAAAATAATTATTTAAAAAAATTAGAAAAAACATGGAAAAAATAATAAAAAAATTTATTTTTCTTTTGACAGCACAAGAGCGTAAAAAAGCTCTTATATTGCTTGTAATGGTAATTATTATGGCATTGCTTGATACTATTGGAGTGGCCTCTATTATGCCTTTTGTAGCTGTGCTTACAAATCCAACTCTAATTGAAACTAATTTTTTTTTAATCACTATGTTTAATATCTCTGGCAAATTTGGTGTTGAAACTTACCATCAATTCTTATTTGCTTTAGGTATCCTTGTGTTTTTGTTGTTGTTAATTTCAATTACCTTTAAAGCAGTAACAATTTATTTCCAAACATTATTTATAACAAATCTTCAGCACAATAATGAAAGGCGATTAGTTGAGGGTTATATACATCAGCCTTATAGCTGGTTCTTAAATCGTCATAGTGCAGACCTAGGTAAAAATATTCTTTCAGAAGTTAGTGTGGTTATAGCTAATGGATTTAATCCATTGATTGAACTAATATCAAAAAGTTTAATTTGTCTAGCTTTGATAAGTTTATTACTTTTGACCAATGTAAAGCTTACTATAGTAGTTAGTTTGACTTTAGGCTTATCATATTTGTTGATATACTTGTTCCTTCGTAAGTTATTGTCACAAATTGGAAAAGAACGTATTAAAGCTAATAAATTACGTTTTACTGCAATAAGTGAAATATTTGGAGCAATTAAAGAAATTAAAGCAGGAGGATTAGAAAAAATCTTTATAAATCAGTTTTCTAAACCCTCTCGAGATTTTGCTTTGTACCAAGCTTACTCCAAAATTATAAGCCAAATACCTCGCTATGCTTTAGAAATAATAGCTTTTGGTGGAATGTTACTGGCAATTCTTTACTTGATGATAAAAAGTAGTTCTTTTGTAAATGCCCTTCCAATTATTGCCCTTTATACATTTGCTGGTTATCGTTTAATGCCCGCAATACAACAAATTTATCAATCAATCACCCAATTACGTTTTGTGGGACCTGCAGTGGAAGTTCTGTATAACGATAAAAAGAGTTTAGAAAGACTTTATTCAATAAACACTTATGAAGCGAATGATGGAGTAAGTTTTAAAAAAAACATAATCTTAAATAATATTAATTATAATTATCCTAATTCATCACAACCAGCATTAAAAGATATTAATATTGATATTCCAGTATTCTCAAAAATTGGAATTGTTGGTCCCACAGGTAGTGGTAAAACTACAATGGTAGATATCATCCTTAGTTTGCTTGAGGCTCAAAAGGGTACGTTGGTCGTAGATGATAAAATTATAGATAAAAATAATTGTAGAATATGGCAAAATTATATCGGTTATGTTCCACAAAATATTTTTCTGATTGATGACACTGTTGCGGCGAATATAGCTTTTGGTATAGAAAAAAAAAATATAAATTTAGAGGCTGTAAAACGTGCTGCTAAAATTGCAAATTTGGATGAATTTGTAAACAATGAACTTCCCAATAAATATCACACAACAATTGGAGAAAGAGGTATTAGGTTATCTGGTGGTCAGCGACAAAGAATTGGAATAGCAAGAGCGATGTATCATAATCCAAAGCTGTTGATTTTAGATGAAGCCACTAATGCAGTAGATAATCTTACAGAAAAGGCAATAATGGAAGAAGTTTATAATATAGACAAAAATTTAACTATTGTCATGATTGCACATCGTTTAAGCACAGTGATGAAATGTGACAAAATTTTTCTACTTGAAAAAGGCAAACTAATAAAACAAGGGACATATAGTGAGTTAAAGCAATTTAGTGATCTATTTAATGATGCTCCTGGTAAAAATTAAAGTGATATGGCAAAAGTAATAATTATTTGCGATTTTCATAAAAAATCTGGTTTTGGTCATTTAACAAGAATGAAATCTCTTGCAAATTCTTTCAAAAAAAATTTCCATCAAGTAAAATTTATTTTTGAAAAAAAATATAGAAAATTTAATGAAAAATATTTAATAAACTTTCAACGAGATTATCTTGATTTCAATTTAAATAAGAATCCTAATAAACTAATCGAATATCTAAAAAAAAATCAAATAGATATCGTTATTTTTGATAGTTATTATATTAGCATAAATCTTGAGTCTCGTCTTTATAGAAATTTTTTTATTGTGAGCATCGATGACAGATTATTAAAGCACAAGTCACATTTAATCTTTAATTCAAGAGAAACAATAAGTGAGAAACATTTAAGTTTAAATGGTCAAATTTGGAAAACAGGAAAAAAATATTTATTGATTGGAAACACTATAAGTAAAAAAGAAATAAACAGCACTATTAAAAAAATTTTGATTCATGCAGGTGGAGTTAGTAACTACAATTATTTTACAAAATTTTTATTTGAGTCATTGTATTGTCTTAAAAATAAGGATTTAAAGATAAGTTTTCTTTATAAAAATAGGGAAATTAGATCTAAAATTCTAAAAATTATTAATAAAATTGGTTTAAATAAAAAAAAATTTTTATTTATTAAGAATAATCAAAATTTTAGTAAAACACTTAACAAATTTGATCTTATAGTTGGTCCATCAGGAATTACTACTTATGAAGCTATTGCTTCAAAGGTGCTGCCATTGTCATTTTCACTATTTAATGATGGAAGAGATGACGTTTATAATTGGAATTTAGTTGGCAATGTAATGCACTTAAATAAATCTGAAATTAAAAATAAAAAAATTATTCATGAAATATGGGATTTTTTATTTAGAAATTATAGTTTAATTAACAAAAACTTATTTAGAAAATCAAAATATATTAGAAATAATTCTGATAATGTTTATGAAGAAATTATCAAATTTTTCAAAAATCCAAATAAACTTTCACCAAATAAATTATTAATTAACGACCATTTGAAAATTAAGAGTGCAAAATTTGATCACATAAGATTTTTTCTAAACTCAAGAAATAAATTGTCCGTAAGAAATATGTCAAGTAACCCCAAACATACAATCACTTTTCCAGAGCATTTAAATTGGTGGATAAATAGTAAAATAAAAAAATTTGTATTATTCAAACAAAGTTTATCTCCAATAGCTTATCATTGGATAAAATCGACAAAAGAGTTTAGTAAATATCCAATAATAATAAGTGGTTGGTTTCCAGATTATAACGATAAAAATATGATGAAATCTTCTTATGTTATTTTAAATCACCAAAAAAAGTATTTAAAAGATAAATATAAGGGATCAAAATGGATAATTAATATTAATAAAAAAAATGTATTTTCTTTAAAGTTAAATCTTGCAATTGGCTTTAAAAAAGCTGGTGAGAATATAAAAAAAATTGCACAAAGAGTCTTTAATATTAATTTAAAAGATTTTGAAATTTTCGAAATGAAAATATGAAAAATATATTTAAAAAATTAATTGACCTGAATGATAATGAAAAAATTTTAATTTGCGAAATTTCAGGCAATCACTCTAATTCATTCTCTCATCTTAAGAAGCTTATTATGGAAGCTATTAATCAAAAAGTAGATTTGGTCAAGTTTCAAGTTTATACCCCGCATAGTTTAACTATTAAGTCTAATCAAAAAGACTTTATGATTAAAAAGGGTAAGTGGTCAAAACACAGAACATTATTTAGATTATTTGAAAAAAGCTATACACCTTGGATATGGATTGAAAAACTTGTAAAAATATTAGAAAAAAATAAAATTAATTGGTTTGCTTCCGCATTTGATAAAAACTCAGTAGATTTTTTGGAAAAAATAAATTGCAAAGCATATAAAATAGCATCACCAGAAATAACTGATATCAATTTAATAGAATATTTAGCTCAAAAGAAAAAACCTATCGTATTTTCTACAGGTATGTCAAAAACCGAAGATATAAATTTAGCTTTAAATACAGTAAAGAAATATCACAATAAATTTGCAATTTTAAAATGTATTTCTAAATATCCAGCAAGCTATAAAGATCTCAATCTCTCGTCTATTAGAACACTAAAAAAAAAATACAAGTGTGTAATTGGATTTTCAGATCACACAATAGATGAACTATCTAGTATTTTAGCAATAACCCAGGGAGCTAAAATAATTGAGAAACATTTTAAATTAGATAATGATAATAACTCAAGCGATAGCCATTTCTCCATGCCAATATCAAATTATAAACATTTAAGAAAAAAAATAAATTCTGTTGATTTATGTTTGGGCAATAAGAATCAAATATTTACAGTTTCAAAAAAACTAATGAAAGACAGAAGGTCACTTTATATAACTGAAAATGTTCAAAAAGGTGACATGGCAAATTATAAAAATATCAGATCGATTAGACCTGGTTATGGAGTTCATCCAAAATATTTAAAAAAATTGATTGGTAAAAAATTTAAAAAAGAATTAAAAAAAGGTACTGCATTAAAGTTAAATCACCTAATAAGATTACTCAAATGATAAAAAGATTAGCTATTATTCCAGCAAGAGGTGGATCTAAAAGAATAAAAAATAAAAATTTAAAAAATTTTTTTGGAAAACCATTGATTTATTACTCTATTTTAGCAGCTAAAAAATCGAAAATATTTAGTGAGATTCATATTTCAACTGACTCAAAAAAAATTTTGAAGTATGTAAAAACTCAAAATATTAGTCCAGCTTTTATACGCCCAAAGAAACTTTCAAATGATTTTACAGGAATTCATGAAGTTCTTAAATATGTAGTGAAAAAATATAAAATGTTAAATTTTTGTTTTGATGAAATATGGTTATTGTATCCTACAAATCCTTTTATTAATTCTTCTATTATAAAAGAATGTAAAAAGAAATTTAGTGCTATTAATTTTAAGCCAGAAAATTCTTTGATGACTGTGACAAAATATAATTATCCAATTAATTGGGCACAAAAAATAAATGATAGAAATATGTTATTACCGTTAAATAGAGATAGTTTAACAAAAAGATCTCAAAAAATTGGGAACTCTTTTTGTGATGCCGGCATGATAAATGTATATTCACAGAAAATTTTTGAAAAAAATTTAAAAAGAAAATATTTTGCATTTCCAGTACCAATCTATTCCTCAGTTGATATAGATAATTTGAGTGATTTTGAATTAGCTAAAAGACTTTTTAAAAATAAATAATAATGTCAGGAAAAATAATCATTGGAACTGCTAATTTTGGTTGTCCTTATGGTATTAGAAAAAAAAAAATTTCAAAAAAAAAAGTAATAGATTTATGTAAATTTGCATATAAAAAAAAAATAAAATATCTCGATACGTCTACTGAATATTTTGACTCAAACAAAATAGTAAGAAATCTTAACAAAAAAATTATAATAAATACAAAAATTCTTCCTAACAAAAAATGGATGAATATGAATTATTGTTTAAAACAATTTGAGAAAATTAAAGATGAAATAGGTAACAAAAAATTGAATACGATCTATTTACATGATGAAAAAATTATCTTCAAAAGATATTTTAAAAAGATTTATTATAATCTTATTGATTTAAGAAAAAAAAAACATTTTAATAAACTTGGTATTTCAATCTATGATTTCAAAACTATTGATTTTTTTTTAAAAAAATTTCACTTTGACACAATCCAGTGTCCCTTTAAT
>CACOKG010000007.1 GCA_902627745.1 uncultured Pelagibacteraceae bacterium | reverse complement strand
AATGTGTGAAAGTTATGAATTGTGGTGTAAAGAAACTAACCAAAAAAAATTAATTATTTTAAATCTTACTGACTAATTTTTTGCTGAATTAGCCTCTTGTGAGTTAATTTAACTCTTTTTTCAACTAAAAGCTTAAATTCTTTATCCAGTTTGTTTTGATCATTTAATTTTTGGTGAACTATTTTTACTCTATTTTCAATCAAATTTTTAAAATCTTCATTAATTTGATTTTCTTTATTATTTTTTGATACCTCCTGTGTAATATAGCTAAAGGAACTTTTGCCTGTTTTTTTTTTAAATTGATAGTCGAAAACCAATTGAGCAGTGGCTTTAGCCAAATTTCCTGATGTAGCAACTGTAATTACAGGACCCACAACAGCTGGTAAATGAACAAAACCTGTCAGAAATAAAAATAAAGATAGGTATAAACTAATTCTAAAAAATTTTAAAATCACATAGTTAAGTTATTTGATAAGGCTAGGAGCTACAATTAATAAATTGTCCAAAATAAGTTTTATTTTTTGTATAATATTGTGGTAATTCATTACATTTTACTGCATTTTTTAACATGATCAAAATTTTTCCTTTTATTTTTATCATTCTTTGGTCATCTGCATTTATTACTACCAAACCAATCATTGATAATAGTGATCCATTTGCTGCCTTAGCTTTTAGATTTTTTTTTGTAGCTGTAGGTTTTTTGCTATTTTCAATTTATTTAAAACAATCAATCTTAATCCAAAAAAAACATTTAATAGAATCAATGTTAAGTGGTGTTCTTTTTCATGGACTATATTTAGGAGGTGTTTTTTACTCAATTTCAATAGGAATGCCGACTGGTATTGCTGCTTTAATCGTAACCCTTCAACCAGTCTTAACAAATTTACTCAGCGGACCTATATTAAATGAAAAAGTAACTTTAAAACAATGGATTGGAGGTTTGTTAGGATTTTTAGGTGCAACATTGGTTTTGGGTTTTGACGTAGGGTCTGGCATACCACTTTTAGGATTGATCGCAACTATAATAGCTTTAATTTCAATAACAATTTCTACAATTTGGCAAAAAAAACTTAGTCACAATCTACCTTTATCTGTAAGTAATTTTTATCAAGCAGTTGGTGGATGTTTATTTCACATCACAATCATAATATTATTTGTTGAGCCATATATTAATTTTAATCAAACATTTTTAATAGCAATGAGCCATCAAATTTTTCTGGTATCTTTTGGTGCTTTTACAATCTTAATGCTTTTAATAAAAAAAAATTCAGCGAGTAAAACTGTTTCAATATTTTTTCTTATTCCTGCCACATCAGCTTTTATGGCTTGGTTTTTTTTAGGGGAAAATTTAACCAGTTTGGATATTTTAGGTTTTGTTATTACTACTATAGGAGTTTACATAGCGACAAGAGACTAAATTATTATCTTGCTATAAAGCCAAACTCTAAAGATGCATCAGTAATTGAATGATAAAGAGACTCACCAAAACTCCTTAGCGCAAACAATCTTATTTTGTCTGGATTTGTATCTATCATGTCTACTGTAAATGCTATGTTGTGAAATGAGGAATTAATTGAATTATTTTTCTTTAAATCATTAAAATTAAAGGGACAGCCTTTTTTTAATACTTCTTTTACATCTCGGCCTTCAATTTCAATCACTGCTCTTGAATGTGATAAATCTGTAACTGCAAAATCTGTGTCTTTAAATATTGAACAAATATCCTTAACAATCTCTTTTTTTTCTGACACCAAAAGCCAATTTTTAGGACCACTCCATAAAATTCTTGTATCATTATTATTCACTACATTTAATGGATCATTTTTTAGTTTAAGTTCATTTATATCGATACTTTCCAAATTTATCTTTGAATTTTTATATTGAACTATTTGAACAATTGATAAATTTTTTAACTCAGAAATTTTCAAAAGTTCATTTTCATTTTTGTTGGCATGGTCACCAAAATGACCCATGGAATGGACATTGGATAATGCTGATATTGAACTCATGATCTCACTCTTTCACCTTTTGGATCAACATAATGTGAGGAGACTATTTCAACTGGTATTATTTTGTTTTTAAGTGGAGACATTACAAATAATTTTTCTCCTATCATATTTTTTCCATCCTTTAAAATAGCTAGAGAAAATGGATTATCATACTCGACACTCCAGCATGAAGCTGAAATATAACCTAATTTAGGATTAGGTGACGGTGCTTTTGAATCCTTAACTAAGTGAGAACCTTCTGGTATGCTTGTTTTTTTATCTAGTGGAACAACACCAACAACTTTTTGTCTGTCTTCGGCCGTGAAGGCTTCTCTAATTAAAGATCTTTTTCCAATAAAATCTTTTTTCTTACTTAATAATCCCTCCAAGGAGTTATCATAAGGTATTGTTCTACCATCAAGTTCTGAACCAGCTACATGGCCCATTTCAATTCTAAGTGTTGATAAAGCTTCTGTTCCATAAGGTTGTATCTCAAATTGTTCACCAACTTCTATAATTTTCTCCCACATGAAATTACCATTATTAGACTCAACATTAACCTCGTAGGCGAGTTCACCTGAAAATGAAATTCTAAAAATTCTTGCTTTGACTCCAAATAAATCTCCTTCCATATAACCCATAAAAGGAAGTCCTTCATTTGACACATCAGAATTTGGGAATAATTTTTGCAATAAATTTCTAGATTTAGGACCAGCTATTGCGGCTCCAGCCCATTGTTCAGTGCTAGAAACTACGTTAACATTTAACTCTGGCCAAACTAATTGCAAATAATATTCTAAATGTGAGAGAACATTTGCAGCTTGTGCAGTTGTTGTTGTCATATGGTAATGATTTTCTGATATTCTTGTTGTTGTTCCATCATCCATAACAATGCCATCTTCTCTTAACATCACACCATATCGAGCTTTACCAACTGGTAATTTTAACCAGGCATTAGTATAAACTCTATTTAATAATTCTGCTGCATCTGGTCCTTTAATATCTATCTTACCTAATGTAGTAACATCACAAACTCCAACATTTGTTCTCACATTTTTTGCTTCTCTTTTTGATGCCTCAAATAAATCTTCATTTCCACGTTTGTAATATCTTGGTCTTAACCAAACTCCAGCATCAACAAATACCGCATTATTTTTTTCATGCCATGAGTGCATTGGAGACTTTCTGGTAGGTTTTGAATGTTTGCCAACTTCTCTACCAACTATTGCACCAATTGAAACAGGTGTATATGGTGGTCTAAAAGTAGTATGCCCTACTGCTGGTACAACTTTATTTTCTATTTTTGATACTAATTGTAATCCATTTAAATTACTTGTTTTACCTTGGTCAGTTGCCATCCCAAGAGTAGTATATCTTTTAACATGTTCAATTGATCTATAACCTTCTCTTAAAGCTATCTCAATGTCAGAAACCGCTACATCATTTTGAAAATCTAAAAATCTTTTATAATTTTTTCCCTTGGGCAGTGGTACACACCAAAACTTATCATGAATAGACGATTTTTTTTCTACAACATTAGGAAAGGAAACTTTATTTTCATTATTGGTAATTTTTTTTGATACCTCACTTCCAATTTTAAATGAATCTTTTAAAGTTTCTTCTAACGTATAAATACCATTTGCAGCACCAAGCGTTTTTTCATTTTGTTTTGATTTTCCTGGGACAAAGGCATCAATCTCCTCATTAAATTTTGTTTTATTCCCTGATTGTGAAGCCAAATGTATTGTGGGCGTCCAATATCCAGAGACACAAATACAATCACATTTTACATTCTCAATATTTCCAAGTTGCTCTTTATCATCTGAAATTTTCGCGATATCTGCTGATTTTACTTTCTTATATCCTTGAGCCGCCACAACTACATACGAATATTTTATTTTAATATCTAAATCCTGCGCTTCATTAATAATTTCAGATTTCGGATTACTTCTGGTGTCTAAAATTAATGGATCAATACCATTCTTTTTAAATTCAATAGCTGTCTCATAACCGCTGTCATTATTAGTAAATATAAGTGGGTTTTTTCCAACTAAAACACCATAAACTTTCATATATTCTTTTGCAGCCGATGAAAGCATTACTCCTGGTGTATCATTGTTTCCAAATACAATAGGTCTTTCAATTGACCCTGATGAAATTAATACTTCTTTAGCTCTTATGTACCAAAGTCTTTGCTTAGGATGAAAATCTTTTGTCTTAGGTAAATGGTCACTAACTCTCTCAGACATCACTAACATGTTGTGATCATAATAACCAAAAACTTGAGATCTATTTTTTACTGTCACATTTGGCATTTCTTTCAGTTCAGAAATAATACCATCTGCCCACTCCTTACCTGATTTATTTCCTATATTCACTTCACTAGTTAATAAAGTTCCACCAAATCTTGATTTGTCCTCTGCTAAAATCACCCTTGCTCCATTTTTTGCCGCAGCATAAGCACTGGCCAAACCTGAGGGACCAGAACCTGCAATTAATAAGTCGCAGTATTCATATTTATGCTCATATCTTTCTTTGTCATGTTTTATCGATACTGTTCCTAGTCCTGCTGCTTTTCTGATAAATGGCTCATAAATTTTAAACCAAAAACTTTTTGGCCACATAAAAGTCTTGTAATAAAATCCTGCTGGAAGAAATATTCTTAAAAAATTATTTATTGCTCCAATATCAAAATTTACACTTGGCCAACAATTAACACTTGTTGCTTCCAACCCGTCAAAAAGCTCTTGTTCAGTTGCTTTAATATTGGGTTCAGTCTCTCCATTTCTGTACAATTGAACTATTGCGTAAGGTTCATCAACTCCTGCTCCAAAAAAACCTCTAGGTCTATGATATTTAAAACTTCTTCCAATTAAATGAACACCATTTGCAATCAGTGCTGAAGCAAGACTATCACCCTCATAGCCATAATATTTTTTGCCATTAAATTTAAATGAAAGTTTTTTATTTCTGTTAATTAATCCAATATCCTTTAATCGAAAACTTTGTGTCATTATGAAATTTCTTCTTCAGCTTTTAAAGTTTTGAAGATTTCATGAGAGCCGGTATCTCTCTCAACTTTAATCCATTGTCGACATCCAGCCAAATGTTGCCATAGCTCCCAATGTTTTCCTCTCAAGCTTTTTCTGTTGTAAACAAAATTATTCCAATCTTGATCTGATATATCTTTTCCTAGTTCGGGTCTTTTAACACTAGCATCTCCCCCATAGGAAAATTCATTTTGTGATCTCATTCCACAATGTGGACACTTGATATGAAGCATTTATGAAATCCAAGTTTTTGTTCCAAGCCCTTTTTCGTCTAGCAAATGACCTGTATTAAATCTATTTAAACTATATCCAGCATTTAATTCATGAACTCTATCCTGTGCAATTGTATGAGCAAAAGTCCAACCAGATGCAGGTGTAGCTTTAAATCCTCCGTAACACCATCCACAATTTAAATACAAGCCTTGAATGTGTGTTTTATCAATAATTGGTGAGCCATCCATGGACATATCCATTATACCACCCCATGTTCTTAACATTTTTAATTTACTTAAAAATGGCATCATCGCAATACCTTCTGTAAGCACGTGCTGTAGTGTTGGTAGATTACCTCGTTGGGCGTAACTATTATAACCATCTAAATCACCTCCCATAACCATTTCACCTTTGTCTGATTGACTTATATAAAAATGTCCAGCACCAAAAGTAACTACATTATCTAAAACTGGTTTTACTGGTTCCGATACACAAGCTTGTAATAAATGTGTTTCAATTGGCAAAGTCATATTTAATTTTTCAGCTAAAATATTAGTACTACCTGCAACACATAGTCCGATTTTTTTAGCTTTAATTTCTCCTCTTGAAGTCCTAATCCCTTTAATTTTACCTGCAGAGATATCAAAACCAATTACTTCACAATTTTGAATTATATCTACACCCATTGAGTCTGCCTGACGCGCATAACCCCACGCTACCGCATCATGTCTAGCCGTACCTGCGCTAGGCTGCATTAATCCACCAAAGATTGGAAATCTAACATTTTCAGAAAAATCAGCCATTGGAATAATTTCCTTTACTTGTTCTCTATTTAAAAGAACCGCATCTATACCATTTAAACGCATAGAATTACCTCTTCTGGCATAAACATTCATTTGAGCATCAGAGTGAGCTAAGTTAATAATTCCTCTTGGAGAAAACATCACGTTGTAGTTTAAATCTTGACTCATCTTTCTCCATAGATTCATTCCGAATTCACTAAATAACGCATTTTCATCATACATATAATTTGATCTAATAATCGTAGTATTACGTCCAACGTTGCCTCCACCAATCCAACCTTTTTCTATGATAGCCACATTGGTTATGTTGTGCTCTTTCGCCAAATAATATGCTGTTGCTAGACCATGGCCTCCACCACCAATAATCACTACATCATACTCTTTTTTAGGTGTGGGGTCTTTCCAAGCTAAATCCCAATTCTCGTGATTAGAAAGGGCATTTTTTATTAAACTAAATACTGAATATTTTTGCATAACCCATTTTTATAATAATGAATATAAATAGTTCATATTTTTTTTATATATAATTTTTAGATATTTCCAAAGGTGTTAAAAAGAGATACTAATCGACCAGTTTTTTATATTTAACAAGTTTTAATGAGCGACATAAAATCAGATATCCAAATAGCAAGAGAAGCTAAAATGCAACCAATTAAGGATATTTTAGCTAAAGTAAATGTCCCAGATGAAAGCTCAGCATTTAGTCCGATGGGTAGACATATTGCTAAAGTGAACCTTGAGTATCTGGAAAAATTAAAAGATGTACCTGACGGAAAGTTAATCTTAGTTACAGCTATAACTCCTACGCCAGCTGGGGAAGGTAAAACAACTACATCAGTAGGTTTAAATGATGGATTAAATAAAATAGGTAAAAAATCTATTGTTTGCCTAAGAGAGCCAAGTCTTGGTCCCTCTTTTGGAATGAAAGGTGGCGCAGCAGGTGGTGGATATGCTCAAGTTGTACCAATGGAACAAATCAATCTTCATTTTACTGGTGATTTTCATGCAATAACATCTGCTCATAATCTTTTGTCAGCATTAATTGACAATCATATCTACTGGGGGAATAAACTCAACATAGATGTAAGAAGAATAGTTTGGAAAAGAGTGATGGATATGAATGATAGAGCTCTTAGATCAATTAACATTAACCTTGGTGGTGTAGCAAACGGTTTTCCAAGAGAAGATGGTTTTGATATTACAGTTGCCTCAGAAATTATGGCTATCTTTTGTCTTGCAAATAATCTTGAAGACTTAGAAAAAAGAATAGGGAATATCACGGTAGCTTATACAAGAGAGAAAAAACCTATTTACGCAAAAGATTTAAAAGCACAAGGTCCTATGACTGTTCTGTTAAAAGAAGCTTTAAGACCTAATGTGACCCAAACATTAGAAAACAATCCTGCAATAATACATGGTGGACCATTCGCTAATATCGCTCATGGATGTAATTCTGTTATTGCAACTAAAGCTGGATTAAAACTCGCAGATTATGTTGTGACTGAAGCTGGTTTTGGTGCTGATCTTGGTGCAGAAAAGTTTCTTGATATTAAATGTAGAAAATCAAATTTAAAACCAAGTTGCGTTGTGATTGTTGCTACTATCAGAGCATTAAAAATGCATGGTGGAGTTGCAAAAGATGATTTAAAAAATGAAAATGTTGATGCTTTGAAAAAAGGATTGATTAATCTTCAAAGACATATTGAAAATGTAAAAAAGTTTGGATTACCAGTTGCAATAGCTGTAAATCATTTCATAAAAGATACTGATAAAGAGGTAAAAGAATTAATTGATTTCTGTGAAAAGCTTGGGGTAAAAGCAAGTTTATGTAAACATTGGGCTAATGGAGGTGAAGGTACGAAAGAATTGGCAAGTCATGTGACTGAGTTATGTGAAAAAAATGAGGCTAATTTTAAATTTTTATACGAAAGTAAAACGCCTCTATTTAAAAAAATTGAGACAATCGCAAAAGAAATTTATAGAGCTGATGAGGTTATAGCTGACACAAGAATTAGAGATCAACTCAAAAGTTTTGAAGAAGCTGGATATGGAGAATTACCTATTTGTGTTGCAAAAACTCAATATAGTTTTTCAACAGATCCCAATTTAAAAGGTGCACCAACTGGTCATGCTTTACCAATAAGAGAAATTAGGTTATCGTCTGGTGCTGAGTTCATAGTTGTGGTTTGTGGAGCAATCATGACAATGCCAGGCTTGCCAAGAGTGCCAGCAGCTGACTCTATTAAACTAAACAAAAAAGGCGAAATAGAAGGCTTATTTTAATTTAGACTCTTTAACCAGTTTTTTAACTCCATCATTCTTTTATCTTTATTTGTCACTAAAATTTCTTTTTTGATAAAAGATATATGATTTTCAATATCTTTTTCATCTTTAAAAACTTTTCTTAAATTTATTAATCTATCTTTTCTAAATTTAATTAAACTTATCATTTTCTCATAAGTTATCTCAGGGTGATATTGCAAACCCCAAACTTTACTTTCATTTGTTTCAAAATATAAACTTTGAACTTTATTTATTTTGTTTGATGCTAAACAGATTGCATTTTTCGGTAGTATTTTGACCTCATCAAAATTAAAAGCAGGTGAATTAAATTTTTTATCTTTTTTTTGATAAAGTGGGTGATCTTGACCAACCTCGTTAATTATAATTTCATTAGCTATACCAATATGTGAATTATCTGCTTTTTTTACTTCTCCTCCAGCAGCGGTTACAGCTACCTGCATGCCCCAACATATTGCTAAAATATTTACAACCTTTTTTTGACATTCTTTCATGAATTCAATCTGTTTTCTTATTTCAGGGGTGTTATTATAAATATTTAGACTACTACCTCCCCAAATTAATCCATCATAATTTGAAAGATTACTTTTTACTGACTCGATACTCTCATCAGATGATGGATTTACTACATCCAATTTTAATTCTTCTCCAAAATAATTGAGGCTATCTTTTAAACTTTCAGTGTGTGTTTGAATCCCTACTTTTTGAAAACTCTCATTCTCTTTCCTGGGATTTCCCTCAACGATAAGTATTTTTTTCATTTAAATAATTTTCCTGAAATGCTATATTCGTACATCTTTTTTAAATCATCTTTATTTACTTTTTTTGGATTTCCACTTGTTGAGGGATCGTCTAATGCCATCTGAGATAATTGATCAAGATTTATTTTAGTGCAATCCATTATATCAGATAATTTATTTGGAATGTTCAAATTACTCCTTAAATCTAATATCCATTCTAAGAAACTTTCAAAATTTTCATTTAAATTCAGATAATCACATATAGAGACTATTTTTTTTTCAATTGAAGATTTATTAAATGTCAAAACGTATGGCATAAAAATTGCATTAGATAAACCATGATGGACATTAAACTGTGAGTTAATTGGATGACTCAATGAGTGTATTGCACCTAATCCCTTCTGAAAAGCTGTAGAGCCCATAGATGAAGCGGATAATAACTTTTGTCGTGCATCAATATTTTTTCCATCTTCAAAGGCTATTAAAAGTGAATCTTTAATTAATTTCATTCCTTCCAAAGCTATTCCATCTGCCATCGGATGAAAGTTGGGTGCGCAAAATGCTTCAAGATTGTGAGCTAATGCATCCATACCTGTTGCTGCGGTTAATCGTGGAGAAAGATCTAATGTTAATAAAGGATCTAGTATTACAACTGATGGTAAAATTTTTGGATGAAATATAATCTTTTTTATTCCAGTTTTTTTGTTAATAATTGCAGACGCTCTTCCTGTTTCAGATCCTGTTCCAGCTGTTGTTGGTATTGCAATAATTGGAGGGATGTTATCTGTTGTAGCTCTTTTCCAGTTTTCACCGATATCCTCAAAGTCCCAAATAGGTCTTGTTTGAGCAGACATAAAACCAATTGCTTTACCAACGTCAAGGGCACTACCTCCACCAATCGCTATAACACCATCACACTTTTTCTTTTTAAATTCACCAACACCCTCCTCAACATTTTCACCAATCGGGTTACCGGTGAAATTAGAAAAAACCTTTAATTCGTTGAATTTTTTTAGATTATCAGAAATAATATTTTTAATAAAAGGTAAGTTTACTAAATCTTTATCAGTAACAAATAATGGTTTAGTTACATTTAAATTTCTACAAGCTTCGCTCAATTCATAAATTCTATTTTCTCCTACCCAAACTGTTGTTGGATAATTCCAATTAATTTTCATAGATATAATTAATTAATCTTTAGTTTTTTATTTTTTAAGATTGCTTTTAGTAAATCTATCATCAGGGGAATATTTTTTTTACTAATTTTCTTTAAGATAAAAGGAGCAATTTCTCTAGCAAGCTGCTCACCTTCAACAGTATCTTTAAACATAAATTTTTTTTTTGCTGATTTAAATGTATATCCTCTACCTAAATAACTACCCATTTTACTATTTCTTCCACCAGCAGCACTAACATATAAATCTCCAACACCTGCTAAACCTAAAATTGTCTCTTCTTTACCTTTAAAATATCTTATTAAATATTTCATCTCATTCATTGATTTTTGAAACAAATTTGATGAAGTATTTAAGCTTTGTCCAGCTCCTATTATCATGGAATATATATTTTTAATTGCTGAACTAACCTCAATACCAACAACATCTTTTGAATATTCTATTAAATAATATTTAGTAGATATAAATCTACCAATATTTTTTGCAGCCTTTATATTTTGATTTGCAATAATTACACTTGTTTTATTTTTTCTTACCAGTTCTTTGGCTAAACAAGGACCTTTCAAAACAAAAATATTTCTTAGGTTATAGATTTTTTTTAATTGATCAGAAATTGTGAAGATTTTATTACGTTTTCTGTCATGTTTCAAACCTTTCGTCAAAACTAAAATTGGAGCTTTCACATTAAATCTTTTCAACTCTTTACCTATAAAGTTTATTCCAGACAAGCTCAAAGCCACAACTATTAAATCAAATTTTTCTTTTAATAAATTTTTAGAAAAATTTTTAAATCTTACTTTTTTTGGAAGTTTTACTTTTAGCGAAGAATGGTATTTGTCTCTTGAAGATAAATCTTTAATAAATCTTTTGCTATAGGGCTCAGTGATTGTAACTCTATTATTATTATCTATACAAGGAAATGTAAAAGCTGAACCCATAGCGCCACCACCTATGATCAAGATATTTTTCATAACTAATTATTATTTTATTGTAATTGTGGCCATTTTGTTAGTAAAATACATTTAAAAAATTATTAATTTTTATAATTTAATGACAAAAGTAGCGATTATTGGTGCAGGGCCTTGTGGCTTATCAATGTTGAGAGCCTTTGAACTAGCGGAAAAAAATGGTGAAAAAATACCTGAGGTAGTTTGTTTTGAGAAACAAGAAACTTGGGGAGGATTATGGAATTATAGTTGGAGAACAGGTTCTGATCAATATGGTGATCCAGTTCCAAATAGTATGTACAGATATCTTTGGTCGAATGGACCAAAAGAATGTTTAGAATTTGCAGATTACTCATTTGATGAACATTTTGGAAAACCGATACCATCTTTTCCACCTAGAGAAGTATTATTTGATTATATTGTTGGGAGAGTAAGTAAAGGAAATTTAAAAAATAAGATTAAATTTAATACTAGAGTTATTAATACAATTTTTAAAGACGATAAGTTTGAGCTGAGCTATCAAGATAAAGTTAATAATAAAATTTTAAAAGATAATTTTGATTATGTGGTGGTTTCTACGGGTCATTTTTCGGTTCCATTTATTCCAGAGTATGAAGGAATGAGTTCTTTTCCAGGAAGAATTATGCACTCACATGATTTTAGAGATGCAGAGGAATTTAGAGATAAAAATGTTATAGTGCTAGGTAGTAGCTATTCAGCAGAGGATATTGCTCTTCAGTGTAATAAATACGGAGCCAAGAGTGTTACCATTGGTTACAGACATAATCCGATGGGATTTAAATGGCCCAATGGCATGAAAGAAGTTCATTATCTAGATAAATTAGTTGGAAAAAAAGCAATATTTAAAGATGGAACTGAACAAGAAGCTGATGTTGTAATTTTATGCACTGGTTATCTACACCATTTTCCTTTTTTAGAAGAGAATTTACAATTAAAAACTAGAAACAGGTTGTATCCACCAAAATTATTTAAAGGAGTAGTTTGGCAAGATAATCACAAACTTTTATACCTTGGAATGCAAGATCAATTCCATACGTTTAATATGTTTGATTGCCAAGCTTGGTACGCAAGAGATGTGATTATGAATAAGATTAAAATACCTAATGATAGTGAGGTTAAAAAAGATATTGATAAGTGGGTCGCAATAGAAGAAAAACTAGAAAATCCTGATCAAATGATTGATTTTCAAACTGAATATACAAAAGAGCTTCATGAAATGTCTGATTATCCAAAAATTGATTTTGAGTTAATTAGAAAACACTTTAAGGAGTGGGAACATCACAAAGTTGAGGATATTTCAACTTACAGAAATAAATCTTTTTCATCACCTGTAACTGGTTCCATTGCTCCAATACATCATACTCCATGGGCAACTGCTATGGATGACTCTTCAAAATCTTTTTTAGATAAATAAACTTAAATTAATCAATACCCAGGTGTTTTTTTCTTTTTTGAACATAAGCTCTTATTAAGTTATCAAATATTAAAGCAATAAAAGCTACACAGATACCAAGCGTTAATCCAATTCCAGCACCTTTTTTATCTGATAATGCTTTTAAAATGTATTGACCTAAATCTTCTGTTCCAATAAATGCTCCTATGATCACCATAAACAAAGCAAATACAATTGTCTGATTTATACCAAGCATCATATGTGGAAAAGCCAAAGGAAATTCTATTTTAGTTAGTCTTTGAAATTTATTTACACCTGACATAGTTGCTGCATCATGTAGTCCAGCTGGAACACTTCTAAGTCCCTCAATTGTATATCTTGTAGCCGGTATTGTTGCATAAACTATAACTGCTATAAGCACAGACGTATCAGTTATGCCGAACAACATCATAACTGGAATTAAATAGACAAATGATGGGAATGTTTGAAAAATATCACAAACGCCTAACATAAAGTTTGCTGAATGTTTATTTTGAAAACATAAAGTTCCAACAGTAAACCCAATCAAACAAGAAACTATAACTCCAAAAGTTGCCATATATGTTGTGACTAAAGCTCTATCCCACCAAGGGCTAAATGCGATAAATAAAGTTAAAAGACACACTATCAACGCTGAACGTAAGCCACCAATCAGATACCCTGCACCAACAACTAAAACTATTGTAGCAATTGCAGGCATTCTTAAATAAAGTGCTCTCATTGGCTGAAGCACATCCTGTATTAACCATGTATTAAACGCTTTGATATATACAAAGAAAGTCTCAAAAATCCAATCTACTCCTTTATTCCAAAAATCAGCAGTTGATATTCCTTTATTATGGGGAATTTCAAATAAATAATTAAAAGTATCTTTAAATAAAAAAGTTCCAACATAAGCGAGTACTATTCCAATAACAAATATAATACCAAAAAATAAAAAATTTTTGTTTCTTTGATAAAAGGTAAGATTACCAAAATAATCCGTTTGTTTATTAGCCCATGCCAAAGACATCTTATCTAAAAGAATTGCAATTAAACTAATACATAAGCCTGCCTCTAAGGCCAATCCAATGTTTAGTTGGTTTAGTGCTAATAATAAATTGAATCCTAAACCTTTTGCTCCAATAAATGCTGAAATTACTGCCATCGAAAAACACACCATGATGACTTGATTTACCCCAATTAAAATATCTCTTCTTGCAGTTGGAATTAATACTTTAAACATTAATTGAAAATTATTACATCCACTCATTCTACCCGCTTCAATAACCTCTGGAGGCACTGCTCTTAAACCTAGTAATGTCAATAATATCATCGGCGGTATTGCTACAACCATAGTAATAATTACTGCAGCATGATCACCTACTCCAAAAAGGACCAACGCTGGTACCAATACAGCGTATTGTGGCATTGTCTGCATTACCAGTAATATTGGATATAAAGCTTTTTCTACACGTTTACTTTTAAAAGCTGCAATTCCCAATCCCAAACCAAAAATAAATGATAGTGGAGCTGCAACTAAAATAAATGAGAGCGTTTGCATAGAAGGTTTCCATTGACCAAATACAGAAATATAAATCATTGTTAAACCTGCAAACAAAGCTAGACCTTTACCGCTTAGCTTGTATGAAAGTAGCGCTGCACCTGCTGCAACAATAGTCCAAGGTAATCCTGGTAATTCAGCCCATGGATTTTGATCTATCCAATCCCAACTAGTAAATGCAACTATAGTTTCAAGACCGCCTAATAAAATCTCTCTTATTAGTTCTATCAAAAAAGTCATGAAGGCAGTCAAATTTCTGCTTATTTGTAAAACTATCGGGCGACTTTTAAATTCTTGCGTATCTTCATTCCAAACTTCAATCGGCATCCATTCGTTCATTAAGAAAAATAATGAGTCGTTAATCCAAATAGGTAACCATCCAAGTAATGGTGGCAGTCTCCAAAAGACATCAAAAGCATAATATCTCACCTCTTTGCCTAAAAAGATATAACTACTTTGATTTGGATCTTTTACAAATTCTGCTTGACCACGAATGAATTTGTACGTTTCTGGAACTTCAATCGCGAAACATAAAGCAAAAAATACGACTAATAAAAATAACCACTGAAATGTTTTTGGATATTTCTTTAAAAGTTCCATAATCAATTATTATTCTTTCTTCCCCCAAAAACTGTATTAATTATTTTAGTTGGATTGATAGAACCCACAATTTGATCGTTGTCATCTATTACAGCTACTGATTTTTCTTGAGTGAGAATTTTTTCAGCAACATTTTCTATAATTTCATCTTTTGAAACTTTTAAGTCACCTAGGTTATCTTTAGATATCTCCATGACATCTTTAATTAATAAAACTTTTTCTCTTGGTACTTCTTCAGTAAATTTTCTGACATATTCTGTAGCTGGGTTTAAAACAATATTGGCAGGTGTATCTAGTTGTTCAATTATACCATCTTTCATAATTGCAATACGATCAGCAAGTTTTAGGGCTTCATCAAAATCATGAGTGATAAACATAATTGTTTTTTGTAATTTTTCTTGAAGTCTTAAAAACTCATCCTGCATCTCTTTTCTAATTAATGGATCCAAAGCTGAAAAAGGTTCATCTAGAAACCAAATATCAGGCTCAACTGCTAGAGACCTTGCAATACCTACTCTTTGTTGCTGTCCTCCTGAAAGTTCTCTTGGAAAATAGTTTTCCCTGCCATCAAGACCAACTAGTTTAACCATATCCATTGCTTTGCTAATACTGTCTTCAGTCTTAACACCTTTAATCTGAAGTGGAAAAGCTATATTTTCAACAACAGTTTTATGTGGAAGTAATGCAAAGCTTTGGAAAACCATTCCCATTTTATTTCTTCTAAGATTGATTAAGTCTTTATTATTTAATTGTAAAAGATCCTGGCCTTCTATAAAAATTTTTCCACCTGTTGCATCTGTTAATCGTGAAATACATCTTAATAAAGTTGATTTCCCTGAGCCTGATAAGCCCATAACAACTAACATCTCTCCTTTAGAAACTTCAAAGGAAGCATTATTTACACCAACGATACAGCCATTATCTTGAAAAGTTTTAGCGTCAACATTACCATTTGAGTCTTGAAGCATCTTTTGGGCATTTGCTCCAAAAATTTTATAAACATTTTCACATTTGATTACTGGTTCAGACATAAATACTAAATAAGTTATATGAAATTATGATAAAATTAAATCCATAATATTGTTACTTTCTCCTTAAAAATTTTTAATATAATAAACTCTTGTATCAATTCCTGTACTTAAAAAACTTAACGCCTCACCACTAACATTAATTGACTCGTCAACTCCAACATTATTCCCACTTACCGTAAACCCAGCAAAACACTTATTTTTTTCCTCATCCCACTTAACAAATGTTTCATCAATTTTATTACCATTAATTGTGTAAATTTCATGTGCTCTATAATTTAAAAAATTTGCCCCCATAATTGCACGTTGTGGAATTAATTTTGTTGCTTTACAAACTTGTTCGTAAACTTCATCTGTTAGTTTGTAATGATCTGTGCCATCAAAAGTTACTAATATACCTGAAGGTAGTTTAGATATTAATTCACTCAATTTCTTTTCTTTCGCAATTCTTTCCTCCTCTAGTTTCATTTTTCTAACAAGTTCATCACCACCTCCAAACATTATGTTTAAAGCAAAAAAAGAGGATAATATAATTAGAATAATTAGTAACAAACCACCAAACTGCTTTGTAGTCTCAGGCAAATATTTTATTCTATTAAAAAAATTTTCTTTTAACATTTACTCTTGTAACTTTCCATTTTTCCATATTCCAGATTTTTGGGTTCCGTCTGATGATGTAAAAGTACCTTTACCATTCATAAATCCTTTTGCCCATTCCCCTTCATAAGTTGAGCCATCCGGAAAAGTCAGAACACCTTCCCCACTCCATTCACTATTTTTAAACTCACCTTTATAGATGTATCCGTTGGGCCAAGTTTCAACTCCTTGGCCATTTTTCTTAGTGCCTACCCACTCACCTTCGTAAGTAGTCTTGTCAGTATAAACCCATTTTCCAAAACCATTTTCACAGTTTCCTTCTTTACATCCTGTGCTTCGCGCTAGCGCAACTGAACTAATAAGAAAGCTTAAAATAATAATATATAGATATTTTTTCATAATATTATTTTACACAAAATTGATTAAAAAAAAATTATACTTTTTTGTCCTCTTTGTTACATGAATAAATAGAAATATATTTTTCAGAGTTTTCACTTTTTATATTTTTTGTTATTTCATGAATTAATTCACCTGTTTTTCTGGTAATAATACCAGACTCAGAATAATTTTTTTTTTGATCAATTGACTTAAATAAAACTACATCTTTATTGACTACTTTAACGTTAAGTTTTGCTGCATCTGAAAGAAATAATGATAATCCTTTAATTGAAAGTGTTTCTGGTTTTTTGGATAAAATTTTGAACTTATCTAAACCTTTCTCATTTAAATCTTTAGCTAAAAAGGTTTGATAATTATATTCTGAATTTTTAATTATTTTTTTTTCTAAATCACAAGCAAACTCAAGATCAATATTTTCACTTATACTTACATCTTTTGCAAAAGATTGATTAAAAAACAATAGACTAATTAATATACTTAAAAAATATTTAATCATTTAATTTATACTTAAAAAAAAATCTCCCCCAACAATGTTGGGAGAGATTTAAAGATTTAGTTGCTTCAAGCCTTATTTAGTAAAAGCTTTCCAAACTTTCTCGTTCTTTTTCAACCATGCTTTTGCAGCATCTTCATGAGTCATTTTGTCAACGTCAACTAAAGCTGCCATTGCACCAATTTGACTTGTTGTGAAAGAAAGTTTTTTAAACATAGCCGCTGCATCTGGATGAGTTTTTGGAAAATCAGCATTAACTGCTTTTTTCAAATAACCATCTGGTGAACCACATTTTCCATCTCCGCCATCTTCTGGTCTACAACCTGCTGTGTATGGAGGAAAGTCGATAAATGTAAAACCAGCACCATCTGTAAAGTTTGGTGTCCAGTTAAAGATGATTGTTCCTCTTCCTTCTTTTTCAGCTGCTGCTAACTCTGCCCATAGTGCGTCTGCACTTCCAGCAAATTTAACCCACCAAAGATCTCCTAATCCTAAAGCATCAACTCTTTGAGGGATTAAGTCACCATGCCAAGTTTGTGGACCTTCTAACATTCTTCCTTTTCCATTTGGTGAGTCAGGTGTTGTAAAGTTTTTAGCACAAGCAGGATTTTTTAAAGCAGTCCAGTCTGGTAGTCCTGGGCATAATCCTTTTTCAGCAACCCAATTAGGATATCCCATATCCTCAAGAGTTCTTGCCTCATGATCACCCCAGTCAAGTAAACCACCCTTATCTAAAGCTGTAGTAAATGATTTACCAAAAGCAGACTCCCATACTTCATGAGATATTGTTACGTCGCCAATTCTAATTGACTCGTATACTGCTTGTGAGTCAGCATTAACATATTTAACATTATTTCCCATACTTTCCATTATTCCACCAATAACATAAGCCATCACAATTTGACTTGACCAGTTATGAGTTGGGATAACGATGGGTTTTTTGCTATCTGCATTTGATAAACCAGCAAAACTTACCACTGAGATTATAAGTGCAGAAATTAATGATATTATTTTTCGCATTTATTCCCCTTTCTTAATATTAAGTTCCTTAGTATGTGCTTAAGTAAAATGATAGTCAACAGTTAGATATTTTTATAGTATAAAAGGTAATTAAAAATGGCGCTTACAACTTTAGATATAAAAGAACCAGGACTTAATGTATTACCACCTGGAGTTGAAAGACATGTAATTGTTGCTGGTGGTTTAACTGGCGTGCAAATTTTTCCAGATGATGAAATTGAAATAATTAATGATGAAGGAAACCAAGTTTGCGAGATAACGTGTTTTAACAAAGATGGAAAATATGATTTAGGAATTTTAAACTTAAAAGAAAATGCTAAAGCTAGTTTTATAAAAAAAATATTAGATAATAATGATGAAAGTTCATTAATTACAAACTACCAACTCAAAAAAAGAAACTTAAATTTAATTACATCAAAATCATCAATAGTTTTTGATGAAGATACACCATCTGGAGAAAAGCTAAAATTAAAATCAAAAGATAAGTGTTATGCAATATTTTCAGCACCAAATAATGAAATGTTGATAAGTGATCAAAATCCATCTGGAGATCTTACTTTATTTATCAAAAGAGCCAAAATAAAGAATGACAAAGAATTAACAATAATTCCTGACCCAATGTATGAGCCAAATTTTGAAAAAAATATCGACAGACAAACATGTATTTCATATCAAGTAAAAGAAGGAGACTATATTCAGATCATAAGTCCAGCGGGAAGACAATGTTCAGATTTTGTCGCTTTTGACACAAGAAAACTTGATAAAGATATTGAAAAAGGTCTTGATTGGCAAACAACAAGAACTTTTATGGGAAATACTTTTCCTGGTCCTGGACTCTTTTCTAAATTTTATGATACTGATCATGAGCCTCTTGTTGAAGTAATTAGGGACACAGTAGGAAAGCATGATACTTTTAATTTAGCTTGTACTTCAAAATATTATGAGGATATGGGGTATTTTGGTCATCCAAATTGCTCAGATAACTTAACGGACTCTATGGATAAATATGGAGTAAAAAAACAAAAAGGATGGCATGCCATTAACTTATTTTTCAACACCTCTGCCACTGGCCTAAACTCAGTAATCTCGGACGAATCTTATGCTAGACCGGGTGATTATGTAATGTTTCGAGCGCTCAAAGATCTAACTATAGGAACTACTGCGTGTCCTAGTGATATAGATCCATGTAATTCATGGAATCCAACTGACATTTTTGTTAGAACCTATGACAAAAAAAAAGAATTTTCAAAATCATTTGCTTTTAGAATGAAAACAGATTCAGAAAAAAAACTTACAAAAAACTCTGGTTTTTATAAAAGAACCTCAAAACTAACTAGAAATTTTATTGATGCTAGAGGCTTTTGGTTACCAAATGATTATACAAAGCATGGTGTTATTGAAGAGTATAATGCATGCAGAGAAAAAGCTGTCCTCATAGATCTGTCATCTTTAAGAAAGTTTGAAATAATCGGACCTGATGCCGAAGAATTAATGAATTACACTTTAACAAGGAACATAAAAAAATTATCTGTGGGTCAAGTTGTTTATTCGGCAATGTGTTATGACAACGGCATGATGTTTGATGATGGAACTTTGTTGAGATTGAGCGAAACTGGTTTTAGATGGATATGTGGTGATGAATATGCAGGTGAATGGTTAAAAGAAATAGCAAAAAAGAAAAAATTTAAAGTTAATGTGAAGAATTCCACTGATCAAATAAGTAACGTTTCTATACAAGGACCAAAAAGTAGAGAGATACTTAAAAAACTAATTTTTACTCCACCTACCCAGCCTACAATCGAGGAACTAGAGTGGTTTAGATTTACTATTTGCAGAATTGAGGATCTTCAAGGAATTCCACTAATAGTTTCAAGGACAGGATATACGGGCGAATTGGGTTATGAAGTATGGTGCCATCCCAAAGACGCGCCAGAAGTTTGGGATAAGCTAATGGAAGCTGGGAAAACTGATGGTTTAATCCCAGCTGGATTTGCAGCTTTAGACAAACTAAGAATTGAAGCAGGTTTAATTCTTTTCGGTAATGAATTTGATGGTCAACAAGATCCTTTTGAGGCAGGAGTTGGTTTTACAGTGCCCCTTAAAACTAAGGAAGAAGATTTCATAGGAAAAAATATACTAATTGATAGAAAAGCAAATCCACAAAAAAAATTAGTTGGTTTAGAGCTTATTGGCAAAGAACCTGCTGGACATGGTGATTGTGTTCATATTGGAAGATCTCAAGTTGGTGTAATTACAAGCGGGTGTTTGAGCACAACTTTAAATAAAAATATTGCATTATGTAGAATTGATGACAAATACTCTGAAATCGGAACAGAAGTTGAAGTTGGAAAAATTGATGGTCATCAAAAAAGAATTTCAGCAAAGATAGTAACTTTCCCACATTTCGATCCTAAGAAAACTAGAGTAAGAGCGTAATGGCAAAAACCACCAAAGATTTGCTAGAATTCTGGGAAGACCAAGTAAAACTATCCCATACTTCTAGCAATTATTTTTTTAGAAAATCTCCTTCACATTACCATATGATGTTATTAGTTATGAACGCTTTTAAAAATAGCGAGCATTTAACTGTTGAAGAATTAAAAACTAGATTATTTAAAACATCTAGACCAAAGTCAGCTTTAATGATCAATGAAGCTTGTGAAAAAGGATTTTTTTTTTTAGAAAAGGCACCTAATGATCAAAGAAAAAAATTTATTAAACCTAGCAAATCATTCATTGCAGAATTTAATGAATACTTAGAGACATTAAAAAATTTAAGTTTCTAGGGCAAAATCATTTAATATATTTAATACTTATATTTTTTATATATATAAAAAATTATATATTTAAGTTACACGAAAAATAAAGATTGGAATATGTCATTACCGACAAAAGCAAGAGTAGTAATAATCGGTGGAGGTATTCACGGATTGAGTACTGCTTGGAAACTTTCAGAAACTTATAAAAATCCTGGTGATATTGTAGTTTTAGAAAAAAAGGACACTGCTGCTGGTGCAAGTGGAATAGCTTGCGGAGTAGTTCGTAATAATTATTTTCAACCCGCAATGAGAGAATTGATGGCTCACTCAGTTTCAGTATGGGAGAGTGATCCTAAAGCTTTTAAATATAATCCAGTTGGTTATTTGCAAATTTCACCTGAAGTTATGCACGAAGATGTTGCAAGTATTTATGAGCAACAAAAAGCAATCGGTTATGAGTCAGAATTCATAGAAGGGGAAAAAGACTGCATGAATTACATGAGAGGTATATTTGACGACTGGCAAGCGCAAGGAATTACATCTATTCTGCATGAAAAAAAAGGTGGTTACGCTTTCAACAAAGACTCAATTAAAGCTTTAGAAAACAAAGCAAACTCAAATGGAGTAAATGTTCATAAAGGTGTTAAGGTAACTGGATTTAAGAGAGGAAGTAATAGTAAAGCAGTAACTGGTGTTGAAACAGATAAAGGTACAATTGATTGCGAGCAAGTGGTCATTGGAGCAGGACCATGGGCAAGAGATTTTTGGAACATGCTTGAACTTCCAAAGACAGCAAACATTAAAGGCAAAGATGGTAAAATGCATGTTACTGACATGTGGACATATTGGTTTTTGCAAGAAGGTGTTATTGGAGTTGAGCCAGATTTTTTAAAAACTAATGATGGTAAACAACCTCCAGTCGTTCATGTAGATTCAACGGCGCCATTATATTCAGATAAAACAAAAAAATTAATCACGGATAAAATTTGGGGTATTTATTATAAACCAGATATTGAAGGTTTGGGAGTACAAGGAGGAACATCTCCTTATATAGTTAAAAAACATTTTGATGATGTAAATGTTGATCCTTATGGATTGGAGTCACCAGAATATCAAACTACAAATGCATTTAGCGAAATGTGGTGTTCAGCATTAGCACATTGTCAAAAAAGATTTGAGGGCAAATCAGATTTATATAGGAAAGGTCCTTCAGGTGGTCTTGGATGTATGACGCCAGACTCTTTCCCTATTTTCGATAGATTTTTAGAGAATGTTTATATGATTGCAGATGCTAACCATGGTTATAAAATGATCGGTGTTGGTGAGCTAGTTGCGAAAGAAATATTAGGACAAGAAAGTGACTTGTTGAAGCCTTTTAGATTCAACCGATACGAGAAGGGTGAACTTCACCCTACTTCGAACAGTCCGTTTCCTTGGAGTTAGTTATCTAAGTAGACAGACGAATTGTTTTCAGTTACCTTTTTGACTTAAAACATTTAGAGGGGAAACATGACGGATCTAGAAAAACACGTAAACCAGCCTGGTAGGTCAAAACTCGTAAAAAGAGTTAGAGAAAAAATTAAAGAATTAGGAATTACTTACATTTATTTTCAATTTATTTCTGTTACTGGAAGAGTAGTAGGTAAAGGAATACCAGCAGACCATTGGGAAAGAACTGCCGAAAAAGGATTTCAATTAGTTTATGGTTCAACTGCAAATTTATTTTTAGATCGCCACAATAATTATATTGGGTATGGACCTGAAGCAATGGAGCTTGTGGGGATACCTGATCCTGAAACGTTTGTTCAATTACCATGGGATAAAAGAATCGGAAGAGTTTTTTGTACATGTTTTAGAAACAGAGAAGAAAGAGTTAATCCAGGTGGTCATTTAACTTCTGATTGTCGAGGGAATTTGAGAATATTCATGGATGAGTTTAAAGATAAACATGATCTTGAGTTAAGAGTGGGGACAGAGCCTGAGATGATGTGGTTAACTAAAAATCCAGATGGCACTCCAACTGGTAAAGGATTTTCAAAACCTTTCTGCTATCATATTGATCAATTTGAATCATTAAGACCTGTTTTTATGAAAGTTATAGAGTACGCGAATGCAATGGGTCTAGACATGATACAAGGTGATCATGAAGATGCACCAGGTCAATTAGAATTGAATTGGACTTTTGATAATGTATTAAGAAATGCTGATAGGCTATCAACTTATAGACAGATATGTGCGCAAGTTGCCAGAGAACATAATTTAATTGCTTGTTTTATGACAAAACCATTTATGGGAGTTTCTGCAAGTGGTTGTCACACAAATATGTCTCTTTGGAAAGGTGGTAAGATATCTGTCAACAAACTGGGCCACAAAACATTGCCTGGTGTTGAAGAGGTATTTAGCTACGTATCAGGTGGGACAAATACTTTTATGCCAGACACTAAAGATATGCAATTACCTGGTAAAATAGGTTTACAATCAATAGCAGGGATAATGAAACACTTACCTGCACTAACTGCGCTAGGCTCTTCAACAGTCAACTCATATAGAAGATTATGGGATCAAGGTTTCTGGGCGCCAGTGTACGCAGATTGGGGTTATCAAAATAGAACTTGTGGATTAAGAGTGTCTGCTCCAGGAAGATTTGAGTACAGATCAGTTGACTCAATGCACAACCCATACCTTTTAGGTGCAGCTTTACTTAAAGCTTGCGATGAGGGAATATCTAAAAAAATGAAACCTGCAGCACCAGAGTCTAGAAACATCTATGAGGCTCAAAAAGCTGGGAAGGATGTAAAAAAACTTCCATTAAGCTTAGGTGAAGCGTTAGAAAGATTATCAGAAGATGAGGTAATAAAATCTGCAATGCCAGATGAAATGTATAAAGTTTTTCATTGGTATAAGAATGATGAGTGGGAAAGATTTCTTGGTGCAACAACACAATGGGATCTTGATACTTATTTAGATTGTTTACCTTAAAATAAAATTATAAAGAGAAAAGATATGTGCGGAATAGCGGGATTAATACATAGAAACAAATCTTCAAATGTAGGCTTTGAATTACAAGGAATGTTGCAAGCCTTGAAGCATAGAGGAGAGGATTCTACAGGTTACGCTTTGTACGGAGACACGGATGGAAAAAATTTTATTGCAAGGATTAAGATAGGTGAAAATGTTGGTGAAGGAAGCTCATCAGTAGCTGAAGATGTTTCTGTATATGATCAAAGAAAAAAAGAAGTTGATGCTTGTATAAAAGAATTGGGTGCTAAAATAGTGAAAGAAGAACGTATCCTACCTTACTCGCTTAGATATGAAATAGAATATAATAAAAAAGACTTATTAGAGTTTTCTCAAAGAATAGAGAGTATTCCTGGGGTAGAGATTTTATCAATGGGTAAATCTTTAGAGGTAATTAAAGATTTAGGAAATGCAAAGATGGTTTGTGATAGATATAATCTAGATAAACTTGTTGGAACACATGCTATAGGTCACGCGCGTATGGCAACTGAGTCAGGTGTTGATATTAAATCTGCCCATCCTTTTTGGGGGTATCCTTTTAGTGACGTTTCTGTAGTACACAATGGACAACTCACAAATTATTGGAATAACAGAAGAGCTTTGGAGAATAAAGGAATGAGATTTATGTCTGAGTGTGACTCTGAACTTATAGCAGTTTATTTAGCTGAAAAAATGCGAAGTGGAGCAACATTAGAAGAGGGTATGAAAGAGTCTCTGTCAGGACTTGATGGAGTTTTTACTTACTTTGTAGCAACAAAAAATTCCTTAGGCATGGCTAAGGATACTATGGCAGCAAAACCCCTTGTACTCTACGAGTCGGATGATTTAGTAGCAATGGGTTCTGAAGAAATAGCTATACGATCCGTTTTACCTCAGGAAATAGATACTTACGATCCTTTTGATGGAGAGGTTAAGGTATGGCAAATTTAAAGAACGTAACTAAAAAAACTAAAGCCCAAGAAATGGGAATGCATAGTGAAGTTTTAACTGGTAGAACTCAACAAAAATTTTTCAATCCAGATGAAGCTGAAAACTTTTATTATTTTGGCACTTACGATGTAGATTTTAATAAAAGAACCGATCTGGATGTAAAAGATATGACTGCAGCTGAGGCAAATAAAAAAATTGATAATTTGATGAGTGAAGGTTATGGGACTATTGTTATTAAAAATCCTCAAGGAAAACATAGCCTAGGAGTAGGAATATTAAATAAATTGAATTTAATTTTTGAGGGAAGCTTAGGTTACTTTGGTATTGGTTCTAGCGATGGTCCAGTAGTTAGAATAAATGGAAGAGTTGGCTGGTCTTGTGCTGAAAATTTAATGGCCGGCAAAGTTGTGATTGAGAAAAATGCAGGATCTTGTTTTGGCGCAGCGATAAGAGGTGGTGATCTAATTTGCAAGGGAAGTGTTGGAGCAAGAACGGGTATCGATATGAAAGGTGGAACAATCATAATTGGAGGTGATGCAGGTGCATTCACAGGATTTATGATGCAAAGAGGTAGAATTATAATTTTAGGTGATGTGGGTATTAATTTAGGTGATTCTATGTATGACGGAACAATTTTTATTGGTGGTAAAATAGGATCGTATGGAAGTGACGCAGTGCCATCAGATTTAACAAAAAGTGATCAAGAATGGCTTAGAAGAAAGTTAAAAGTTGCAGAAATTGGTGAAAATTTCGACGTAAGCAAGATGACAAAAGTAGTCGCAGGGAAAAAATTATGGAATTATGATAACTTGGAACCTACAGAGAAAAAAGGAGCAATTTAATGGCTAAGAAAAAAAAGAAAAAAAGTAACAAAAAACTAAAAAATAATGTCGGTGGCAAAGCTGATGTACATTTAAATAATAATGGCGGAAGAAACAAAAGTTTACTTGGCCATAATGCAATTTTTACTCCTGATGTAATAGACGATATTCATATTAAATCACAATTAGGAAGATACAGAATGCGAGGAATGGCATTAATGAAAAAAATTCCTACATTTGATGATCTTGTTTTTCTTCCTGGAACTTTAACAAGATTTGTTATTGAGGGTTACAGAGAAAAATGTGAAACAAAAACTGTTATTGGTCCAAGATGTGAGAACCCCATAGAATTAGATATACCTGTTTACATAACTGGTATGAGTTTTGGAGCTTTGTCTTATGAAGCAAAAACTGCCTTAGCACGTGGTGCAACAATGGCTGGTAGCGCAACATGTTCTGGCGAAGGTGGAATGATCCCAGATGAAAGAAGATATTCTGAAAAATGGTTCTACCAATGTATTCAATCAAGGTATGGATTTAACCCGCATCATGCACAACTTGCAGACGGAATAGAGGTTTTTATTGGTCAAGGTCAAAAAGTTGGTATGGGAGGTCATTTAATGGGTCAAAAAGTAACTGACCAAGTAGCAGAAATGAGATCACTACCTTCAGGTATTGACCAAAGATCTCCAGCAAGACATCCTGACTGGCTAGGTCCAGATGACTTAGCTTTAAAAGTAGAAGAATTAAGACAATTAACAAAAAATAAAGTTCCTATTCAATTAAAATTAGGTGCATCAAAAGTTTATGATGATGTTCGTATGGCCGCAAAATGTGATCCTGACTCTATATATCTAGATGGTATGGAAGGATCAACTGGAGCAGGTCCTCACATTGCTGCTGCAAACACAGGTATTCCAGGAATTGCTGCAATCAGAGAAGCTAGAAGAGCTATTGATGATGTTGGAAAGACAGGAAAAGTAACCTTAATTTATGCGGGTGGTGTAAGAGATGGTGCTGATATGGCAAAAGCGTTAGCGCTAGGTGCTGATGCAATAGCAATCGGAACTGGATCTATGATCGCTTTAAATTGCAATAAAGACATTCCTGAAGCTAACTTTGAAAAAGAGATGGGTGTTAAAGCTGGTGAGTGTTATCATTGTCATACAGGAAGATGTCCAGTTGGTGTAGCAACTCAAGATCCTAAATTAAGAGCTAGATTAAATCCTGATGATGCTGCGATCAGAGTTTACAATTATTTGCATTCGATGACGCTTGAGGCACAATTGTTAGCTAGAGCTTGTGGAAAAACAAATATACATTCTTTAGAACCAGAAGATTTAGCTGCATTAACATCTGAAGCTTCAGCATTAGCTAAGGTTCCTCTTGCTGGAACAAACTACACAGTTGGAGTTGACAATTATCACAAAATATAATTTCGATTATGGCTAAAAAAAAAAGTAAATCATTAACAAAGACTAAAGAGATTAAAGGTCAATTAGGAAAGAAAAAAGAAACAGCCAGAGAAAAAATGATCGGTCAATCAATTGGTTACCGATATGACGTGAACCTACTACCAGATTATAGTAAAATTACTCCGTTTCTTGAAAAATATATTGAGGCGATGGGTTGGGATGATCTAAATTGGTTAGAAGATGTTCATATGGGTTACGAAGAGGATAGACCAGCTGTTTTTTGCCGAAATGCAAATGGTTGGGTAACTATTCCAAAATCAATTAAGTTACCAAACAATCAGCAAGATAGAGATATGATAGCCAGAGAGCTTTTGGTCAAATTTCAAATGTCTCCTAAACATCCTCTTGTTGATTTGAAAAAAGCCTACCTTAAATTTTAATTACACAATCAATAGTTGATTTTAATTTTAAACGTTACGCCATTGTTACGTTTTTTATCATTCTTTTATTTGTCACTTCCTAAAAAATTTAATAGGCTTTTTAAAACTAATATGGAGAGAGACTATGACTGATCAGTTAGCTGCTCTTACTACTATATTTACAGAGTTTTACTACTGGGTAACAGTGGTTCTGATGTTTTTAATTCACGTCGGATTCTGTATGTATGAGGTTGGAGCATCTCGTTACAAACACCATCAACATACTCTTATGAAAAATACAATGCTGATACCATTGGTAACAGTAACTTGGTTTTTATTTGGTTGGTGGATTTATTGGGCTTTTCCGACAGGACCTGGATTAGCACCATCAATAATGAATGAAAGTACCGCATTGATTACCGATGACTCGGCATTCAGTGCTAAATTTTATGTAGCAACAAGTCAATTAATGGCTGTCAACTTAGGGGACCACATTTCGGGTGTTTTCTGGGCTGCATTCTTATTATTTTCTTGGACTGCTGCATCTATCGTTTCAGGAGCAATTATTGAGAGGATAACAACTTTTGCATTTGGTATTTTAGCAATTGCAATTGGTTCTGTTTTCTGGGTAATTGATGCTGCATGGGGATGGCACTTTGATGGATGGATGTTAAAACTTTTAGGATATCATGACGCTTATGCATCAGGAGTAATTCATGCGATTGCAGGTGGATTTGCTTTAGGAGTTCTAATGGTTTTAGGGCCGAGAATTGGAAAATTCTCATCAAGTGGCGAACCAAGAAATATTGGACCAAGAAATCCTTGGCTAGTAACAATTGGATTGTTTCTAATTTATACTGGCTTTTGGGGATTCTATGCGGCATGTAATATACCGATATTTGATCTTGGACCTGAGTACGGTATGGAAGGTATATCATATTGGACAGCAACAAACATTTATGTAACGCCTACTACACTAAGTGGTATTACTTTTAACTTCTTGATGTCATTATCAGGAGGCTTATTAGCTGGATACTGGATTGCTAAAGGAGATCCTTTCTGGACTTACTCTAGCGGTCTAGCAGGTATCATATGTGCTTCAGCTGGAAATGATTTATATCATCCAATTCAAGCAATGATCATAGGTATGATCGGTGTTGTAATTTCATACAAACTTCATTATTGGGTTGAACGTAAGTTCAAAATTGATGATGCAGTTGGTGCAGTTGCCGTACATGGTTATGCTGGATTTATAGGTCTAGTAATTTGTGGATTTGTCTTAAATGGTTACCCGGCATCTGGATACAGTGTTGGAGCTATGTGGGATGGAACTACTTATGCTTCTATTAATCCATTAGGACAATTCCTAGGGGCATTAATAATGTTCGTAGTTCTTGGACTAATACCAGGTTATGTCATAGCTAAAGTTTTACACGGAATGGGTAAACTAAGAATTCCGCGTGAAGTTGAAATAGCTGGACTAGACTATGAAATAATGGAGACTGCTAAATCAGATGAAAAAGCAGTTGCGTCCGCAACCAGGTAAAGGAGGAAAATATGGCGACAGTTACAAACTGGATTGATCACCTAAACAAGCCTGCAGATCAAGTTGCAGGTGCTGTTTATCCTGGTGCTGGATCTAGTGAAGGCTTACTAGTAATACTTGCTATTATTTTGTGGGTTGGTTGGCATGTGTTAACTTCAAGATCTGAAAGTGATGAGCTTGAAAGATTAGCGAGGAAAAGACATGGTGCAAACGACCACAAAAGCAATATTACTGATTGGTAATACAAACTAAAATTTGGGCGCTACATTTATTTGTAGCGCCCTTTTTAATCTAAAAAATCAAAATGTCTGACGAGAATAATAATGAGGAATTAAGACCTAGAAAGATGCGTGGTGTAGCTTTTCCAAAAGCTAAATATGGAGCAATACTTGCGGTCATATTAATCATTGTTGTAAATCTAATTTACTATAAAGATTTTTTAATATCTCTTTTTAAGTAGAAATATCATGTGTGGAATTGTTGGAATTTATTTAAAAAATGAAAAGTTAAACAACTCTCTTGGATCATTGTTGGCTGAGATGTTAATCAATATGGGTTCTCGCGGTCCTGATAGTGCTGGTTTTGCGATTTACAATGATGAAAAAGGAGAAAAATTAAAATATTCAATATGTATCAATAATTTAGATTACGAAAATTTTAAAAAAGAATTAAGTGAATATTTAGATGATGCTGATATTAGAAAGAATTCAGATCATGTTATTTTAAGAACAAAAAAGAAAGCAAACGATGTTTTAAAAATATTAAAAGATCATTTCAAAAACACGTCTCTAGTTGGTTATGGAAAATCAATTGAAATATTTAAACAAGTTGGAAGCCCAAATGATGTAGTTAAAAAATTTAATCTTAACAATTATTCTGGAACACATGCAATAGGTCATACACGAATGGCAACTGAAAGTGCTATTACTACAGATGGCTCACACCCCTACTCTACTGGAGAGGATGAATGTTTGGTTCATAATGGATCTTTGTCTAATCATAATAACCTTAGAAGAAAATTAAAAAAAAAGGGTATCAATTTTGACTCTGAAAATGATACAGAGGTTGCAGCAGGATACATTTCAAATCATTTAGCTAATAAAAAAAATCTAAAAGAAACTTTAAATGATGGCCTGAGAGATTTGGATGGTTTTTATACTTTTATTACTGGTACAAGAAATGGCTTTGCAGTACTTCGTGATGAAATTGCATGTAAACCAGCAGTAATAGCTGAAACTAATGACTATGTTGCTATAGCATCTGAATTTCAAGCTATGGCTCACTTACCAGGAGTGAATGATGCAAAAATTTTTGAGCCAGAACCTGGTGTAGTTTATTCATGGGGTAGTTAATGGAACTAGATTTAAAAAAACTTAATCTTAGAAATGTAAATGACAAATTACAAAATTTGGACAGAAAGAAAAATGAAAGGGATTTTACAATAATCAATCCTGAGGGAAATCATGCGATATGCGCAGGTTTGAATAATGAAATGAATGTAACTATTAAAGGTCATGTGGGATATTATTGTGCCGGAATGAATCAAAAAGCAAATATTACAATTGAAGGTAATGTTGGAACAGGTGTGGCAGAAAACATGATGTCTGGAAAAGTTCATGTAAAAGGAAACGCATCACAATCTGCCGGTGCAACTGCCCATGGAGGGCTTTTGATTATTGACGGAGATGCTAGCTCAAGATGTGGAATTTCTATGAAAGGAGTTGATATAGTGGTAAAAGGTTCAGTTGGTCATATGTCTGGTTTTATGTCTCAATCTGGAAATTTAATTGTTTGTGGTGATGCTGGTGAGGCATTAGGAGACAGTTTATATGAAACAAATATCTATATCAGAGGTAAAGTTAAGTCTTTAGGTGCTGATTGTATTGAAAAAAAAATGGATAAAAAACACTTAAATAAATTAAAAAAGTTTTTAAAAGATGCTGAAATCAAAAATTTTAAAGCTGAAAGCTTTAAAAGATATGGATCAGCAAGAAAATTATATAATTTCAAAATTGACAATAGTTATTAATAATGAAAAAAAAAATTAAAACCCACCCACGACAATCCTGGACTTTTGATGAATACACAAATTCAGAAATAAGACGAGCTGCAGCTACTGGTATCTATGATATTAGAGGAGGTGGTTCTAAAAGAAAATTACCACACTTTGATGATTTATTATTCTTAGGAGCTTCAATGTCTAGGTATCCTTTGGAAGGGTATAGAGAAAAGTGTACAACAAATGTTACTTTAGGCACTAAATACGCAAAAAAGCCTTTGAAACTAGATATTCCCATTACTATTGCGGGTATGAGTTTTGGTGCTTTATCTGGACCTGCTAAAGAAGCTTTAGGTAGAGGTGCGAGTGCTGCAGGTACTTCAACAACCACTGGAGATGGTGGTATGACACCTGAAGAAAGAGGTCAATCTAAATATCTAGTTTATCAATTGTTACCCTCAAGATATGGAATGAATCCAGATGACTTGAGGAAAGCTGATGCAATAGAAGTAGTTATTGGTCAAGGAGCAAAACCAGGTGGTGGTGGAATGTTATTGGGCCAAAAAATAAATGATCGTGTTGCTCAAATGAGAACATTGCCAAAAGGTGTTGATCAAAGATCTGCCTGTAGACATCCAGATTGGACAGGTCCAGATGATTTAAAAATTAAAATATTAGAGTTAAGAGAAATTACAAAATGGCAAGTTCCAATATTTATTAAAATTGCAGGTGCTAGACCTTATTACGATACTGCCTTAGCTGTTAAAGCAGGAGCTGATGTCGTTGTGCTTGATGGGATGCAAGGAGGTACTGCAGCAACTCAAGAAGTTTTTATTGAAAATGTTGGACAACCCACGCTAGCTTGTATTAGACCAGCAGTAGATGCGTTGCAAGATTTAGATGCTCATAGAGAAGTACAGCTTGTAATTTCAGGAGGCATAAGAAATGGCGCTGATGTTGCTAAGGCACTCGCACTTGGAGCAGATGCTGTTTCTATTGGAAGTGCAGCAATGATTGCAATCGGAGATAATGATCCAAAATGGGAAAATGACTATAAAAAACTTGGAACAACATCGGGAGCTTATGATGATTGGCACGAAGGTAACGACCCTGCAGGCATATCAACTCAAAATCCAAAATTAATGAAAAGATTAGATCCTGTTAAAGCTGGAAAAAAACTCACAAATTACTTAAAAGTAATGACATTAGAGGCACAAACACTTGCAAGAGCTTGTGGAAAAAATAGCCTACATAACTTAGAACCAGAAGATTTATGCGCTTTAACTGTTGAAGCTG